>NZ_CP101827.1:1581062-1941417 GCF_024498295.1 Thermocaproicibacter melissae
GGCTTTCTGTAATCCTGCAGAGCCCTACGGACCGCAGTCGCCTTACCGTAACCCGATAAAATCCTTTGCGCCGCCGGCGTACCGCAATCCTGCAGTGCCTTATTCCTCTCCGCAGGCAGCTTATAACCCATCTCTTTATTCCGACCCACAGGACGCAAAGAAACACGCCCGTTCTCTGCTGCGCAGTGCCGGAAACACTGCCTCATTCGTTCCGATTATCGAACAAATTATCGCGAGTGCTTTCTATTCTGTTTTCCTGTTCGCGTGGTTGTTTGCGAACATCAATCAATTTTTGCCTTCTATCAAAGCCGGAAATATTCAGGAAGTTGTAGACTACCTCACCAAAGGGGGGATAGTTTTACCAGTTCCACCTTTTTCAAAATCCTTTGCATAATTCCTGCCGAAATAGCAACCATTGTAATCATGCGCTCTATGTTTCACTGCAAGATAAAGGAACAATGGAAACGGCCTTCGGTTAGCGTTCAGGAATCTATCGTATATCTCGTGGCCATTTTCGGCGTTTCCGGTGTGGGTGATTTCTTGGGGGTAGGCATTCAAAAACTTTTCGATTACGCCGGAATAAAACTTACCGAAGTGGATATCTCCCTCCCGGGTAATATTGCGCAAAATGTAATTATGGTCATCTATGTGTGTGTTCTAGGGCCAGTCCTCGAAGAAATTCTTTTCCGCGGCCTTATTCTCCAAAGTCTGCGCCCATGGGGAGATAATCTCGCCATCCTTGTTTCGGGCGTATTGTTCGGTCTGATGCATCTGAACCTACCTCAGGGTGCCTCTGCCGTCCTTGCCGGCTTTTTCTTCGGGTTTGTTGCGATAAAAACTGGTTCGATTCTTCCGACGATTGTCCTACATATTCTGAATAACGTAGTTGCGATGGTATCGAGCGTGTGCGGCATCGAAACCTATCAAATGCTTATATTCGACGGTTTTATGATTGTAATTAGCCTCGTTCTCCTTTTGATGCGCCGGATTCCGTTCCACGAAATCAGCAAAAAGGCCTCGTCAAATGTTGTTCAGCCGGAGCATCCCTACCGGGTGGTTTTCCTGCAATCCGCCGCTTTTTGGGTATTGGCTGCGCTCTTTCTTGTCAGCAGTTTCTATCCGGCTATTTCGGGTTTCTTCTTTCACATGTGACTTCACCGCCGCTTTCGCAATGATCTTCTGACGATTCCCCTGCTTAACTGAATCATCACCCAGCTGTTTTCTGTTACCTATAACTCTTTACAAAATTTTCGCTCCTGCCTTTTCGACAGGAGCGGTTTTCTTATGTATTAAATAGTTTTGAAAACTATGTGATATTTTAATTATGGATGAATTATTTGTTAACTATATGGAAAACATATTTACAAAAACCATAATTCGATATATGATGAAAGCATCAAATTTTTAGGAGTATGCTATGAACGATTTTGCAATCGTAACGGATTCTTCGTGTGATCTTCCTGCTGAATTGGCAGAGGAGCTAGAACTGACGGTTCTTCCTCTTTCCTTTGAAATCGGAGGAAAGGAATATCTGAATTACCTTGACGGACGTGCCATGCCGCCCCACGACTACTATGAACTTCTGCGCAAAGGGGAGCCGGCACGTACCGCCGCTGTGAATGTTGACGCATTTGTCGGGGCAATCGAGCCGCTTCTGAAGGCCGGCAAAGACGTTCTCGTTCCGGCATTTTCCTCCGGGCTGTCGAACACCTGCAATGCGGCGCGCATGGCGTGTGAGGAGATGTCGGCAAAATATCCGGAGCGTAAAGTGATCTGCGTCGATACCCTCTGCGCGTCTCTTGGGCAGGGAATGTTGATTTACTATGCGGTGCAGAAAAAGCGCGAAGGCAAAAGCATTGAAGAAGTGCGAGACTGGCTGGAGCAGAACAAACTTCATCTGTGCCATTTGTTTACGGTCGATGACCTGATGCACCTAAAGCGCGGCGGGCGTATTGCGCCCACTGTGGCCTTTATCGGTAGTATGCTGAATTTTAAGCCAATCATGCATGTAGATGATACCGGCAAGCTCGCAATGATAAGCAAGGTTCGCGGCCGCAGAGCCTCGCTTGACGCATTGGTGGACCAGATGGAAAAAATTGCGGTATCTCCGCAAACCCAGACGGTTTTCATCAGCCACGGCGACGCTCCGGAAGACGCGGAGTATGTTGCTTCGGAAGTAAGGCGCCGCCTCGGGGTAAAAGACGTAATCGTAAATGACGTTGGACCGGTCTTGGGGACACATGCCGGTCCCGGAACGATGGCATTGTTCTTTTTCGGCTCTCATCGGTAATCTGTTTGACTTTTCACCCGGATGTGCTATAATGAATTGCGCATCCGCCCGTAGCTAAGCCTGGATATAGCAGCAGATTCCGATTCTGAAGGCCGGGGGTTCGAATCCCTCCGGGCGGACCAGAAAAAGAAGCTCGACCTTTGTGGTTGGGCTTCTTTTTATTTTCGATAGGAGGGATTCACTTCTCCCTGTTATTCTACCTGCTGACTTTCGGTCTGCTGGCTCTGCCCTTTCTTTTCCCGGTAACCCAAGAGAAGAAGGAGCGCGACTGCCGCAAAAATGGACGTGGTCAGATAAATCTGCCAGAAACCTTCGTTCAGAGTTGACTGGTAGACCGATTCAATTTTGTCAGAACGCTTCTGAATTTCGTTAAGATAGTTCTGCTTACCCTGCTGGAAAGCGGTTGGCACTGCCTCTTTGAGGGTCTGCATTTTTGCCACCGTTGCGTTCATTTCGTTCAGGCCGCTTGTCATTCCGTTGATGGCAGTTTCCAGAGATTTTTTCTTCTGCGTCATGTCACGGATGTTTGCCTTAAGCGTATTTTCCTGCGCTTTCATCTGTGCCTGTTTCTTCGTGAGAGTCTGAATCGCACCCTCCAGAGAACCGGACATGCTGACCTTCACAGTTGTCATAGATGTTAGATCCGGCATATCCACGCCAGCAAGCTTATCCTTATAGTTCGGGTCGCTTTTCATCTTGTTGAACTCGTCGGTCAGCTCCTGCGAATACGGCAAAGGCGGCACGGAGACTTCCTTCGGAAGGACGTCCATAAGATTGCCCTGAAGGTTTCCACCCGCATGTGCCAGGAACGCAACCATAATTGCGGGCGCCACGGTGGTTCCCACCGAGCGGACGAGCGATAGTGTTGCGAGGGCCGAAGCGGATTCTTCCTTCTTGGTGTTTGAGAGCATCATGTAATTCAGCGGCGCGCCCATTGTGAAACCGATGCCGAGGCCCGTAAACATCAGCGCCGTCAGGACGGAAAAGTAAGACGGGTGGGGAATCGCAACGAACATGACGAACAGCGAACCGATGATCGACAGCAGGAAGCCGCCCATCAGCACCAGTTTCGCGCCGATGCGGTCGGTCAGTTTGCCCGAAACCGGTGCACCCAATCCGGCAAAAAGCCCGAGAATGATGACAAAGTAACCGCCGTCACCCGTGGGTACCTTCATCGCGTTTTCAGCAAACTGCGGGACGAAGACCATGCCCATGAGAAGAATGCCCGAAACAATGGCAACCGCCATGGTGACGAGGATGCGCATATTCCGGAAGTAGCTGAGATTCATTGCCGGGTCCTCTGCCCTTTTCTCGACGAAAATAAAAATCGGAATCAGCGCGAGGAAGGCCAGCAGGAACGGATAAACGTCCGTCTCTCGAATGGTCTGTGAGAAGTTAAAGAAGTCAATGTTTTTCAGGCCATACAGAAGAGAAAGAACCATCATAACCAACAGGAGAATACCGAAAACGTCAATCTTCTTGACATTCTCTACTTTCGTGTTGGGCAGATAGATTAGGCCTGCGATGATAACAAACAAACTGATGGGCACATTCACATAAAAAATAAACTGCCAGTTGTTTTTTCCGAACAGGTCAAGAATTGCGCTGCCGGCCGAGGAGCCGAAAATATTCGCGACTCCGTACACTCCACCGACGAGCCCGAGCGCCATGCCCTGCTTTTCCTTCGGGAAGATTGTCCCAAACTCAGCGGTTGCAACGGGCATGATTCCGCCTCCGCCGATTGCCTGCACGGTACGCGCGGCAAGCAGGAAGCCGAAGCTTTGGAAATTCTGCGCCAGGCCGCAGAAAAGCGAACCGGCTCCGAACAAAATAATGCTCAGAATGTAAATCGTCTTGCGGCCGAAGCGGTCTGCTGCCGGCTCGTTTTTTCCGTGCCAATCTCTTTTCCACTCTGCTCTGCCATGAAATCTCCCCTTACAGTAATCACTTACTTTAGTATATTATTTGTGGAATTATCGGTCAATTGACATTCTACCAGAAAACGATTCGACACAGTCTCTTTTTTGTGGGAACAGCTGGTTAGACTGCGGGGGTTTTCTAAGCGTTCTTAATTTGTTCACAGATAATCTAAAAATACTTTAAACCCGATTCATTAGGAAGTCATAATTGCACGATAAACTAAAGCCGTATTCAGTTACCGGTGAAAACACGGTAACCGTTAACACGATTGCAAGCCCCTCCTCAGCCGAGGAAACATTGCTTTTTTCATAATTACTTCCTCTTTCTCCAACGAAAAGATGCCGCCTGACAGGCGGCATCTTTTCGCTTTTTTCTGTTATCTCTTCGGCAGTCCCGGATAATCCAGGGTTGCAAAATAATCGGCCGGAGTTTCGGCACGGCGGATGAGCTTCACGGAACCATCTTCCTTCAGCAGCAGTTCGGCGGAGCGCAGCTTGCCGTTGTAATTGTAGCCCATGGAGTGCCCATGCGCACCCGCGTCATGGATCACGATAAGGTCGCCCATTTCAATTTTCGGCAGCATGCGGTCGATGGCAAACTTATCGTTGTTTTCACACAGCCCGCCCACAATGTCATACTTGTGGTCGCAGGGAAGATTCTCCTTGCCGCTGACCGTAATGCGGTGGTAAGCACCGTACATCGCCGGGCGCATCAGGTTGGCAGCGCAGGCATCCAGACCGATGTACTCTTTATAAATATGCTTTTCGCGGATGGCTCTGGCAACCAGACAGCCGTATGGCGCCATCATGAAGCGGCCCATTTCGGTGAAGATTTTCACGTCGCCCATGCCTTCCGGCACAAGGACTTCCTCATAGACCTTGCGCACTTCCCTGCCGATGCGGAGGATGTCGGCGGGCTTCTGCCCGGGGCGGTAAGGAACCCCTACGCCGCCCGAAAGGTTGACGAACGCGATGTGCGCGCCGGTTTCGCGGTGCAGCTCCACGGCAAGCTGGAACAGCTGTTTGGCAAGCACCGGGTAATATTCGTTGCCCGTTGTGTTGCTGGCGAGAAATGCGTGGATGCCGAAATGTTTCGCGCCAAGCTGCTGCAGGCGACGGAAGCCCACAAACAACTGCTCGCGGGTAAAGCCGTACTTTGCGTCGCCGGGGTTGTCCATAATGGCGTTGCTGGCCTGAAACACCCCGCCGGGGTTGTAGCGGCAGCTGATGGTCTCCGGGATTCCGCAGAGGCGGTTCAGAATCTCAATATGCGTGAAGTCGTCGAGATTGATGGTAGCGCCGAGCTTGTGCGCAAGCAGAAAATCTTCATCGGGCGTTTCGTTGGAAGAAAACATGATTTCTTCCCCGTGAAAACCCACCGCGTCGGAAAGCATCAGCTCCGTCAGCGAGGAGCAGTCCGTTCCGAACCCCTCGTCCTTCATAATCTCCAAAATGTACGGGTTCGGCGTAGCCTTGACGGCAAAGTATTCGCGGTAACCCGGGTTCCACGCAAATGCCCTCTTCACTTTTTTTGCGTTCTCGCGGATTCCTTTTTCGTCATACAGGTAAAACGGGGTAGGATACTTCTCCGCAATCTCCTTTAGCTTTTCATGGGAAACAAAAAAATCGCTCATTCTTCTCTTCCTTCCGTTAGCTGAATCAGCCGGATTTCATTTTTCAAATCTTCCTTAAACAAATCGGTCAGGTTCTTCTTCCGCGAATATAGGCAAGTGGAATACTCCCCGTCGTCCAGATCTCCGGTCAGCACGCAGGAAGAGTCCACGATTAGGCGAATTTGCCGCTGTTTCTTCTCGGAATACCACACGACAGCGCCCTCGAGCGCGAACGATTTCTCGGTGATGAGCACTACTTTGAGGCCGCGCGCGAGCGCGTCTTCCAGTTCGGGGCGCACCCGTTCCATAATTTGCGCAGACATCGAGGCATAAATTCTCATCTGTGCCCCGGTAATCATGGCGCGCATCCGCGCCAGAATATTCGTCTCGCCCACAATCGTCAAGTAGCCTTCGCTGTCTTCCACACGCGCGGGAAGCACGCGAATCAGCTCGTCCCTGTCCCGCTGGAGCGCCGAAATTCGGCTGTCGCAAAATTCTTTGGCGGGAACAGGCATATAGCGCGTCACGTTTTCCGCCGAAAGGTACGCGGCGCCTTTTTCCACAAGACCCGCCAAAGCGGTGTAAACATTGGAGCGGGAAATTCCCGTGGCCTTTGCCACCTCATAGCCGGTCATCTCACCCTCCGCACAGAGGGTGCAGTAGACACGCGCCTCTTGGTTTGTGAGGCCAAAGCGCATTAAAAGCATAGATGCATCCATTTCTTTCCCTTCTTTTTATGAGTGTTCCTATTAAGGAATACTATAAAATGTTTTTGTCATTTTGTCAATATTCGGTGAATCTAGGAATGTTTTTATGCTGTTCCGGTGACTTTATTACATACATATTGATTGAGGCGGTATTATAATAAGGGCGTAAAAAGTTCTGAAAGATTTGGATTGGAAAGGATGTTTCGAGAATGGCTGTAACGTCATTGAACACGGAAAATTTTGATTCAACGATCTCCGGCTCCAAGCTGCCGGTTCTGGTGGACTTTTGGGCATCTTGGTGCGGCCCGTGCCGTATGCTCTCCCCGATTGTGGACGAAATCGGGAATGAAAGCGACGGGCGCTACAAGGTCTGCAAAGTAAATGTTGATGAATCACCCGAGCTAGCCGAACGTTTCAACGTCATGTCGATTCCGACTCTTTTGGTTTTTAAGGACGGAGAAGTTGTTGAGTCTTCGGTGGGCCTCTGCAGCAAGCAGGATATTCTGCGCATGCTGGAGTCCTAAGGCCTTTCGCCTTGACATCCCATCTAGCAGCAGATATAATGAACAGCGGGAATTGAAATTCGGCTCTGTATTTTGCAGGCATGCACTGAAGCCGGGGACCGGAATCACCTCCGGTCCCCTTTTTTGTTTTGCCTGCATCTTGGAAAATTCGGGAGAGGGGTTGTTTAAATGATAGAAGCAGTAATTTTTGACATGGACGGCTTGATGTTTGGCACCGAGCAGCTTACGCGCGAGCTGTGGGACAAACTCGGCGAAGAACTCGGTTACCACAACATTTCTGTCATCATACCTGAGACAATGGGCGTGCGTTTCAACGAAAGCGAGCCTATTTTCAAGCGCCGCTTCGGCCCCGACTTTCCGTTCACGGTATTTGCCGCAGAATACCTGCGCCGTTTTACGAAAGAAATTCAAACCCACGGAGTTCCGGTAAAGGAAGGTCTTTACGACCTCTTGGAATATCTGCGGCAGGAACATTTCATCTGCGCGATTGCTTCTTCCACCGTGCGGGAAAAAGTTCTCGAATACTGCAACAAAGCGAATGTCACACAATATTTTCAGACGTTCATCTGCGGCGACATGGTAGAAAAGTGTAAGCCGGACCCGCAGATTTACCTGACTACCGCGCAGGTACTCGGCATTGCGCCGTCCCGCTGCATGGTGCTTGAAGATTCGCCGAACGGCTGCCTCTCCGCAATTCGCGCGGGCATGAAAACCGTCATGGTGCCCGACCAAGTTCAGCCGACAGAGGAACTGCGTGCCAAACTGGCCGCCTGTGTTCCCACCCTGCGCGACGTGATTCCTCTGCTGAAAGAGGAACGGGAGGCACAGCCATAAAAATCCTTGTGGACGCAGACGCCTGCCCGGTAAAAGAAATCATCGTGCGGGAGGCAAAGCATCGGAACATCCCCGTGATTATGCTCATCGACACAAGCCATGAGCTGAACGACGGATACAGCACCGTCATCACCGTGGACCAAGGGCACGACAGCGCCGATATCCGCCTTGTCAACCTGATTCAGCCCGGCGACATCGTGGTGACGCAGGATTACGGCGTGGCGGCGATGTCGCTCGGCAAGGGCGCAAAGGCGCTGAACCAGAACGGACTGATTTACAGCGCAGACAACATCGACCGTCTGCTGTTTGAACGGGCGCTCGGGCAGAAGATTCGCCGGGCGGGCGGAAAATTCGGAAAGAACCGCAGACGTACCAAATCCGATGACGAAGCATTCCGAACCGCATTTCTCCATTTGCTTGACGAGGAAATTGGGAAAGGAGCAACGAAATGAAAAACTATGATGTCATTGTCGTAGGTGCCGGCCCGGCCGGTATCTTTACAGCATTGGAAATGGACCGACTCGCACCGGAGCGCAAAGTACTTGTGGTGGATTCGGGCAACGCCATTGAGCATCGCGCCTGCCCCGCACGCACAACAGGGACCTGCGCGCACTGCGCCACCTGCAGCATCATGAACGGCTGGGCCGGCGCGGGAGCATTCTCCGACGGCAAGCTGTCGCTCTCAGAAGAAGTGGGCGGAAACATCACCGACTACCTCCCGGTGGACACAGTGCGCAGCCTGATTCAATATGTGGACGGAATCTACCTGCAATATGGCGCGCCGGACAAAGTTTTCGGCCGAAACGACAAATTCGCCGAAAAAATTTCCTACAAAGCACGGCGGGAAAACATTCGTCTTATTCCCTGCCCCGTGCGCCACATGGGAACGGAATATTCCTACATGGTGCTCAAGGCGATGTATGATTACCTCTCTTCTCGCCCGAACTTTGAGTTCCGCGAGCGCACTACGGCAAAATCCATCGTCACCGAAAACGGAACCGCCACTGGTGTGCGCCTTATGAACAAGGATGGAAAAGAGGAAACCGTTTCCGCACAATACATTGTACTGGCGCCGGGCCGCGGCGGTGCCGAATGGCTCAACCGCACCGCAAACGAACTCGGTCTTTCCGTCACAAACAATGAAGTGGATATCGGCGTACGCGTAGAAGTACCGAACGCCGTTATGGACCCGCTGACGCAGCATCTCTACGAGGCGAAGCTGGTCTATTACTCAGACACATTTGAAAACAAAGTGCGAACCTTCTGCATGAACCCGGGCGGCATTGTGAGTGAGGAGCATTACGACACGCCGAGCGGCGGAATCGCCGTCGTCAATGGCCACTCCTATGCAGAGGAGGACCGTCTAACCGAAAACACGAACTTTGCCCTGCTCGTTTCCACGCGGTTTACCGAACCGTTCAACCAACCTATTGAATACGGCCGCTATATCGCCCAGCTTGGCAATATGCTCACGGGCGGCGGCATCATGGTACAGCGCCTCGGCGACCTTCTGCTCGGCAGGCGCACCGACGCGGGCCGTCTGGCGAAGTCCACTACCATACCGACGCTGAAAACGGCGGTGCCCGGCGACCTTTCGTTTGTTCTGCCCCACCGCCACCTGACAAGCATTGTTGAGGCGCTTCGCGCGTTCGACAAGCTCGCGCCCGGCCTTTACTCGAAAAACACCCTGCTCTACGGCGTGGAAGTGAAGTTCTACTCCTCTAAAGTAACCGTCGACAATCATTTTGAGACACAGGTCAAAAATCTTTACGCCATCGGCGACGGTGCGGGCATTACGCGCGGCCTCATGCAGGCCTCCGTAACCGGCGTCGCGGTTGCGCGCGATATTGCCCAGAAAATATAGCCACGAAGAGATCCCCGCAGCCATTTCGGCCGCGGGGATTTTTTTATTCTTCGATTGTCTCCGGATTCTCGGGAGGCTGAAACGTCCGAACCATTTCTTTCATCCTTTCCGTCTGCTCCGGCAAGTTTCTTTCTGGTAGCCGTGCTTTCCCAAAATTATGAAAGCTATACAAATTCATCGAAAAAAATTTTCAAAAGCAATGATTTAAATGAATGAAATATTATGCTTTTTTTCGATTGACGGGGCAAAGAATTGGATGCTATAATCACAGTTATATAAATTTTCCAAAAAAGGAGTGACAGACGTGATCAGCGGTGCGGAAATTATGGTCAAATGCCTTGAAATCGAAGGCGTGAAAACCGTATTTGGCTACCCGGGTGCAGCCATCTGCCCGTTTTACGATTTTCTCTGCCGTTCCAAAATCGAACATGTTCTCGTGCGCGAGGAGCAGAACGCCGCCCATGAGGCGAGCGGCTACGCCCGCGCGGCAGGAGTGCCGGGCGTATGCGTGGCAACCTCCGGCCCCGGCGCGACCAACCTCATTACCGGAATCGCCACGGCGTACATGGACTCCGTGCCGCTTATTGCCATAACCGGCCAAGTGAACCAATGGCTTCTCGGCCGCGATGTCTTTCAGGAAGCCGACATCACTGGCGCCTGCGAATCCTTTACCAAACACTCCTACCTCGTGAAAAACGCGGCGGACCTTCCGCGTATTTTCAAAGAGGCTTTTCATATTGCCTCCACCGGACGTCCCGGTCCGGTGCTGATTGACGTTCCGACCGATGTGCAGAAGCAGATGGTCGCCTCGTTCAGTTACCCGCAGAAAGCACAGATTCCCGGCTACAAGCCGCGCACGCAGGGTCATGCCATACAGATACGCAAGGCGGCAGAGGCCATTTCCAAGGCAAAGCGTCCGCTTCTGTGCTGCGGCGGCGGCGTTGTTCTCGCCGGGGCGCGCACCGAAATGATAGAATTTGCCGAAAAGACAGGCATCCCGATTGTTTCCACGATGATGGGCCTTGGCGTTGTACCGATGGACAGTCCGGTTTATCTCGGAATGATCGGCATGCACGGCCACGAGAACGCGAACCGCGCCATGCACGACGCGGACCTGATTCTGCTCTGCGGCGCGCGCGTGGGCGACCGAGCGGTCTCCGACCCGCAGCAGGTATCCGACACCACCAAGATTGTGCATATTGATATTGACCCGGCGGAAATCGGCAAGAACATGGATGTCGACATTCCGATTGTGGGCGACATCCGCCTTGTTCTTCGCGCGCTTGCCGCGGAAACGGATTACACGGCTCCCGCCGAATGGATTGAACATGTAAAAGCCGAAAAAGCGGCATTTGTCCCGAAGGGTTCTCCCCGCGACGATTATGTGGAACCGCGCTCATTCATGCGCGTACTCTCCCGCATGATGGCGAAAAACGCCATCTTCTGCGCCGACGTCGGCCAAAACCAAATCTGGGCTGCAAAAAACTTTAATGTAAAGGAAGGCCGTTTTCTCACCTCGGGCGGCCTCGGGACCATGGGCTACGCTCTGCCTGCCGCCATCGGGGCCAAGCTGGCAAAACCGCACCGGCAGGTCGTCTGCGTTTGCGGCGACGGCTCCTTCCAAATGTCGATGTGCGAGCTTGCCACGCTGAAGCAGACCGGCGCAGACGTAAAGATTATCCTCATGGTGAACGAGCGTCTCGGCATGGTGTGGGAGCTTCAGACAAAGCTCTATGACGGCCGCCACACCGCGACCACGCTCACCGGCAGTCCGGACTTTGTGAAGCTCGCCGAAGCCTACGGGATTCCTGCGACGGAGGTCTCAAGCAATGCGCAGGCCGAGCTTGCCGCAAAGCGCATGCTGGAATCGGACGGCCCGTTCCTTCTCGTCTGCCGTGTTGACCCGGACGAACCGACTCTGTAAGGGGGGAATGCGAAATGAAACACACACTTTCCGTTCTCGTGGAAAATCAGCCGGGTGTCCTCTCCAAGGTAGCCGGACTGTTCTCCCGCAGAGGATTTAACATTGACAGCCTCGCCGTCGGCGTCACGCAGGACGCTGACATCTCCCGCATGACGATTGTGGTCGACGGCGATGAACATATTGTTGAGCAAGTGGAAAAGCAGCTGAACAAGCTGATTCCGGTCATTAAGGTTAAGGTGCTGGAACCGGGAATGTTCCTGAGCAGCGAACACGCACTCATCAAGGTCACCTGCCGGGCAAAGCAGCACGCCGAAATTATGAACATCGCCGAGCTGCTTCACGCGTCCATTGTGGATGTCTCCCCCGCTTCCCTCACGCTGGAGATTACCGGCAGTGAAGACCGTTTGAACACGCTTATCGGTCTGCTCAAACCTTACGGCATCAAAGAGGTCGTGCGCTCCGGCGCGCTCGCCATTGAAAAAGGTGCCTCAACCGCGCTCAAACAAAACGCCAAAGCATAGGCGGCCGGCGGGCAATCCGCTTCCGCCTTACTTTCCCGTTTGTTCAAATTATTAATGCCTAACGGCAAGGAGGAAAAGAATATGCCAAAGATCTATTACCAGGCTGACTGCGACATCAACGTCCTGAAAGGAAAGAAAGTCGCGATTATCGGCTACGGCAGCCAGGGACACGCTCATGCGCTGAACCTGCGTGACAGTGGTGTTGACGTGATCGTGGGCCTTTACGAGGGCAGCAAGAGCAAGGCGAAAGCCGAAGCACAGGGCTTGAAAGTGCTTACCGTTCCGGAAGCGACAAAAGCCGCTGACGTTATTATGGTGCTGATTCCCGACGAGCGCCAGGCAGATGTCTACAAGACAGAAATTGCCCCCTACCTTACCGAAGGCAAAGCGCTCGCGTTTGCACACGGCTTCAACATCCACTACAAACAGATCATTCCGCCAAAAAACATTGATGTTTTCATGATTGCCCCGAAGGGCCCGGGCCACACGGTACGCAGCGAATATGTGGAAGGCAGAGGCGTTCCGAGCCTCATCGCCGTGGAGCAGGACTACACCGGCCACGCGCTGGAAATCGGCCTCGCCTACGGCGCAGCTCTGGGCGCAGCTCGTGCGGCATTGATGGAAACAACCTTCAAGATTGAGACCGAAACCGACCTCTTCGGCGAACAATGCGTGCTCTGCGGCGGCGTAACTGCCCTGATGAAGGCCGGCTTTGAAACGCTGGTAGAAGCGGGCTATGCACCGGAAAACGCGTATTTCGAGTGCATCCATGAGATGAAGCTGATTGTCGACCTCATTTACCGCGGCGGCTTCTCCTTCATGCGCTATTCCGTTTCCGACACCGCAGAGTTCGGCGACTATGAGACCGGCAAGCGCATCATCACCGAAGAAACCCGCAAAGAAATGAGGAAGGTTCTCGCCGAGATTCAGGACGGCACCTTCGCTTCTAAGTGGATTGCCGAAAACAAGAACGGCCGCGCTCACTTCAACGCCTGCAGGCGCATGGAAGCCGAGCAGCAGCTGGAAATCGTCGGCAAAGAGCTCCGCAAGATGTACACATGGAACGACCAACCGTTTGACGAAGACCGCTGATTTTTCCAATCCCCTTCCGGTAAATTCGGAAGGGGATTTTTTGTCAAAACTATTGAAGTGTCAGAAGGCAATTGCTATAATGGAAATAATAGGAAGTATGGGCAGCTAGCCTATCTTCTGGATTTTTTGGGAGTGAAATAGTATGTGGGACAGATCAATTTTGAAAAGTAACGCGCGTCTTGCCCTTTCGGGCAGCAAATACTGGACGGCGTTTGCTGCATGCGTTGTTGCCGCGCTCATCAGCAACATCTTCACTATTATTTTAGGATTTGTGATTAACAACATGTCTCATGTCAGCTATAGTTACAACTATGGTCCTAATAACTATGGCTACAGTATCGACTTCACAGACGCACTTCGTTCGCCCGAAGTTAAATGGTTAAGCCTTCTTGAAATTCTGGTTACAATATTGGTAGTTTTTCCGCTTTCCGTAGGTCTTTCCCGTTTCTTTGTACATAACCGCTTCGGCGACACAAAATTTGAAACACTGTTCAGCAGTTTCAAACATGGTTACGGCAACTCCGTGGGAACGATGTTTGTAACGTATTTGATCACCGTCCTGTGGAGCATGCTTTTCGTCATACCGGGCATCATTAAGTCCCTTCAGTACTGGCTGGTTCCGTTCCTTCTTTCGGATAATCCCAATATGTCCGGATCACGTGCACGGCAGCTCAGTCGCATGATGACCGACGGTGAAAAAGGCGCCATTTTCGTGCTGTATCTTTCCTTTATCGGATGGTTTTTTCTCGCTGCTATCGTAATCGAGATTGTCGGCGCGCTGTGTGGGCCAATCTCTATGCTTGCCGCTACTGTGATTACTTCGTTTGTCACGGCTTACGTGCAGGCAACTTTCGCCGAACTTTACATTTTTCTGCGTGACCGCGCCATTCAGTGCGGCATGGTGCGACCTGAAGAACTCGGTTTGGCGCCTCAAGCATAATAAATTTTCATGTTTCATTAAATTTTAGCCTGCTGCGGACGATATAGTGATTGGAAGATAATTTACAATTATGGTCAGCAATGGCGAGGCGATTGGATTTATGGAAATTGAAAAAACTGCTTCGGCTGTCTCATCCGTACAGAATATTGCTGGTGCTGTTCAGTCCTCGAGTGCACAGAATTCACAGATTGAAGAACTACAGAGACTCGCCGATTCCATTCGCAAAATTGAAAACGATTGCCGCATTACAGCCAGAGTGCAGGGACTTTCCGGAACAGGATTGCAGATGAAGCTGCGTCAATATGACGAGCTTCTTTCCAAGGTTAACCAGCAGATTCGTGAACTACAGAGGAGAAGTCAGAATTCCGCAAAAAGGTTCAGCGTTTCCATGCTAAAATACAACACCGACGCAGCACGGGCCACGATGGGTTCAAACGGTAAAAGTATCAGTGAGGCAATTAATTCGCACAGGCAAAGTTTAATCACAAAATCACAATCAGCTGAAGCACAACGCAAAGCGGAACAATCCGCAAAAGAGGCGTCACAGAATACGGCGATGTCTTTGAAAAACCGTATTGACGTTCGCATCTGAGAAAGCGATACCGCTCGGGCAGGCAACTGCTTCGGGCGGTATTTCTTTGATGCGGAGATTCCTGCGGCAGGCATATCCTGCACAGAAAAACAGGTGCCGGAACCGAATTGGTTCCGGCACCAGTCTTTCTTATGGAAAGAGTTGGCGAATTACAATTTATATTGCAGGACATTCCAGCTCAGAGGCGGCAGAACCGGATTGCCGGTCGTGACCCGAACTTCCTTCGGTACAACACGATTCGGGTTCTCAAAGGAGTTAACGGCAAGGGGCTGGCTATCGTATAGCTGAATGTGACGGGTAAGCGTTGCATTTTCAAATGCAATTTTAGACTCGAGTTCCACACTCTCACGAAGGCTGAGGTTTACGGCAAACACCGTAATGGTCTCCGCTTCTTCGTTGTAAACGGCAGCGGCTTTGACAAACGGTTTTTCGCCGTAGTTTTCGGTCTGCAGGGTAGGGCTGTCAAGCGCAACCCGCAAAGCGGTGCCCTTGCTGTAAGCTGCAGCCTGCTGGAACGGGAAATAGGTTGCCTGCTTGTAGCAGCCACCGTTCGGGTCTACAGCAAATATCCCGCCAATCGGAACAGACTGGCAGGCAATCTTGACACGGTCACTCTTATTGAGGAAAGTGATGAGAAGCGCACCGAAGAGGGCCGCGTCGATGAGGTTACTGTGGAACATCATACGCTCGCCCTTTTTGGGAAGCGTGCGTTCTGTCCACTCAAGCCCCTTCGGCTGCACCAGTTCGCTGCCCATGACACCCCATTCATCAACCGAGATGTAGATGGTCTTGTTGGAATATTTTCTGGCTTTTACAAAGTCTGCCGCGGCAGAAATCGCGTCGATAAAACTCGCCATATCCTCCGGAATCATCGGCAGGTCTTCCACGGTAAACTGTGCGGGGAAAACCGTGTCTTTCACGAGCTGCGGGTCATAGTTGTAGTAGCGGTGAATGGAGAGATAATCGACTTTATCGTAGCACTGCTCCAGCACTTCTCTGTCCCAATCCGGGAATGTGGGGTGTGTTTTATCGTTTGCGCAGCTTCCGCATGCCACAAGCTCAATGCTGGGGTCTACCGCGCGCATTTGCTTTGCGGCTTCGTAGGCGATGCGGCCATACTCATAAGCCGTTTTTTCGCCCAGCTGCCATGTTCCGTCCATTTCGTTCCCTAAGCACCACAGCTTGATGTTGTAGGGCTTCTCGTGGCCATTCTTTTTGCGCAGATCGCTGATGGTGGTGCCGCCCTCGAAATTCATATACTCAACTTCGTTTGCAGCCTCTTCCGGAGTGCCGGTGCCGAGGTTCACTGCCAGCATAGGCTGTGCGCCGACACGGGTGACCCAGTCGGTGTATTCCTCAATGCCCATGATGTTCGGCTCAATTCGGTTCCAAGCGCGTTCCGTACGCACTGGGCGATTTTCCCTGGGCCCTATGCCGTCCATCCAGTGGTAGCCGGAAACGAAATTTCCGCCCGGGTAACGGACTGCTCCCCTGTTGATGCCTTTCATCATTTCGATGACGTCTTCGCGGAATCCGGCTTCGTTTGCTGTGGGATGCTCCGGATTGTAAATGCAGCCGTAAACCGTGGGGCCAAGGGACTCAATGAAGGTGCTGAAAATGCGATCGTCAACTTTCGATACGGTGAAAGCTTTATCGATTGTCAAAGTCGCTTTCTTCATATGTTTTCTGCTCCTTTTTGTCAGTTTTTAGTCCATGACACGCTCGTAAGAATAACCGCGGTCGCTGTTCTGCTCCACAGCCATAACCTCAAAGTAAATTACAGCATTCGGGTTCAGGGTAAGATTCAGTTCAAGTTCTGTGCCGTCCGTGTGAAGACGCTTTGTTGCCACAAACGGATGTGCAGCCTCACGAATCAATTCGTTCTGTTCTTTGGACGGATATGCCGGTTCGCCGAGGTCATGCCAAACCTTCAGCGGGTTGCAGTAGATTTCGTCCACCGTTTTTGTTACGACGGCATAATCTCCGGCTTTGCAGACCGGCAGCTTAAAGCTGAGAGAAAGTTCTTTTTCTTCGCTCTTGTTCCGCGACTTATTGAACGCTACACCGCAGTAACGGCCGTTGTTCTTCATTACGATGGCATCGTCGGCATGGAGAACGCACTCGCCTTGCAGCTGCTTGAAGAACTTGAATGTCCAGAAGGTTGGCTTCGGAATCAGGCCGTTTGCAACAAGACCGAATCCGCCATGGAACGGAGTGAACGGAACGCCTGCTTCTTCAAACACATCGCCGAACGTCCAGTAGGAATAGGACTCATTGACATCGCCGAGTTTGGAAAGCAGATAGGCAATGTAAGCCGCGTTCCTGTTCGTATCGTGAAGCGGGCAGTTTGGAATGTAGGAGGTATTGAATTCCGTGATATGGATTTCGGAACCCTTAAACTCCGGGAAGCTGTCCACAATATCTCTGGTAACTTTCAGCCCTGCAAGGCCTTCGTCTGGGTCAGAGAGTTTCGCATAGCCGTAATGTCCATCATATTCCGGAACCTCCGTAGTGTAGTGATGGCGTGTGATGAAATCCGGTTTCAGTTTGTTGTCTCTGCAGAATTCGAGGAACGAGCGAGTCCAAACCTCGTCGTTTACACCGCAGATTGCCGGGCCGCCGACGCGGAACCTCTCGTCTACCTCTTTGATGGCAAGGAAGGTCAGGCGGAACAGTTTGAAATATTCCTGCATATCGGCGTTTTTCCAGAATCCCGGCAGGTTCGGCTCATTCCAAACCTCAATGGGCCAGGTAACAACATCGTCTGCTCCGTAGCGGTCCATGAGATGGCGCAGAGTAGCCTGTACCATTGCCGTCCATGCTTCATAGCTCTTCGGCGGTGTTGTGTTGCCCTGCCAATAAAAAATCGTCTGGTCGCCCGACGCCATTTTTTTCGGCATGAAGCCCAGTTCCAAGAACGGACGCAGGCCCACGGAACGATAATTGTCCATCACATTGTCAAGGTATGTAAAGTTGTATTCCGGAACGATGTTTCCGTCTTTATCTTTGTATTCATGGTAAATCGCCATATCGTCGCAGAAAAGCCCGTGGCCGCGAATATAACGAAAACCGATGTTGTCCTGAACAAGTTTCAGCTGCTCCATATAATCTTTGCGGAGCGCGAGGCCCATGCGGCCTGTGCCGATGCAGAAATCCACATTATTGTGAAAGGTAGCTTTTGCCCCTTTTTGAATTATGTACGACTTTTTGTCTGTCATAGTGCACCCTCCTTTTTGTTCAATTTATTTCATAATGTTACAAAAAGCTTTCAAGATGAAATCAGACACAGCCAAGCCTTTGGCTGTGTCTGATTCATTTGCATTATGCTATGACATCAGTTTCCAGCTTGTCCTTTGACAGATTCCTGAATCGCTTTTGCGAGATTCTGCGTATCTTTGATGTAGAAATCAAGAACTTCGTCGAGGCCAAGGCCTTTTGCTTTCGTTACCATGTCTTTGTAGAGGGATTCAAACTCCTCATCGGATTTAGCAAAAGCCATCTTCCAGCAGTTCGTCTTGATGACCGTAGCAATCTGATTTTCTTTGGTCTTCAAAGCATCGCTTTCGTTGGCAGGAACAAAGTCGTTGCCCGGGATAACAGCGATTTCATTTCTCGCTTTTGCTAATTCCATGGAGTTGCTGTAGCCGTAATCCTTGCTCCAGTCTTCATAGAGCTTGCTTTGCGGCTGTGCTTGTGAAGAACTCCACAGGCCGCTGTTGTAAGGTTCATTGGTATTCGGGTCAGTGTCAGAAGCATTGACAGCCCACCAGTTGATGTTGTTCAGATGGCCAGCGCTCCAGGTGCCGCCGCCGTATTCGTCCGGAATCTTTGTTTCGCCGACAAGATTCTTAGCAAAATCGGTAGAGACATTCTTGCCATCTTTGACTGTCCAGCAGAGTCCTTCCGGACCATTATTAATGACTTCCACGCCTTCCGGTGAATACAGCCAGTTCAGAACTTTCATAGCACGAACCGGATTCTTGGTGGCGCTGCCGATACCTGCAGCCTCGCCTGCACCGTATGGATTGAAGCCGTTGGAAACGATTTTTTCACCTTCAACAGGAATCATGTAGAAGCCTTTGCCAGCGTCTGTGTGAGCTTTCGTGTTATACTGAGCAAGGCCGCAATATGCCCAGAAGCCGAGCAGGATCTGGCCTTTGCCGTACTTATCCGTAACCGTTGCATAGTTCTGGGTCGGGGAGTCCGGATCGAGCAGGCCTCTCTTGTTGCATTCATAGTAGAATCTCAGGCATTTCATGTAGTAAGAGTCTTTGTCGAGGATGCTTCTTACCTGTGTTGCATCGTTGTTGTACTCAACAAAGTTTCTGGTGCTCCAACCGTAAAGGAGGCCGAGGCCAGTGCAACCGTTCATGTTGAAGTAGTCCCAGTCTTTGTAGAGAGAGACACCGTAGGTCTTCTTACCGTTTTCAGCCTTCGGATACTTCTTCACCATAGCCTCCAACATATTGACGATGTCGTCAGTGCTGGAGAGCTTCGGTTTGCCGATTCCGACATAATAGTCATAACGAGTGAACAGGCAGTTCATCAGACCGATTAAGTCAGAACTCTTTTTCGGGTCACCGCTGGAAACGCTCTGCGGGATCAGGAATACCTTGTCCCCAGTTTCGTACATCTTCTGGCATTTCTTGATAGCTTTGTCATATTTCTTGATGTCTTTGCCATAGGTGTCAAGCAGTCCATTGGATGCCATGTCATAGAAAAGCCCTGCCTTGACCGTCTTGGCAATTTCGTTCTGTTGTAGCATCACGATATCGCCGAGGAATCCGGAAGCACTTCTCGTCTGATAAAGAGTGTTGCCGCCGCCGGCTACGTTCGGCGCAATGATGTTGACTTTGACGTTAAACTTATCTTTCAGAAGTTTTGCACCCCAACCTTTCAATTCGCCCTGATAGTTTGCAAGGCTTGAAAAGATTGTCAGCTCAACTTCTTGGCTTTCATCGTCCTTAAGTGCAGACGATGTACCAGACGCTGCTCCAGCAGTTGAGGCGGCTGTGCTAGAACTGGATTCTTTTGGTGAACAGCCTGCCATGGTGGTTGAAAGCATAGAAGCAGCTAAGGATAACGCGAGAATTTTGAATAGCTTTCCTTTCATAGCATTTCCTTCCCTTCAAGTCAAGATTATTTATATCCCACTTCTGGGGGATTAGTGAAAATATATTTACCGATGATCAGCCTTTCACTGCGCCGATCATAATGCCCTTTGTGAAATATCTCTGGAAGAACGGATACACAAACAGAATCGGGAACACAACAACCATGGTAATGGTCATCTTAATCGCGGTCGGAGTGATCTGCGTTGCAGCATTTTGAATTGTTTTCGCATCCATGGAGTTCTGTACAATTGCTGCGAGTGAGTTTGCTTGGTTCAGATAAACGTAAAGCAAGTACTGCAGGGTGTAAAGGTGGGAATCCGTCATCAAAATCAGGGTGTCCTGGAAGGAGTTCCACTGGCCCACTGCCGAGAAGATTGCAATTGTTGCAAGAATCGGTTTGCAAAGCGGCAGAACAATTTTGGTAAAGATCGTCATGATTCCTGCGCCGTCAATCTCGGCAGCTTCCTGCAGAGCGACTGGCGTTGACTCGATGTAGGTCTTAACCATGATAACATTGAACGGGCTTACTACTGCCGGAAGAATATACGCAAGGAAATTGTTTGTAAGGCCCAGGGTTCTCATCGTCATAAACCACGGAATCAGGCCTGCATTGAAATACATAGTAATGATGAGGAAACGGTACCAGAATTTACGATGCCACATTTCCTTCGTAAACAGGAAACCCAGCAGAGAAGAGCCAATGAGCGTCACTACTGTTGCAAGAATGGTTCTCATCACGGTAACGAATGTTGCTTCGCCGAAACCGCTGATGCTGAAAATGTTGGCATAGTTGTCAAAATGGACTTTTATTGGGTAGAAAAGGACCTGCCCGTTTTCACTCAGGTCGTTGGCACTGATGGTATTAATGAAAATGTAGTAGAACGGGTAAACGCAAATAAAGGTAAACAGGATAAAGACCGTATAGTTTATGATATTAAAGATTATGTCGCCTTTTGTCCGACGCTTTACCATAAAGGATTCCTCCTGAAATTTTTGTTTTTACACGATTGTGGCACCACGTGTTGCTTTTGAGATGACGTTTACGACGGTCAGCAGGATGATACTTACAAACGATTTCAAAATGCCGACTGCAGTAGCCATCGAAATACTTGACAGGCCAATACCTAAATTGTAGACATAGAGGTCCAGAACTTCGATGTGCTCCTGGTTGAAGGAGTTTTGGAAAACAAAGTACTGGTCAAGTCCGTTGTTCAGGAAGTTTGCAACACTGAGCATCAGGAGAACAAAAAACGTCGGGAGAAGACCCGGAACCGTGATATGCCACATCATTCTGAAGCGCCCTGCTCCATCGACAGCGGCAGCTTCGTAAAGCTCCTGGTCGATACCTGCAATTGCTGCTAAGTAAATAATTGCGCCCCAACCGGTGCCCTTCCACATACTCCACAGTGTCATGTTTAACCATGTATGGTTGTCAAGAGCCAACCAGTTGACGTTCGTGTCGATAATATGTAGGGATTTCAGCACCATGTTGATGGGTCCGTTATAGGAGAAAAGCGCATAAGCAAATGAGTAGACAAGCACCCAAGAAATAAAGTTCGGCAAAGTAGTCAAGGTCTGGATGGTTTTCTTCGTTTTGTTAGAAGTGATTTCTGCAAGGAAGATTGCAAAAACCATCGGAACCCATGAGGTGAGAATGTTCAGACCGCTGATTGCGAACGTGTTCCGCAGAACTGCCATAACTCTGGCTGCCTGTGTGGGGTTTGCAAACAACGTTGTAAACCAATAAAAACCAACAAATTCGCACTGGTTCAATTTCAAGGGCGGATCATAATTGTAGAACGCATATATCCATCCGTAGAGAGGCAAGTAAGAAAACAGGAATGTCAAACAAAGGAATGGTAGCGCAATGAGAAATAATTGAATCCCTCGCTTTTTGCGTGCTTTTGATTGTTTGTTCAATTTCGGCTCACTAATTACCGCCTCGGCAGAAGCTGAGACTTTTACGCCCTTGTGGTTCATATTTCTATTTTTCCTCCTCATTGCTCACTGCTTTTTACCGTAGATATCAGGTTTCGCGCAGCGAATGATTTTTTGTTTGTTGAGTATGTTATCCGTAAAATGCCAAGAAAGACTTCACAATCTGTTCAACCATGTGCTGGTCAATAAGTCTTCTCGGTTTTGGGAAGATACCATTGCAAAATCTTTGGGAAAGGCATTTATTTATTCAAAAAGCTAAATTTTAGCTAATTATTTGAATTTTCAATCCGAAAATTCATCCTTTTTTCGTGATTTGCATGCTAGTTCAGACAATTTCGCTAAATATTAGCTTGTGTTATTTTCACTAATTTGCACTTCAATAATATAGTATTTTAACGATTATGTCAATGCCATTTGAAAATATTTATGATTTTTTTTAAAACTTTGTTCATATTCTTACGAAAACACTAGCTGCATTTAATATTTTGCAACATCAATTTAGCACTAAGTCCATATTTTTTACGAAATTGAGAATTAATAATTAAATTTTTAGGTTATTTCAACTATTATTTTAAATATTATAGTTTTTTATCTGTAATTATTACGCATTAAAAATGCTAAATCGTTATTTCCTACGCGAAAAATTATTCTCTCAGCAGAAAGAATAATTTCCGCTGTTTTGAAATAATTTACCGAACTTTTAGCGTAAAAAAAGCAGTTTATCGAACCTTACCATTGGGTCGTCCCACCCTTAGTAAAAATTCCAAAACTGCAAAGTCCGGAAAGGCCATGCTCTTGCATGGCCTTTCTCGTTAAATGATTCTTATATGACTTTTACTGAAAGACACGCTTCAGGAATTCGCAGCAGCTATAGCGCCAGACCTGCCACTCGTGGTAACCCGGCGTCACATACATAACGCTGTTGATTCCTTTTTTGCGCAGTTCACTCAGAACTTGCGCGTTTGACACGCTGATCGGTTCCTGGTCGCCAGCAGAAACAAACAGCAGGTCAAACTGACGATTGAATTTCTCGGGGTCTGCAAAAAGCGGCGTGTAGTCATAGTTTTCATCTTTCACAATGAAAACGGCGCTGAAAATTCCGAGCGAAGCGAAATACTCCGGATGATGGAACACGGCGTATTGCGTCTGGAACCCACCCATAGAGAGTCCCGCCATGGCGCGGCTGTGACGATCGGCAATGGTGCGGTATTTCTTATCAATGAACGGAATGCAGTCCTTAACCAGAACCTGGTCAAGAAGGCCGATTGCAGGGTCATACTCGTAGTTCGGCGATTCGGCATAGCCGTTGTTCATGACGATAATCATTTCTTTGCACTGGCCGGACGCAAGCAAATTGTCCATTATGTAGTTGACCTTGCCCTGCCATATCCAGCCGGTCTCACTTTCGCCGCCACCGTGCTGCAGATAAAGCACCGGGTAGCGCTTTTCGGGGTGGCTCTCATAGCCCGGAGGCGTATAAACATAGCAGCAACGGGTCCTTCCGGTAACCGTAGATTCATAATAATCCAACCGTATTGTTCCGTGGGGAACATCCTGAAGAAGGTAAAAATCCGAATGAATCTCCGGCATTTCAAAGAAATTGATTGCGCGGAAACATCCGTAGCCAAGCGGCGCAAGGTCGTTGCAGGCGCGGTTTCCGTCTACGTAGTATTCATGGTAATGAAAGCCCGGGCCGATGCCGGAGATGGTGACCGTCCAATCGCCGTTGCCGCATGGCTTCATGTCGTAGCGCTGGTTGCCCATCGTTCCGCCGATGCCCGCAACCTGAACGCTTTTCGCATTCGGAGCATGATAATAGAAAACGGCGTCGCCGTTCGGCTTAACTTCTACTCCGGGATGCTTCTTTACATATTTGCCCATGGGCCTGCCAGCTTCGTCGCTTGCAAAAACGAGGTCGCGGTCTACGGGATCAAAGAAAAGCGCATGCTCATGGAGTGCCTGATTCTCGATGATTTCTTTTTTCATATTCATATTGCCTCGCGCATCCTTTCCGTCTCATGATTCCGCAAACAAAAGCGGCAGGAAATTAAGCAGGCTATAACGCCATGTATCCCAGCAATGGTGGCCGGGGTGATGGTACGGCGTTACATGAGCTCCAGCCTTCCGCATCTTTTCCAACTGCTCCATGGTTTGCTGACAGAACGGTTCTTGCTCGCCGGCAGAAACGAAAAAGACGCGGAACGTGCTGTTGATTTTCTCCGGATCGTTGAAAAAGTCCGTATAGTCATACTCAGGGCGCGTAATCGGAAGACCACCGCTGAATATGCCGAGAGAAGCAAACAGGTCAGTATGGCGCATTGCGGTGTAGAAAGCCTGCGTGGAACCGAGGGAAAGTCCGGCAATGGCACGGTTTTCACGTCCCGGAAGCACACGGTATTTCGATTCGATGAATGGAATGCAGTCGTTCACAAGTTCGGAGTCAAAATCACCCGGGAAAAAAGTATAGTCCTCTCCCTCAACGAAAGCGTAGCCTGTGTTCATAACAATGAGCATTTCACGGCACTGCTTTTTCGCGAGGAGATTGTCGCAAATCAAGTTGGCTTTTCCCTGCCAAATCCAGCCGGTCTCGTCTTCACCGACTCCGTGTTGAATATAAAGAACCGGATATTTCTTTTCGGGATGTTCTTCGTAGCCCGGCGGGGTGTAAATCCAGCATGCCTTCATGCGACCCGTTACGGAGGAGCGGTAAAGCTCCATACGCACGTCGCCGTGAGGAACCTTCTGCATCAGGTAGAACTCGGAATCGTCATCGGGCATTTCAAAGAAGTTAATCGGATAGAAGCATCCATAGCCAACCGGAGCATCCGGGTTGATGCAGCGGTTTCCGTCCACAAAATATTCATGGTAGTGGAATCCTGCCGGAATACCGCTTATGGTAACACTCCAAAAGCCATCGCCCGTCGGCTTCATGTCGTGTTTTTCCTTTCCCATGTAGCCGCCGATGCCTGCCACCTGCACCGATTTTGCATTTGGAGCGTAGAAAGTAAATTCTACGTCACCGTTCTCCAACACACGAACTCCGGGTTTTACCGGCTTGTAATAAAGCGCGGAATAACCTTGTTTGCCTTCCTTGACCGCAACGACCTTGTTGATTGGGTCGAAGAAAAGCATGTGGGAATTAAGCGTCTGGTTCTCTACAATTGTTTTTTTCAAGAGCATCCCCCTCTTTAATCGTAAGATGCAGTGATGCAGCAACAACGTTTCCATCTCACTGGGAATAAAATCTACGGCAGAGTCATCGGCTGAAACCAGTGCAAAGCCATACTGAACTCGCCTCGTCCTTCCTGAAAACTCATTATAATCGTTTTAGCACTTTTGTCAATGCAAAATCGCATACTTTTGCCATTAAAATTACTTAATTTTTATTATATTTTACATATTTTTAGGACTTTTCGGCCATTAATTCACTTCTAAAATATTTTTTATTTGCTATTTGTTTTAATAAACCATATTTGCTGTGCAATCCTCATTAAATTATGTAATTCTCAATTTTTTTCATGTTTTCTGCAGCATAATTGACAATGTTTCAAAGATATTTTATACTGAAACAAGCTGACAGCAGCAGCTTAATGTTAAGCAAATCCGGTACATATTCGTTTCAATCGTACGATGATAGCTAATATTTTAGCATATTTGATCTATGCTGCTGCGTCAGTCTCGGCGTATTTCTCTTGGGCAAGAAAACGGCAATCTATCTCAAATTTTTGAAAAATAACCCGGCAAAGCTCTTTCCTTTCCCTTTTCACCTCCGCGGCAACACTGCGGGGCGTTATTTTTCTCTTGACATTTTGCTCTGGTACCGTATAATGTATATGCTAATTATTTATATGTAAACTATTTTACATTAAATATTTAACGGTTAAATTAATTTAAGCGAGGTGAATTGGGCATGAACGGCAGCAGCGACGATCTGGAGGTCCTATTCCGCAGAATTTCCGGCATGAAGCGCAGCTGTATCGACGCGGAATGTGTAAGGCGTGGCATTCATCTGGTTGGTCACCCTGCAATTCTGTTCTTCCTGAGACACTGCACAGCAGGCATGGCAGCATCTCAAAAGGAAATTGCAGACGCTCTGCACATGAGCACTCCAACCGTTGCGATTCAAATTAAGCGAATGGAAAAGGAAGGCCTTGTGCTGAAGGCTGCGGATGAAACAGATCTGCGTCGCAACATGATAACGCTGTCAGAAAAAGGGCGGATTCTTGCAGACGAAGCGCATGATGTCTTTGACTATGTGGAAAAGAATATGTTCAACAATCTGACTGCGGAAGAATGTTTACAGCTCAAAAAACTGTTCCTACGAATTGTTGCAAACCTGGAGCTCTTGAAGAGTGGGCAGCACCCGCCTAACAAAACGACATGACAGCGCACGAACCGGCAAAACATACCGGTGGCGCTCATTCTTTAGAATCCAGCAAAAACCATTAAGGGAGACGACGTATGGTCAAACGACTGCTTTCGTGTGTGCGAGAATACAAAAAGGATACCATTCTCACACCTATTTATGTAATTCTCGAATCCTTCTTTGAGATTTTGATTCCAACACTCATGTCCTATTTAATTGACTACGGCATCAGTAAAAAAGACATGTCGAGCATTATTCGGTTTGGTCTGGCCCTTGTTGCGGCTGCAATTAGCTCCCTCGTTGTTGGTGTCCTTGCGGGGACAAGCGCCGCAAAGGCTTCTTCTGGATTTGCGAAGAACCTTCGCCACGATATGTTCCACAATGTTCAGAATTTTTCATTCTCGAATATCGACCGCTTTTCCACCGGCAGCATCATCACGCGTCTCACGACCGACGTGACAAACCTCCAAATGGCTTTTCAGATGCTCAACCGTCTCGGAATCCGTGCGCCGATTATGATTATTTTTGCGCTCATTTTTGCGTTCCGCATCAGTGCACGCATGTCGCTTATTTTTCTCGTCATCATGCCGATTCTCTTCGGCGGTCTGATTTTCATTGCCGTTAATGTACACCCGATTTTTGTGCGGGTGTTCAAGACCTACGACAGGCTCAACAATGTCGTGCAGGAAAACCTTCTCGGCATCCGTGTCGTGAAATCTTACAACCGAGAAGAATTTGAAGAGGAAAAATTCAAAAACATTTCACAGAGGATTTTTGACCTCTTTGTCAAGGCGGAAAAGCGTCTCGCTTTCAATATGCCGCTGATGCAAATTTGCATTTACACCGTTATGATTCTTATTTCATGGTTCGGCGCAAAGGAAATCGTTGCTTCCGGCAATAACCCGTTAAACGGGCTGACAACCGGCGACCTCACGGGTCTCATCACCTATTCCATGCAGATTCTGATGAGCCTCATGATGCTCTCCATGATTTTCGTTATGATTATGATTTCCCGTTCTTCGGCGGAACGTATTTACGCGGTTCTCACGGAAAAGAGTGACATTGTCAACAAGCCGAACGCGATTAAGGAAGTAAAAGACGGTTCCATTGAGTTCAAGGATGTCACCTTTACTTATGCGCGTAAGGCGGATAAACCGGTTCTGAGCCACATCAATCTCTCCATCAAATCCGGCGAAATGGTCGGCATCCTCGGCGGTACAGGCTCCTCGAAATCGAGCCTTGTGCAGTTGATTCCGCGCCTTTACGATGTTGTGGAAGGAAGTGTATGTGTCGGCGGTGTGGATGTCCGCGATTACGACATCGAAGCCCTGCGCAACGCGGTTGCCATGGTGCTGCAAAAGAATGTTCTGTTCTCCGGCACCATCAAAGAAAACCTGCGCTGGGGCAACCCCAATGCAACGGATGAGGAAATCGTCAATGCCTGCAAGCTCGCGCAGGCAGACGGCTTTATTCGGGAATTTCCGAATGGCTATGACACCTACATCGAACAAGGCGGCACAAACGTTTCGGGCGGACAGAAGCAGCGCCTTTGCATTGCACGCGCCCTGCTGAAAAACCCAAAGGTTCTGATTCTTGACGACTCAACCAGCGCGGTTGATACCAAGACAGACAGCCTCATCCGCGCCGGCTTGAAAAATTATATTCCGCAAACGACCAAAATCATCATCGCTCAGCGTGTGGCGTCAGTCATGGACGCCGACAAGATTATCGTGATGAACGACGGCAAGATTTACGCCGTCGGCACACACGACGAGCTGATGAAGACCTGCGACATTTATCGTGAAGTTTATGAATCTCAGAACAAAGGGGGCAAACTCCATGTATAAGGCACGTACCGGGCAAGGGAATCCTCCACATGGCGTTCCTCCCAAGCAGCGTTTCAAACCGGGGACCATCAAGCGGCTTCTCTCTTATGTAGCAAAGTATAAAGTCCACCTGATTGTTGTGGTAATCTGCATTCTTTTAAGCGCGGGAGCAAACGCCGCATCTTCCCTCTTTCTGCAGCCTCTTGTTGACAATTACATTGTGCCGCTCGTCGGGCAGCCAAACCCCGACTTTTCCAATTTGCTCAAAGCGATCCTGATGATGGGTGCCGTCTATCTGACCGGTATTCTTGCAACCCTGACCTACAACCTCATCATGGTCGTTGTGGAGCAGGGCACCTTGAAAGACATCCGCGATGAAATGTTTTGTCATATGCAGACTTTGCCAATTCGCTATTTTGACACCCACTCTCACGGCGATGTGATGAGCTGCTACACAAACGATACCGATGCGCTGCGCCAAGCGATTTCGCAAAGCATTCCGCAGATGTTCTCCTCCATTGTTATGGTTGTGGCATCGTTTGTCTCTATGCTCTACCTAAGCGTCCCGCTTTCTGGCTTCGTGCTTGTGTTCGCGTTCCTCCTGCTGAAGGTCATGAAGGCCATCGTGAGCAGAAGCGGCGTTTACTTCATGAGGCAGCAGCAAACTCTCGGCGATGTGAACGGTTTCATTGAAGAGATGATTAACGGCCAGAAGGTCATCAAGGTCTTCTGCCATGAGGAGGAAACCAAAGAGGCGTTTGACAAAAAGAACGAAGAACTGTGCTACTGCGCAACGGAAGCAAGCAAATACGGCAACATCACCATGCCGGTCGTCGGCAACATGGGCTATGTTCTGTATGTTCTCCTTGCCCTTGTCGGCGGTTCCGTTGCCATTGCCGGCTGGCCGAACCTCACTCTGACTGGAATGAAGCCCTTCTCCATCGGCACCATCATTTCGTTCCTCACCCTTTCCCGTAGTTTTATCAACCCAATCGGCCAGATTTCCTCACAGTTCAACATGGTCGTCATGGCTATGGCAGGCGCTTCGAGAATCTTCGATTTGCTCGACGAAAAGCCGGAAGAAGACAACGGCTATGTTACTCTCGTAAACGCCAAGATTGAAAACGGCGAAATCAAGGAGTGCAAGGAACGCACCGACATGTGGGCTTGGAAACATCCTCACAGCGACGGCACCGTAACCTACACTCCGCTGCGCGGCGAAATCCGTTTTTACGATGTCGACTTTGGCTATGACCCTGACAAGCCCGTTTTGCACAACATCACCCTTTACGCGAAACCCGGTCAGAAGGTCGCGTTCGTCGGAGCGACCGGTGCCGGCAAAACGACAATTACCAACCTCATCAACCGCTTCTATGACATTGCGGACGGTAAAATCCGCTACGACGGCATCAACATTAACAAAATCAAAAAATCCGACCTGCGGCGTTCTCTCGGAATCGTGCTGCAGGACGTAAACCTCTTCACCGGCACCGTGATGGACAACATCCGCTACGGCAAGCTCGATGCGACCGACGAAGAATGTATTGCAGCGGCGAAGCTCGCTAACGCAGACGGGTTCATCCGCATGCTTCCGAACGGCTACCAGACGGTGTTGGAAGGCGACGGCAGCGGACTTTCACAAGGCCAGCGCCAGCTTATCTCGATTGCGCGTGCGGCTGTTGCCGACCCGCCCGTCATGATTCTTGACGAAGCGACGTCCTCCATCGACACCCGCACCGAGGCGATTGTCCAGAAGGGCATGGATGCGCTGATGAAAGGCCGCACCGTGTTCGTCATCGCGCACCGCCTCTCCACCGTACAGAATTCCGACGTCATCATGGTTCTCGACCACGGCCGCATCATTGAACGCGGCAGCCACGAACAGCTCATTGAGCAAAAGGGCAAATACTATCAGCTCTACACCGGAGCGTTCGAGCTCGAATAACCAGCAAAACCAAATAAGGCCTCCTGCCGCTGGTGCGGCAGGAGGCCTATTTTGTTGATGATTTTTCTTTCTGCCTTCCACGCAGTGAAGTCTGACAAGAAACAAATACCAAAGTGTCTTTTTGCAAAAACGAAAGAAATCAAAAAAGTAGCCGGAGAGAGAACAGATTCTCTCTCCGGCTACTTTTGTCACTTAACTGTAATTACTCACCGAAGGTACTCTTCAGTTTCTCAAAGAACGAACGGCGTTTCTGATAATTCTTATCTTCGCCGGATTTCTCAAATTCACGCAGTAAATCTTTTTGCTTCTGAGAAAGGTTCCGCGGAACCTCAATCGTCATGCGCACATACTGGTCGCCGCGGCCTCTGCTGCCGAGCTTCGGAATTCCTTTGCCGCGCAGCTTAAATACGTCACCCGGCTGAGTGCCCGGGTGAATCTGATACTCCACTTTGCCGTCGATGGTCGGCACCACGACCTCTGCACCAAGCGCTGCCTGGGTAAAGGTAATCGGCAGTTCACACCAAACGTCGTTTCCGCGCCGTTCAAAAATCGGGTGCGGTTCCACATGCACGAGGACATGAAGGTCGCCGTTCGGGCCGCCGTTCACGCCGGCATTGCCCTTTCCGCTCACGTTGAGAATCTGGTTGGAGTCGATGCCTGCCGGCACATTGATTTCAATTGTCTTATGGCGATTCACTCTGCCGCTGCCGCCGCACGCCGGGCAGGGGTCGTCAATGACCTTGCCGGAACCACCGCAGCGGTCGCAGGTACGGGTCGTCTGAACCAAGCCGAACGGCGTGCGCTGACTGATGCGCACTTGGCCTGTGCCGTTGCATTGCGGGCAAGTGCGGGTCGCGCCGTTTTTTGCGCCGGTGCCGTGGCACTCTTCACAAACCTGTACCTGATTATAAGTAACCTGCCTTACACAGCCCTTAGCGGCCTCTTCAAAGCTGATGGTAACTGAGGCTTCACTGTCGGTGCCGCGCCGCGGCGCGTTCGAGGCCGCCCGACGCCCGACGCCAAAGCCATCAAACCCAAAGCCACCGAAAACACTGTTGAAAATATCGTCTATGTCGAATCCGCCGGTGAATGGGCTTCCGCCCGCACCGCCGCCGAAATTTGGGTCTACCCCCGCCTGGCCGAACTGATCGTAGCGTGCGCGCTTGTCTTTATCGGAGAGAACCTCATAGGCTTCGTTAATCTCCTTGAACTTCGCTTCCGCCTCTTTGTCGCCCGGGTGCAGATCAGGATGATATTTTTTTGCGAGCTCCCGATATGCCTTTTTTATCTCAGCTTCAGTGGCATTTCTTGGCACGCCCATGATTTTGTAGTAGTCTTTTTCAGCCAAGCCTATCACTCCTGAAATAACACGGTGAGGGGCAGCCGGCCGGCTGCCCCATCTCGTATTGGATCAAATCTGCGTTCTTTCGTTCATCAAACCGCTCCCGACGATCTCTACCACCAGGAGAATGGTTTCTTTTGGCTTATTTCTTGTTATCGTCTACATCATGATATTCGGCATTGTAGACAGTGTTTCCGTTTGCATCGGTGGACGGGCCGGTCTGCGTCTGCTGAGCAGCACCCTGCGAAGCGACATTCTTGTAGAGTTTTTCACTTACCGCAAACATTGTCTTCTGCAGTTCTTCGGTCTTTGCCTTAATTTCGTCAGCATTGTCCGAAGACATGGTCGAGCGGACTTCGGAAATCTTAGAGTTCAGTTCGGTCTTGTCAGACTCGCTAATCTTGTCGCCGTTCTCTCTCAGAAGCTTTTCAACCTCATAGCAGAGGTTTTCGGCTGCGTTCTTAGCGTCAACTGTTGCACGGCGCTTCTTGTCTTCTGCTTCATATTTCTGAGCTTCCTTGATAGCGCGGTCAATATCTTCCTTGCTCATGTTGGAGCTGGAAGTAATTGTAATCTTCTGCTGTTTTCCAGTGCCAAGGTCTTTTGCGGAAACATTCACGATGCCGTTGGCGTCGATATCGAACGTAACCTCAATCTGAGGAATTCCACGCGGTGCCGGCGGGATTCCATCCAGTTTGAAGATACCGAGCTGCTTATTGTCGCGGGCAAATTCACGTTCACCTTGCAGCACGTTAATCTCAACGGATGTCTGGTTGTCGGTTGCCGTGGAGAAGATTTGGCTCTTCTTCGTCGGGATGGTAGTGTTGCGTTCAATGATCTTAGTCATGACACCGCCCATGGTCTCAACGCCGAGCGAAAGCGGAGTAACATCCAAGAGGAGCAGTCCTTCGACTTCGCCGCCGAGAACACCAGCCTGCAGTGCAGCACCGATTGCAACGCATTCATCCGGGTTAATGCCCTTGAACGGCTCTTTGCCGGAAAGTCTCTTAACAGCTTCCTGAACAGCCGGAATACGGGAAGAACCGCCGACCATGAGAACCTTGCTGATGTCGTTGAAGGTGAGGCCTGCGTCGGAAAGTGCCTGCTTAACCGGCTCAACGGTCTTTTCAACCAAGTCTGCGGTGAGCTCGTCGAACTTTGCGCGGGTCAGGGTCATGTCGAGGTGCTTCGGGCCGCTTGCGTCTGCGGTGATGAACGGCAGGTTAATCTGCGTGGAGGTCATGCTGGAAAGCTCAATCTTCGCTTTTTCAGCAGCTTCCTTCAAGCGCTGCATTGCCATCTTGTCGCCCGAGAGGTCGATTCCGTTTTCTTTCTTGAACTCGGAAATCATCCAGTCCATGATGCGCTTGTCGAAGTCATCGCCGCCGAGGCGGTTGTTACCAGCGGTTGCCAGAACCTCCTGCACGCCGTCGCCCATCTCGATGATGGAAACATCGAATGTACCGCCGCCGAGGTCATAGACCATGATTTTCTGTTCCTGGCCCTTGTCGATGCCGTAGGAAAGAGCTGCGGCCGTCGGCTCGTTGATGATACGCTTGACTTCGAGGCCAGCAATCTTACCGGCGTCTTTTGTCGCCTGGCGCTGGCTGTCGGTGAAGTAAGCCGGAACAGTAATAACTGCGGAATTGACGGTCTCACCGAGGTATGCTTCTGCGTCTGCTTTCAGCTTCTGCAGAATCATAGCCGAAATTTCCTGCGGGGTATAGCTTTTGCCGTCGATTGTTACCTTGTAATCGGAACCCATTTCACGCTTAATGGACAAAATGGTGCGTTCCGGGTTTGTAATTGCCTGACGCTTTGCCACCTGACCGACCATGCGTTCACCGGTCTTGGAGAAAGCGACAACAGACGGTGTCGTGCGGGCACCTTCAGAGTTCGGAATAACAACAGGTTTGCCACCTTCAATCACGGCAACACACGAGTTTGTTGTACCTAGGTCAATTCCAATTGTTTTGGACATATTGATTACCTCCAAAATACATTTCTTTCGTTCGGATTCAAATTTATGGATAAACCGGAAGCGGTTGCCCGCACCGATTATATTTACCTAAAAACACGGGAGTTTTTTCAACCCCCACGCCAATATCCGCCTTTTGGCTTTCTTTTGCCGCAGGCGGCATGCACGCTGTTTTAGTTCGCAGCCTGAACCATCGCGTGGCGAATGACTTTGTCGCCTATGCAATAGCCTTTCTGGAACACCTTTGCAACGACGTTCTCACCGAGGTTTTCGTCTTCGATGTGGGCAACGGCGTTGTGCTTCATCGGGTCAAAGGGTTCGCCCTCTTTTCCCATTTCGGTAACGCCGAGCTTTTCGAGCGCCGCAAGCATCTGTTTGTGGGTCATTTCCACACCTGTGCGAAGAGCTTCAACCGAGCACTCTTTCTGCTCCAGTGCACGTTCCAGATTATCTTCAACGCCGAGGAACTCTTTCACGGCATCCGCTACGGCATCGTTGTAAAGGGCTTCCTTTTCCCTCGCCGTGCGTTTGCGGTAGTTATCGTACTCCGCCGCCGTGCGCAGCAAGATGTCTTTCTGCTTTGCAAGGGCTTTCTCGGTTTCTTCGAGCTTTTTCTTGGTTTCTTCCAGTTCTTTCTTGAGTAATTCGGCATCGGGAACCTGATTTCCCTCGCCACCCTGAGTTTCGGCCGTCGGCTTCTCTTCACCGGTGTTTTCCGCCATCTTCTCGGCTGTCTCTTTCTCAGCCGTTGCATTTTCGGCCGTTGTATTTTCGGCTGCCTCTTGCTTTTCTTCACCGGTGTTTTCCGCTATTTTCTTATCAGCTGTCTCTTTTTCAGCTGCTGTGTTTTCGGCTGCCTCCTGCTTTTCTTTTTTGGCGTTCTCTTTTTCTTGATTCAAGAGAAAAGCCCCCCTTTATTAATCTAAATCCATCAACTCGGTGAGCATTCTGCCGACCGAACTGGAAAGGTATTCCATGTTGGTGATGATTTTTCCGTAATCCATGCGCGTCGGGCCGATAACCGCAATCGCTCCGGCGTCTCTGTTGCCGATGGAGTAGCGTGAGACAATCACGCTGGAATCCTGCAGTTCCGGACGCTGACTTTCAAGGCCGATGAGCACTTTGGTGTTCTCTTTTCCTCTCGAGAGTAGCTTACAGAGGTCTGCGGGACGCGAGAGAAAATCTACGATTCTTCGGATATCTTCCTGCCTGAATTCCGGGTAAATCAGCAAGTTGACTTCACCGTTCAGGCACACATCGGAATGTGCGGATTCTCTTGCCGCTTCCGCCACCGCCATCAGCGCCGAACTCATCATCATGGCCATATCGCCCAGCGATGCCGCCAAAGTCTGCATATAGGCCGGCGTAACGGAGATAACCGGCACACCAACCAGCTTTTCGTTCAGCAGGCGGAAGAAAACCCTGAGGATTTCCGGCGTGAGGTCGAAATCGCAGTGGAAAACGCGGCTCTTCATCGTACCGGCTGAGGTCATCAGGATGACCATTGCCGTGCGGCGGCTGGTCTGCACCAACTGAATCGCCCGAATGACGCCGTCTTCACCGCTCGGAGTGGTGGAGACTGCTGCGTACTTTGTCATGGAAGCAAGTACCTTTGCCACGCCTTCCAGAAGCTTTTCCGGGTCGTAGGCGGAGGGAAGAATCATACTGTCGAGATACTGCTTCTCTTCCTGTGAAATGGGCCGCCGTTTCATGAGCGAATCAATGTAAACGCGGTAGCCTTTCTGGGAAGGAACGCGCCCGGCCGACGTATGCGGCTGCTCCAAAAGGCCCATGGAGCTCAACTCACTCATCTCATTGCGAACGGTTGCCGGAGACACCCGGAAGTTAAGGGTATCGCAAAGCGACTTTGAACCAACCGGCTCGCCTGTTGCGATGTAGAGTTCCACGACCGCTGCGAGGATTTTCCGTTTTCGTTCGCTAAGTTCCAACCCTTTTCCCTTCTTATCTATGGATTAGCACTCGTGTATGTTGAGTGCTAACTCTGTCTATAAGAGTACCATTACTTTGCCCGAATGTCAAGTTTTTATTTGTAAACTAATTGTGACGTAACAGGAATTTTCGCTGGAAATTTACACCGTCTGGGCACCATTAAGGCGCCCGACATCAATAGTCCGTGCGTGCAGGCTCAGCCTGCAAACAGAATTTCCGCTGTGAGCATATTGGAAACAAGAAATCCCTTCGGCGTGAAATGAAAGCCGCCTTTTTCGCAGACCGTCAGGCCGCCCGCTTCATACCGCCGGGCGGCTTTTTTGATGCGCTCGGGTATCGGGGTTCCGAACCGCGCGAGGCAGGCTTCGTCGGTAAGGCCTTCCGTCAGGCGCAGGCGGAGCATCGCAAACTCCTCAAACCCGCCGCCTGTGCCGTCCTGCTCCGGTTCCTCGCCGCGCAGAAAGCCGGCAAGGCTTCGGGCATAATGAAATCGCTTTCCGCTGAGGAACGAATGTGCCGAAGGCCCGAGACCAAGGTATTCCTCACAATGCCAGTACTTCGTGTTGTGCCGGCTTTCAAAACCCGGCTCCGCGAAATTGGAAATTTCATACTGCCGATACCCGAGTGTTTCTAGCTCGCGGCAGGCGGCGAGATAAAGCTCCGCCGCGCCGTCTTCACTCGGCAGGTTCAGCGTATCTTTTTGTTTCCAATATAACGTGTGCGGCTCCAGAATAAGCAGGTAGGCGGAAACGTGTTTCGCGCCAAGTTTCCTGCAAAACGATACGGAACGGGCAAGGCTTTCTTCCGTCTGCCCCTGTACCGCAAGCATGAGGTCTAGGGAAAGGTTCTCGATTCCGGCCCGATGCGCCGCTTCCGCGGCCCTGGCCGCATCGTCCGCCGTATGTCTGCGGCCGAGCAGGCGCAGTTCGTTTTCGTCCGCGGACTGCAAGCCGAGCGAGACTCGGTTTACGCCCGCCGCCGAGGCTTCGCGGAAAAAATCCGAAAGGTCGCCGCCGGGGTTTGCCTCCACGGTGATTTCGGCATTTTCCAGGCCGAATACGCTTCTTGCCGCTTCGGTGATGCGGGCAATGCGTTTTCCGCCCAGCAGGCTCGGCGTTCCGCCGCCGAAATACAGCGTGTCCGCGCTTCGGCCGGTTTCTTTCGACCAGAATTTTATTTTGCCAATGATACTTTCCGTATATTCATCCATCATGGCTTCCGTTCCGCGCAGGGAAAAGAAGTCGCAATAAGGACATTTTCCGTCGCAAAACGGCACATGAATGTAAAGGCCGAAAGGATTTTGCATCTGTTCTCTTCCTTTTATAAAGCAAGAGCCGGGCAAAACCGCCCGACTCGATTTTTCTCGAAGTTTCTGAATCTCTCCCACCAGCGATGAAACTTCGCAGCCTCAGGCCGCTTATTCGTCGAGCTTTAGCACGCTCATAAACGCCTCCTGCGGCACCTCTACCGTGCCGAGCTGGCGCATGCGCTTCTTGCCTTCCTTCTGCTTTTCGAGGAGTTTCTTCTTGCGCGAAATGTCGCCGCCGTAGCACTTTGCGAGAACGTCTTTGCGAAGCGCCTTCACGGTCTCGCGGGCGATAATGCGCCCGCCCACGCAGGCCTGAATCGGCACTTCAAACAGCTGACGCGGAATTTTCTCCTTCAGCTTTTCAACCATCTTGCGGGCGCGAGGATATGCTTTTTCCGAATGAATGATGAACGAAAGCGCGTCTACCGTTTCGCCGTTGAGCAAGATGTCGAGCTTCACGAGGCTGCTCTTCTTGTAGCCCGAAAGCTCATAGTCAAACGACGCATAACCGCGCGTGCGACTCTTGAGCGCATCAAAGAAGTCATAGACGATTTCGTTGAGCGGAAGCTCATAGTGGATATCCACGCGGTCCGTATCAAGGTAATTCATATCGAGGAACGTGCCGCGCCGCTCTTGACAAAGGTCCATGATGCTGCCGACGTAATCCTTCGGGGTGTAGATGTGCGCGTCCGCAATCGGCTCGTACGCCTCCGAGATTTTGGAGGGGTCGGGATAATTCGTCGGGTTGTCGATTTCCACCGTGGAACCGTCGGTGAGCTTGAGACGATAGACCACGCTCGGCGCGGTGGTAATGATGTCAAGCGAATACTCGCGTTCCAGACGCTCCTGCACGATTTCCATGTGCAGCAGGCCGAGGAATCCGCAGCGGAAGCCAAAGCCGAGCGCCGCAGAGGTCTCCGGCTCATAGCTGAGCGCCGCATCGTTGAGCTGCAGCTTTTCGAGCGCATCGCGCAGGTCGGGGTATTTGGCGCCGTCCGCCGGATAAATGCCGCAGAAAACCATCGGCTGCGCCGGGCGGTAGCCGGGCAGCGGCTCTTTGGCAGGGTTGTCCGCCAATGTAATGGTGTCGCCCACGCGTGCCTCGCGCACCGCTTTAATGGAAGCGGAAAGCACACCGACGTCGCCTGCGCGTAAGCAGTCGGTCGGCTCGAATTTCGTAGCGCGCATGAAGCCGCAGTCCACTACGGTAAATTCGCTGCCGGTGCTCATCATGCGGATGGTGTCGCCCGGCTTCACGGTTCCGTCAAACACGCGAACGTGCGCCACCGCGCCTTTGTAGGAATCGTAGTAGGAGTCGAAAATCAACGCTTTGAGCGGCGCGTTTTCGTCGCCCTTCGGCGGCGGAACATTTTTAACGATCTGCTCCATGACGGCTTCGACGTTCGTACCGAGCTTTGCGGAGATGCACGGCGCTTCATCGGCGGGAATTCCGATGATGTCTTCAATTTCCTTGCGCACCTTTTCGGGCTGCGCGCTCGGAAGGTCGATTTTATTGATGACGGGGATGATTTCAAGTCCCGCGTCTACGGCGAGATATGTGTTGGCAAGCGTCTGCGCTTCAATGCCCTGCGAGGCATCCACGATGAGGATGGCGCCTTCGCACGCGGCAAGGGAGCGCGAAACCTCATAGTTGAAGTCTACATGGCCCGGCGTATCAATGAGGTTGAAAATGTAGTCTTCCCCGTTTTTGGCGTGATAAAGAAGGGTTACGGCATGCGCTTTGATGGTGATACCGCGCTCACGCTCAAGCTCCATGTCGTCGAGAATCTGGTCTTCCATCTCGCGCAGAGGAACGGAGTCGGTCAGCTCCAATATCCGGTCGGCAAGTGTACTCTTGCCGTGGTCTATGTGTGCAATAATGCAGAAATTGCGAATATTCTTGCGGGGTATTTCCAAAAAACCACCTGCTTTCCCGGTCTTAAAAAACAGGGCGCCGAAAGGCGTCCTGCTCGATGATTTCTGTTTGTGTTCTGCGGCAGACTCAGTAGCGGTTTAATCCGCGGTAATATCTGTCGTTGAGTAAATGTTTCTTCTTGCCGCGTTTACGCCTACGGTAGCGGCTGCGGCCCGGCCCGCTGGGCGGACGGCGATTGCTGAAAATGACAATGAGCACCACAACAATGCCGAGCAAAATGCAAACCCATGCGAGAACACCTATCTGGTTCATCTTTGAAGAAGGTATCCCGCTCGAAGCAGAAGCAAGCGGGTCATACTCGACCACGCTGTCCGCCTCAGGGAGAATAATTTCGGCGGCAGAGGACGCCGGAGAAGACGAAACGAAATTGAAAAAGTCCGGCATGGAGCTCATGGATGAAGAAGACGAAGCCGTGCGGCGTTTTTTCTTCGGTTTCTTTGAGGAAACCGGTTTGCTAACCGTGGGTGGCACAGAAGCCATAGTTTGTTGAGCTGAACTAGGCGATGAACTCTCTCCGTGTGATGAACTTGATTTAGACGATGACGATGTTTTTGAAGATGAAGATGAAGATGAAGACGCTTGAGGCGATGATGACGTTTCACTTGAACCGGGTCCTTCCGCAAACGCATCTATCGATGTATAAGTAAACAGAAAAAAAGCCAGCATGAGAAGGCAAAGCAATTTTTTCCGTCCGTTCATGAAAAACCTCCGTTGCAAGCGCAGTGCAACAAGCCCTGCGAAAAAACACAAATACCCTGTTTCTCACCAATTATATCAAAAAAGCGGTGTCTGCCCGGCAAACCGGGTATGCCGCCCATGAAAATTCAGAAATAACAAGAATAATTATAGCATATTCCAGTGCTATTGCAAGCAAAGTTCAGATTTTTGCCGGTAATTTGGTAAATGAGTGTTTTTTCGTCACCAAAGCCGATTTTCCGACATTCATAGTCCACAACTGCAATCCCCAGAAAGAGGAGAATCAGCAGCAGTGTTGTAAAGAACGAAATGAGAAATGCGCGGATTTCACGTCTGTGCATGGGGCTTTCCACTTCCTTTGTTTATGTTAATCCCTGCAGCACCTTCGCAAGGGATTGGCCCACCAAAGTACCGCTGTATTTCGCTTCATCGAGGGTATTCGCGTCTGTGCCGATTTCAATGAGCAGCGAGCCTTTCGTGACGTTTTCGTTATAACGGCGCGCGCAGAAATCGAGCGGGCGCGCGAGGCCCGGCGCATCTTTGGCAAGCTGATTTTGAATGCGCAGGGCAAGGCGCAGGTTATATTCCCAGTTCGGGAAGCCGAGGGTTCCGTCGTCGTCGCAGCCGGAAAGAATCATCACTTGCGCAGCCTTTTTGCCGCCCACGACCGCAGTGGTTTTCAGCATGGTTCCGTCGTCGCGGTGCATGGCGTCACGGTGAATATCCAGCGTCACTTTGATGCTGGGGTATTGTTTCAGGTTCTTCTGCATCGTTGCGAGCGAGCGGTCATAGGAACCGTCGTAGGCAGGGTAATCGTGGACCGTCTTGTCATGCACAACGCCGATGCCCGCCGTTTCAAGCTGTTCGGCAATTTTGTCCCCCACGGCACACACCGTTTTCGTGAGGTCCGTGGTACGTGCCGTGCAGTCATACGACTCCGTAGTATGCGTGTGATAGATGAGCACCTGGGGAGCTTTGGAATCCTTCGCAATTTTAATGCCGGTAGCCTGCGTCAGCTCCTTCGCAAAATCAACCGACTTGTGCTTTTCCGTAGCATTTTTCACCCAGAAGTTGCCGACCTGCGTCCCGCCGTTGGCTGCGCTTACCTCCAGGACTTTATTGTTCAAAACCACAGATGAAGATTCGGAAGAAGCAGAAGGTGCCGAGGATGGGGACACTCTCGAAGATACCTTTTGAGAGACGGAGCTGGTCGGCGCACTCTGCGGAACGGAAGAAGGTGGTTCGGGAATTCCGGTTCCGTCTTCTTCCTCCTGACGGAAGAATTCATCGGTGTTGCCCGCGGGAAGAATGAAGCCCGCCGCTACCGCCGCCGCCTTTCCTCCCGTTCCTTTGGGGATGCGCACTGCCACACAGAAACTTCCCAGCAGTGCGAGCGCCGCAGCGGCAAAAATCGGCGCTTTTCTTCCCATCTCTTTCATCCGTCCGCCCTCCGAACCTTTTCTCCGCAGGATAAAACCTACCGATAATTTTATGCTCACCCACCCGGTGGTTATGCGGAAAAGCCCGTCCCGGTTCTGTCTCCGCCAAGCGAAACGCCGGGGCGCGGCTGCGGCAACATGCCGCCGGGAGCGAGTAAAAACTCTCCCGGCAAACTAAGCTCTCGGTTTCCGCCAAGCAAAACGCCGGGGCGTGGCTGCGGCAACATGCCGCCGGGGCGTGGCTGCGGCAACATGCCACCGGGAGCGAGTAAAAACTCTCCCGGCAAACGAAGCTCTCGGTTTCCGCCAAGCCAAATGCCGGGGAGTGACCGCGGAAGCATTCCGCACTCAGCCGGCTAGCTGGGCAAATTCCTCCACGCTCAGAGAAGGATTCAGGGCGCGGTTGATACCCATGGCAAGAAGGCGCGAGCCGCGGTCAATGATGAGGTCGATTTCGCGGGGCGTAACCATCATCTGTGCCCCACGCGGAGCCGCTTTTTCTTCCGGCACTCCGTCGCCGGCAAGGTCCTGCGCAAACGTGGAGGCATCTACCACCGTGGGGATTCCGATGCTGATAACCGGCACGCCGAGCGTGCTCGCGTCAATGCGCGGCCTGCTGTTGCCAACCCCAGCACCCGGCGAAATGCCCACCGAGCTGAGCTGTACCGTGCATCCGAGCCGCGCGGGGTTGCGCGCCGCAAGCGCATCTACGGCAATCACGGCGGCTGGCTGTGTCTCGTTCACAATGGCGCGCAATACTTCGAACGCCTCCATGCCCGTGCATCCGAGCACACCCGGGCTGACGACCGAGACCGGACGTAAGCCTTCAAGCCCCGTTACTTTCGCGATTTCCCCTTTGATGTGCCGCGTTGCAAGCACACGCTCCGCCGCAAGCGGGCCGAGCGCGTCCGGCGTCACGGCGCGGTTTCCGAGACCCGCCGCAAGCACCAGGCCTTCTTTCGGCACCAAAGAGGCAAGCTCTTCCGTGAAAAGTTCCAGAAGGGTGTCATCGGGGTCAGTATGGTCGGAAATCGAGCCGACTTCCAGCGTAATGTAAACCCCGCCATCCTCTTCGATGCGCGTAACCTTGCAGCCGTCTTTTTCGCGCACCGTCCGTTTTGAAGTCTCATTTTTTTCAAGCGCCAAGTCTGTACGAAAATTCATAATTTTTCTTCCCCTTTCGGCCATATCGGCCGACAGATTTTTCTTGCTTTTTTTCGTCGCAAATGTTATCATACTATATAAGACTGCCGAAGGAGGTGGAACCATGCCCAACATCAAATCGGCGAAAAAGCGTGTGAAGATCACCGCGGTGAAAACGATGAGGAATAAGGCTGCGACTACGGAATTGAAGACAGAAATTAAGAAGGCCGTTGCCGCTATTGAAGCCAACGACGCCAACAAGGTGCAACTCGTGCGTGCAGCTGTGAAGAAGATTGACCATGCTGCTGCGCGTGGAATCATTCATAAGAACAACGCTGCCCGTAAAAAGTCCGCGCTGGTTCGCAAACTGAACGCAAATGCGTAACCGTTTGGTCAGAACGTAGAAGCAGAGCATTCACACGCTCTGCTTTTTTTGCACTCTTTCGCAGGCGATTCGTCCGTCTTTGTTCCCGTTGACATTTGTCTGATTATTGATTATGATAGAACTAGATTGTGGAACCTGTTTAGGTTGGTTCCCTGAAAATGGGGGTGTCCGAATTGAAAAAGTCCGGTAAACTGTCCGTGTTAATTACCGTAGTTTCGTTGTTAGCTGCGGCTGTTTCCTTGGCCGTTGCTGTTGTACTCTACCTCGAAAAAAAGAAAAAAGATGAAGAAGATCTCGAACATTATCTGGACTGTTCGATTCAGTAACACCGCAAATAAAGATGTACGGACAGGCTCATGAAGCCTGCCCGTTTTTGTTTATCTGCCTTTGCCGCCGAACGAGCGGACGGCAGTTCTGGCGCGCATGACGGCACGGAAGGTGTACTTTGCCACCTGCCAGAGCAGCGTCATCATCCAGCTGCCGCTGATGGCACGGAAAACAGTCCATGCGTAAGAAGCATAGCGGTACCCTGCTTTCACCTTTCGGAAGTTAGGGTTAACTCTTATCTCCCGATTTTGAAAACAAAGCGGCTAGGTAGCCGAAAAACACCGCCGCCGCGATTCCGGCCGCCCCCGCCGTCACGCCGCCGGAAAAAACGCCCAAAAAGCCTTTTTCACGCACGGCTTCCAGCGTGCCTTTCGCCATTAGATAGCCGAATCCGGTCAACGGAACGGTAGCGCCGGCACCGGCGTAATCCACAAGAGGTTCATAAACGCCGAGCGCACCCAGAAGGACACCGAGCGTGACGAAAGAAACCAGAATCCGCGCCGGCGTCATCTTGGTAAAATCCAGCAGAAGCTGTGCCACAACGCAGATGGCTCCGCCGACTACAAATGCCCGCACAAACTCCATGATTTTTCACCTCGCGGTTAGTTTCGCCTGGCCGCTTGTTCCCTATTCATCGAAAGGAGAAGAAATGAACCGGAAAATCGTTTTTTTCGATCTCGACGGCACTCTGCTCGGCAAACGCAGTGGGAAGCTGTTTCAAATCCCCGGCGACGCACTGCAGGCGATTGACGAAATGAAACGCCGCGGGCACATGGCCGTGGCCTGCACAGGGCGGCCGATAAGATTCGTGCGTCATTTCTTCCCCGGCGTCTTTGACGGCATTATCGCCTCAAACGGCGCACATGTCACACTCGGCGACGAAGTCCTTCGCGACTGGATTCTTCCCGAGTCCCGCGTGCGGGAGCTGTGCCGCCGTTTTGATTCTTACGGCTGCCATTATTTTTTCATCGGCAACGACCGCGGGTGGGCAAGAAACATCGAAAGCGCTCCCGCTGAGCTTGTCGAGTCGCTTCTTAAAAGTTATTTTTTCCCCCATTTCATTGCGGAAAAATGGGAGCCGCATGAAATTGCCGCAAACGCGATGGATTTCGTTTTCCGCGACGAAGCGGAGTTCAAGGCGCAGTTGCCTGCGTTCCAGGGCGAAGGCATGGTTTTCAGCCGCCACGCAAACGGCCTGAGCGGTGACCTCACCCTTCCCGGGAACAACAAGGGCATCGGCGTGAACTGCCTTCTTGCGCACATGGGAGCATCCCGCCAAGACACCGCCGCGTTCGGCGACAGCACGGGCGACCTTGCCATGATGCGCGAGTGCGGCACTGCCGTGGCGATGGGCAACGCAACAGACGACGTAAAGCAATACGCCGATTTTGTAACCACCGCAATTTTTGACGGTGGTGTCTCACAGGGGCTGCACCGCCTCGGACTGATATAAAAGAAATCCTCCAAAACTAAAGCGTTGGGAATCTTCCCGACGCTTTATTTCATAATTTCTTAAGTTTTATAAGATTTTTTCTTTCTCGTGAAATGTATTCGTTTGAATAAAAAAAGCGGCGGAGCAAATGCTCCGCCGCAATACAGTGCTGCACATTCAGCTTTCGTATCTTCCGCAGCAGTACTTGTATTTCTTGCCGCTTCCGCAGGGGCACGGGTCGTTGCGGCCCGGCTTTTTCTTCTTGCGGATGGGCATATTCTTCTTCTCATCGGAACCGTCGCCGCCGATTTGTGTCGTGGGCTTTGCCACCTGTTCGCGCTTCGGCTCCTCCGCCGTGCGAAGTTGTACGGTCAGCATCATGCGGGCGGTGTTCTCGCGGATGGTCTTAATCATCTCGTCGAACATATCGAAGCCTTCCATGCGGTACTCGACGACCGGATCCTTCTGGCCGTAAGCGCGCAGGCGGATACCCTTCTGCAGCTCCTCCATGGCGTCGATGTGGTCCATCCACTCCGTGTCAACATTTTTGAGCAGGATGACGCGCTCCAGCTCACGCATGATTTCAGAGCCGAACTGCTTCTCGCGTTTTTCGTAAAGCTCGTGGGCTTTTTCAATCAGCTCGTTCTGCACGTCGATCGGCTCAAGGCGCGCCTTTTCTTCCGCTGTGTAAACAAGGTCATTCGGCCCGATGAGCCAGCCCATGTAGCGGTCACGCAGGCCTTCGAGGTTCCACGATTCGCGCTCGGCATCTTCCGGCAAGAATGTCTTAACCTGCTCCGCAATGGCCTGGTCAATCATCTTGAGAATCTGTTCCTTCACGTTTTCGCCGTTAAGAACCTGGTCGCGCTGGCTGTAAATGATTTCGCGCTGGCGGTTCAAAACGTCGTCAAACTGAAGAACACTTTTACGGATGGCGAAGTTGCGGCCCTCAATCTTCTTCTGGGAACTCTCAATGGTATTGGTGAGCATCTTGTTTTCAATTGGGGTGTCTTCGTCCACATTCAGGCGTTCCATGAGCGCAGCAATGCGTTCGCCGTTGAAGAGACGCATTAGGTCATCTTCAAGCGAAATATAGAAACGGCTCATGCCGGGGTCACCCTGACGGCCGGCACGCCCACGCAGCTGGTTATCAATTCGGCGGGATTCATGGCGTTCTGTGCCGATGATATAGAGGCCGCCTGCTTTGCGGACTTCCTCCGCTTCAGCCTGCGTCTGCTTGCGGTATTTCTCCACAAGCTTCTTAAAGGTTTCGCGCGCTTTGAGAATTTCAGGGTCGTCCGTATCGGAATGTGCGTCCGCTTCGGCAATCAGCTCATCGGGGACACCCTGCTTGCGCATTTCCGCCTTCGCCATATACTCCGGGTTGCCGCCGAGCATAATATCGGTACCGCGGCCGGCCATGTTCGTTGCAATGGTGACTGCGTTCTTCCGACCTGCCTGTGCGACAATTTGGGCTTCTTTTTCGTGGAATTTTGCGTTCAGCACCTCATGCGGGATGCCTTCACGCTTGAGCATCTTGCTGAGCTTTTCGGATTTTTCAATAGAAATGGTTCCGACGAGCACCGGCTGACCGGTCTTGTGGTGTTCCTTGATGTCTTCGATGACAGCGCGGAACTTTGCATCTTCGGTCTTGTAAACGACATCCGGCAGGTCCACGCGAATCATCGGCTTGTTTGTCGGAATTTCAACTATATCGAGCTTATAAATCTCGCGGAACTCGGCTTCTTCCGTCATGGCGGTACCCGTCATACCGGAGAGCTTGTCGTACATGCGGAAATAGTTCTGGAACGTGATGGTGGCGAGCGTCTTGCTTTCGCGGGCGACCTTCACGCCTTCTTTTGCTTCAATTGCCTGATGCAAGCCTTCGTTGTAGCGGCGGCCATACATGAGGCGGCCGGTGAACTCGTCGACGATGATAACTTGGCCGTCTTTGACAACGTAGTCAACGTCGCGCTTCATTACGCCACGCGCCTTGATCGCTTGATTGATATAGTGCTGAATGGGAAGGTTTTCGGCATCCGTCAGGTTATCAATTTTGAAGAAGGCTTCCGCCTTTTTCACGCCGTTCTGCGTAAGCGTTGCCGTTTTGGCCTTTTCGTCTACGATGTAATCGGCGTCTTTGTAAAGTGCGTCGTTGTCTTCCTTTTCGTCAAGCTCGGCAACCTTCACACAGCGGAGGGTTTTCGCAAAGGCATCCGCAATGTTATACATCTCGGTGGACTGTTCGCCCGGGCCGGAAATAATCAGCGGGGTACGCGCCTCATCAATGAGGATGGAGTCGACTTCGTCGACGATGGCAAAGTTATGCCCACGCTGGACTTTGTCCTCCTTGTAGATAACCATGTTGTCGCGCAAGTAATCGAACCCGAACTCGTTGTTCGTTCCGTAGGTAATATCGGCGTTATATGCCTTTTTGCGGGCGTCGTTGTCGAGGTCATGCACAATAAGGCCGACCGAAAGGCCGAGAAAACGGTAAATCTTTCCCATCCATTCGGAGTCGCGGCGTGCAAGGTAATCGTTGACGGTTACAATGTGAACGCCTTTGCCTGTAAGGCCGTTAAGGTAAGCCGGAAGGGTTGCAACAAGCGTTTTACCTTCACCGGTTTTCATTTCTGCAATTCGTCCCTGGTGCAGAACAATGCCGCCGAGAATCTGAACCGGGAAATGGCGCATGCCAAGCACGCGGTCAGAAGCTTCACGGCAGACAGCAAACGCATCCGGCAAAATATCCTCAAGTGATGCACCGTTTGCCAAGCGCTCCTTGAGTGCAGGGGTCTGAGCTTTCAGTTCTTCATCGGTCATCTCGCGGTATTTGTCTTCCAGGTCAAGCACCGCGTTGCAAAGCGGCCGAATACGTTTCAGTTCCCGTTTGCTGTAATTTCCAAACAAAGCGGCCATAAGAGAATTCATGTATTTCACCTCAAAAGTTGCCCTGCTGCCGGGCTGATGGTTTTTGCCTGGCTTGCTGCACATTAAAGCATGTCCGAAATTTTCACTTGTTTTTTATTATATCATAGCGAAATGCAAAAATATAGACGATTTATGAATTGGTTTTTGCGGTTCTTTTGTCTGCGGATTATTGTTGTGCCGCGAGGAATCGGTCGCGCCACACACACCATCCGGTAACGGAGAGAATGACCACTCCCCCGCCGACAAGCGGAAACACGCCCGGCGCTTCGCCGTTGAACACGAAGACCCACAACGGGTTGAGCAGAGGTTCCGCCGCGCCGATGAGCGAGCAGGCAAGCGGCGGGCAGTCGCGCAATGCCATGGCGTAGAAGATGTAGGAAATTCCGATTTGGAACACGCCGAGGGCTATGAGGCTCAGCACGGCGGTCAGCGTAACTTTCGGCGGGTCGAACGCGGCAAACGGAATCCCGATGGCCGCCGTCAAAAGCTGCGAGAGGAAAATTCCGCTGACGCGCGACTCCATGTCCGCCTCGCCGCAGATGACATACATCGCTGCACAAAACACGCCGGAAAGAAGCGCGACGCAATTTCCCGCAAGGTTCCCCGGCGAAATGTGGTCAAAAAAGGAAAGAGAAATGCCGAGGAATACCGCGGCAACGGCAGTGATATCTTGCCGCATGAATTTCTGCTTCAAAAATACCGCCGAGAAAACGAGAATCAAAATCGGCGACGTGTACTCCAGAACGATGGCGTTCGCCGCCGTTGTGAGCTTATTGGAAACCACAAACGCGAACATCATGCCCGTCATGAAGACAGCCGTGGAAACGGAATATCGGTTAAAGCGAATTTTTCTGCCCGATATTCGGATGAAAACGAACAAGGCGATTCCCGCAATCAGGCTTCGCATTCCGCTGATGAAGGCCGCATTCCACGGAATGAGTTTAATCAGAATTCCCCCAGTGCTCCACAGAACGGATGCGGCAAGCATCAGGCCGACTGTCTTGTGGTGTGGATCTTGAAAAAAGTGCATTACTTCCTAATCTCCCTATGGCAGGGCATGCCGCTCTGCCGCATTATTTTTCCCCTGCCAAATGCCGCAGGATTTTTAAGTATGCCCGGTAGGCAGACGGCACCGGATAATCGCCCAGGACTTCTTCCGGCGATGCCCAAACAAAACCAAGGACCGGTTTTTCCGCCTTTACCAAATAACCCGTCATGTGCCATTCCACATGCGAAAAAATATGTTTTGCCGCCGGCAGAGGCTCGATTGTTTCGGCTTTGATTCCCCATTCGGCAAGGGTTTTCTCTGCCTGCTCCGGCGTCAGCGTACCTTTCTGGCACGGGAACTCCCACATACCCGCGAGGAGACCCGTTTCCGGCCGTCTGCGAAGCGCCGCTGTCCCATTGCTGAGGATCAGGAAAACCGTGCGGTTTTCCACCCTGCGCTTGGGTTTTGCGGCTTTCACGGGCAATTCGTTCTGTGTTCCGGCGCGGTGTGCTTCGCACAGTTCGGCAAGAGGACATTCCCCGCAGAGGGGTTCGCCGTTCGGAAGGCAGACCGTAGCGCCCAGTTCCATGAGTGACTGTGTAAACGCGCTCGCCTGCTCCTTGGGATAGACCTTTTTCAGACGCTCGCGAAGCTCTTTTTTCACGGCCGGCTGGGTAATGTCCTCCCTCGAATTCTGCAGTCTTGCGGCGACGCGCAGGACGTTGCCGTCTACGGCGGGTTCGGGCAAGCCGAACGCGATGGAGGCGATGGAACCAGCCGTATAATCTCCGATGCCGGGCAATTTACGTAGCTGTTCGACATCTGTGGGGAGTTCTCCCCCGAAACGCTCCATGAGCAGGATGGCAGCCTTTTTCAGGCTGCGGGCGCGGCTGTAATAGCCGAGGCCCTCCCAGAGTTTCAGCAGCTTTTCGTCCGGTACTTCCGCAAGCGCTTTCACGTTCGGCAGTTCCCGCACGAAGCGTTCAAAGTATGGCTTGACTGCTTCCACGCGAGTCTGCTGGAGCATAATCTCCGAAATCCACACGCGGTAAGGCGTGGGGTCGTCCCGCCACGGAAGCTGCCTTGCATTTTTTTCGTACCACCGCAGCAGCGGCTCAACTATTTTTTCAAATTCCATGACACCTCCGTCCTTTTTCTTTGGAAAAAGAAAAAGGACGCAAAAAGAAACCACGTTATTCTCAATAAAATTCTGCGTTACAAGTCTTGTTCGTTACTAACAGGGCCGGGTGAAAGGCTTTCTCGAAAAAGAAAAGCACGCAAAAAGAAACCACGTTATTCTTAATAAAACTCTGCGTTACAAGTCTTGTTCGTTACTAACAAGGCTGTGTGAAAAAATTTCTTGAGGCTCTATAATAAATGTTGGGGTGTAACGAATAGAGCCTAAGAAAAAGAGTAAAAAAAGTAGAGCATATTCGATGAAAAACCTTTAAAATGGAAATTACCACTATCCCATGTTGGAGGTCATCGATATGCTCTGTACTCATTCTACCGAAAAACTGCTTGGATTAAAAGGGGTAATCGTAAAAAATGTGAGGCAATTACCCGATAAAACGGAAATTTTCATTGAGTTGCCGAGAAAGCCGCATATTTGCCCTTGCTGTGAACATCAAACCAGCTATGTCCATGATTACCGTTGTCAAACGGTAAAGGACATTCCCGCTTTTGGTAAACACACCAGTTTAATTCTCCGCAAGCGCCGGTATCGCTGCTCTTCCTGCGGAAAGCGTTTCTTTGAACATAACTCGTTTCTGCCAAGATATCACCGCATGACAAATCGATTAGCCGCGTATATCATTTCAAAGCTTTCCGACGTACGTTCCTTTACCAGTGTAGCACGAGAAGTAAATCTTTCGGTTTCAACCATAATCCGGATTTTTGATTGTATCAACTATGGAAAGCCGCAGCAATTACCCGAAGTTGTATCAATTGATGAGTTTAAAGGCAATACAAACAATGAGAAATATCAATGCATTCTGACCGATCCGGTCCGGCACCGAATCCTTGATATTCTTCCTGCTCGTTACAACCACAAGCTGACAGAATATTTTAGCCGGATCGACCGTTCTCAAACCAAGTATTTTGTCAGCGATATGTGGAGTACATATGCTAGTATTGCTCAGACATATTTTAAAAATTCCATTTATGTCATTGACAAATATCATTACATTCGTCAGGTATTTTGGGCTTTTGAAGCTATTCGCAAGGAAGAACAGAAAAGGTTTAGCAAGACCCGAAGAATTTACTTTAAGCGCTCTCGAACCTTGCTGAACAAACGATATGAATTTCTCACTCCGGAGCAAAAACAACAGGTTAATATCATGCTTTATGCAAGCAGCCGTTTGCTGACAGCCTACTCTCTTAAAGAACAGTTTTTCAAAGTTCTTGATTCCTCCGACAGTCAGTCCGCACGGACAGCGCTATCCCATTGGATTATGACCGCACAAAACAGTGGCCTTTCAAGATTTGTTGCTTGTGGAAATACCATGGTGCGCTGGTCAAAAGGTATTCTAAATTCGTTTGATTGCCCTTACACCAATGGTTTTACCGAAGGGGTTAACAACAAGATTAAGGTACTCAAACGCAATGCCTACGGTTATCATAATTTTACCCGCTTTCGTAATCGCATTCTTCACATGTTCCATGTTTCAACGAAAAATGGAGCAGCTTAGTGCCGCTCCATCCCGTGTTTCCATTTTGGGTTACCCCAACTATTGACATAGAGCCTTTCTTGAAAAAGAAAAGGGCGCCGCATTCCGGGCGGCGCCCTCGATACCCCTACGAAGTTATCATAGCACATTTGCAGGTTGGAGAAAACCCCTATTCCTTCCGAAAACGGAAGATTTCTTCCACCGTAACGCCGAAAACTTCGGCAATGTCCATCGCAAGCCGCAGCGAAGGATTGTACCGTCCATTTTCAAGGTGGACGATCGTCTCACGGCGAACACCCACGCGCTCGGCAAACTCTTCCTGACTGATGTCAAGAGAAATCAGGCCGCATGGGAATGAACCCGTGCGGCCTGATAAAGTGATATGCAAAAAGCCTTGGAACTTTCCGAGGCGCATATACAATCTTATTTTGCTCTCTGTCGGAATGCCTTCACAATTGAAGTTCCGGCGATTGCCCCGTCGCAGACAGCCTTGGAGATTTGCAGCAGGCCGCCGATGCAGTCGCCCGCGGCATAAAGCCCCGGCAGGTTTGTTTGGCGCTGTTCATCCACTACAATGGCGGTACCGTTTGTCTCAACACCGAGTTTACGGGCAAAATCAATGCTGCCGGCAACACCCAACGCCACAAAGACGCCGTCCTCGGCAAGCTCGGTGCCGTCTGCAAAGCGCACGCCGCGCAGCACACTGTCGCCGAACAGCGCATCCAGCTTACGCGTTTCCACGGTCATCTCGGGCGGAAACTCCGTTTCCGGTTCGGCTCCGTCCGTCAGAATGGTCACGGAAGCGGCAAGCGGCAGAAGTTCCTTCGCCTCGTGCAGAGCATACTCGCCCGCGCCGAGCACCGCGACATTTTTCTTCCGGTAAAAGAATGCATCACACACGGCACAGTAGCTGACGCCGCGGCCCTCAAATTCCTTCAGGCCGGTCAGCTTCGGCGTTCTGCGCTGGGTACCGGTTGCCAAGACCAGATACGGCGCCCGGTATTCCTGCGCCGCCGTGCTGACGGTAAACTCACCGTCATATGTGATTCCTACGACATCTTCCTCAATAATGGAGGCACCGACGCGGCGTGCTTGAGCGACGCCGTTTTGCAGAAGCTCATGCCCCGAAATGGGATTTTCAAAGCCGTAGTAATTTTCTATTTTATCGGCCTTGGAAAGTGCACCGTTTTCCCTGCCGAGTATGAGGGTATCCAATCCGGCGCGTGCGGTGTAAAGGGCCGCTGAGATCCCCGCGGGGCCAAGCCCCAAGATTATTACGTCTGGCATAAAACATTCCCTTCTTCTCATTTCCGGTTACCTGCATTTAGTATATCCGCTTTGGGCCGCCTAGTCCGTAACAATATTACGTTCTCTTATCCTCCCGCGGAGGTGTGGCAAGAAAAGCGGCACATTCCGCAAGCATGGAAAGCAGAGAAAGCAGGATGAGCAAATAGAACCGCACTCTCACGGAAAAGCTCAGCGGAATGGAACCCCCGTTTTTTACCGCTTCATAGAAAGCAGCGTATGCAAAGGTAAGCGCGGCACCAAGGCAGGCGCCGAAACCGTAATTCGAGCGTTCTTTCATCAGGAACAGCGAGAGAACAATCGCAAGCGGAATTCCGAGTGCCATGAAAAGAAAAACACGAACGTCCATTCCGTATCCCAGCCCGTTATACAAGTGGATCACTGCAAACGGCGAATTGACGCTCCCCCCACCCGTCGGTGCGAATATCATACCGACAAGCAAAGCCTGAAACGCGCACAGAAGAATCTTGATTTTTTTCTTGTTCAAACCTCTCTCCTCCCTTGGGGAGCAAAAATTCCCCCGCCATAGACGGGGGAATTTTCAATCCTGATTTTGCTTGGATTATTTCGCTGCTTTTGCTCTCTTGTCTTTGATGGCAGCCTGAGCTGCTGCAAGACGAGCAATCGGAACGCGGAACGGTGAGCAGGAGACATAATCGAGGCCTGCGAAATGGCAGAACTCAACAGAGGTCGGGTCACCGCCGTGCTCGCCGCAGATGCCGAGGTGCAGGTTCGGGTTAGCAGCTTTGCCTTCCTGAGCACTGAGCTTAACCAAGCGGCCTACGCCCTTCTGGTCAAGGTGCTGGAACGGATCGGACTCATAGATCTTCTTATCGTAGTAAGCGTCGAGGAACTTACCAGCGTCGTCACGGCTGAAGCCGAAGGTCATCTGAGTCAGGTCGTTGGTGCCGTAGCTGAAGAAGTCAGCTTCCTTAGCAATTTCACCGGCGGTCAGAGCTGCACGCGGAATCTCAATCATGGTACCGACCTCATACTTCATGTCGATGCCGGCTTCTTTGATGATCTTGTCGGCCGTAGCAACAACAACGTCCTTGACGTACTTGAGCTCTTTTGCTTCGCCAACGAGCGGAATCATAATCCGCGGCTCAATCTTCTTGCCGGTCTTCTTCGTCACGTTAATCGCGGCGTTGATGACAGCAGTGGTCTGCATTTCGGCAATTTCCGGATAGGTGACGCTCAGGCGGCAGCCACGGTGACCCATCATCGGGTTGAACTCGTGCAGGCCGGCGATAACATTCTTGAGCTTCTCAACCGTAACGCCGATCTCTTCTGCGATTTCCTTGATATCTTCTTCCTTGGTCGGCAGGAACTCGTGGAGCGGCGGATCCAGGAAGCGGATGGTAACCGGACGCTCGCCCATGATTTCAAACAGAGCTTCAAAGTCGCCCTGCTGATACGGCAGAATCTTCGCGAGAGCCTTCTTGCGTTCTTCGGTCGTTTCAGCAACGATCATTTCACGCATAGCCTTAATGCGCTCGCCCTCGAAGAACATGTGCTCGGTGCGGCAGAGGCCGATGCCTTCAGCGCCGAAATCGCTTGCCTGCTTTGCATCGCGCGGCGTATCAGCATTGGTGAATACCTTCAGCTTGCGAACTTTGTCTGCCCAAGCCATGTAGCGGCCGAAGTTGCCGGAAATGGTAGCAGGAACGGTCGGGATGGCAACGTCATAGACATAGCCGGTCGAACCGTCAATGGAGATATAGTCGCCCTCTTTGATGGTCTTGCCGCCGAGGGTGAACTGTTTCTTTTCGTAGTCGACGACGATTTCACCGCATCCGGCAACGCAGCAAGCGCCCATACCGCGAGCAACAACGGCTGCGTGAGAGGTCATGCCGCCGCGAACCGTCAGGATGCCCTGAGCAGCAGCCATGCCTTCGATGTCTTCCGGAGAAGTCTCAAGGCGGACAAGAACAACTTTCTCGCCTCTTGCTGCCCATTCTTTTGCATCATCAGCGGTGAAAACAACTTTACCGCAAGCAGCGCCAGGAGAAGCTGCGAGGCCACGGCCAATCGGCGTTGCTTTCTTAAGCGCGTCGGCGTCAAACTGCGGGTGCAGCAAAGCATCGAGCTGTTTCGGGTCAACGCGGAGAACTGCTTCTTCTTCGTCAATCATGCCTTCGTCAACGAGGTCGCAGGCAATCTTCAGAGCAGCAGTTGCGGTGCGCTTGCCGTTACGGGTCTGGAGCATATACAGGTGACCGTCTTCGATGGTGAACTCCATGTCCTGCATATCCTTGAAGTGATTTTCAAGGCGCTGTGCAATCTGCACGAACTGCTCGTAAACGTCCGGCATCTGCTCTTTCAGGTGGCTGATCGGGGACGGTGTACGAATACCGGCAACAACGTCTTCGCCCTGAGCGTTGATGAGGTATTCACCGAACAGTTCTTTTTCACCGGTAGCCGGGTTGCGGGTAAATGCAACGCCTGTGCCGGAACGGTTGCCGCTGTTGCCGAACGCCATTGTCTGAACGTTGACTGCGGTGCCCCACTCGTAGGGGATTTCGTTCATCTTGCGGTATACGTTTGCACGGGGGTTGTCCCAGCTGCGGAACACAGCCTTAACAGCTTCGATGAGCTGCTCCTTCGGATCCTGCGGGAACGGCTTATGTTCGTGATCTTCATAAATCTTCTTGAAGATTTCGACCAGTTTCTTAAGGTCTTCCGCCGTCAGGTCAATATCGTTCTTGACGCCCTTTGCCGCCTTCATCTTGTCGATTTCTTCTTCGAAGAGGCTCTTAGGAACGCCCATTACGACGTCCGCGAACATCTGAACGAAACGGCGGTAGGAGTCGTATGCAAAACGCGGGTTGCCGGTCTTCTTTGCAAGACCTTCAACGGATGCGTCGTTAAGACCAAGGTTAAGGATTGTGTCCATCATGCCCGGCATGGACTGACGTGCGCCGGAACGGACGGAAACAAGCAGTGGGTTATTAATGTCACCGAAAGTTTTGCCAGTGATCTTTTCAAGGCCCTTCATATGCTCGAAGATATCCTTCTGGATTTCTTCGTTGATCTGACGGCCTTCCTTGTAATACAGTGTGCAGGCTTCGGTGGAAATGGTGAAGCCCGGCGGAACCGGCATTCCGGCTGCTGTCATTTCTGCCAGACCGGCACCCTTGCCGCCAAGGATGTTTCTCATTTGGGTCATGTCGCCATGGAACGCTTCACTGCCTTCAGTGAAGTAGTAGAGGAACTTATGGCTCATAAACAAATACCTCCTGATATTAAATTTTAACATCGAGCATAGTTTTTTTTGATGCAGGGGACGTTCGTTTTTACGCTCAGAAAGTATTATATCAAATCAGGCGAATAAAAGCTATATGAAATTGTAAAACTTTTTCAACATATTTCGCGAAATTTTCCTATTTTTTGAAACCGCTTGTTTTGTCGGCAGCAGTATTTCTTTTGTAGCGCTTGAAAAAATGTTTTAAAATGAGATAATAGTCTACGGAGATTGCACATCAGCAACCATATGAGACCATATGGAGGAAAAAGAATGATACAACAAAGCTGTGCCGTGATCCTTGCCGCAGGCGAAGGAAAACGGATGAAGCGGAACCGGCCCAAATGCCTTTCTCCGGTTCTGCTAAAACCCATGCTCCAATGGGTGATTGACGCCGCCCGTGCCGCCGGAATCGACGACCTCTGCACCGTCACCGGTTTCCTGCACGAGAGGGTAGACGCTTACCTCGCGGAGCATGACCCCGGCGTAACGACTGTTCTTCAGGCAGAACGGAAGGGAACCGGGCACGCCGTCATGATGGCGGCAGACTTTATCCGGAGCCATGCAAAGAACGGCAACGTTCTCGTTCTGAACGGCGACGCCCCATTCCTTGAGGCGGATACCATTCGGAAGGCACTGGAACAGCACATAAAGAGCGGAAGCGCCGTCACGGTGATTTCCGCTGTCTTGGATGACCCCACGGGCTACGGTCGCATCATCCGGGCTGGCGGGGATGGTGAACTGCGCGCAATTGTGGAACAAAAAGACGCTTCCGCAGACGAACTGGCGGTGCGGGAAGTAAATTCCGGCGCCTATTGGTTCCGTGCAGAAGATCTTCTTGAAATACTTCCTCAAATTCGCAGCAATAATAAACAGGGAGAATTCTACTTGACTGACGCCGTGGCGCTTCTTCTTGCTGCGGGCAAAAAAGCAGGTGCCTTTGCCGCCGATTCTCCCGATGCCGTAAAAGGCGCAAACGACTGTCTGCAACTGCATGAACTGAACGTCATCGCACGGAATGCGGTTCTCCGCAAACATATGAGCGACGGCGTAGATATTCCTTGCACAGACGGAGTCGTCATCGGACCGGATGTGGTCATCGGCAAAGACTGTACAATTCTTCCAGGCACTATGCTTTCCGGCCGTACCGTAATCGGAAACGGCTGCACGCTGGGGCCATGCACCGTGCTTGACGGATGCACCGTCGGCGACGGATGTATCCTCGACAGCGTGCGCGGAACAAACTGTACCTTGGAACCAGGAACCTGCCCAAAACCGTTTACACAGTTAAACTAACGAAAGATAATCGGGGCTTCAGACCGGCTCCGTAAAGTTTCAGGAGAAATATAGGGGGATAAAGCAAATGAGTTTTCACGGCAAGGACATCAAAATTTTCTGCGGGAGTGCAAGTCAGAAGGCTGCTGAGCAAATTGCACAGTGCCTTGGCCTGCCAATGGGAAAAAGTGAAGTCAGTACATTCAGCGACGGAGAGATTTCGGTGTCGATTTACGACTCCGTCCGCGGTTCGGACTGCTTCATCGTTCAGTCCACCTGCGCACCCGTCAACCACAACCTGATGGAACTGCTGATTATGATGGATGCCATGAAACGTGCTTCTGCTGCGCGCATCACCGCGGTCATTCCGTATTTTGGCTACGCAAGACAGGACCGTAAAGCCAAAGCGCACGACCCGATTACGGCGAAGCTCGTGGCCGATCTTCTGACTGCCGCCGGCGCCAACCGTGTTCTGACGATGGACCTTCACGCGGCACAGATTCAGGGATTCTTCAACATTCCGGTTGACCACCTGCTCGGCGTCCCAGTTCTTGCCTCTTACATCAAGTCGCGCATTGCCGGCCACGAAGATGAATATGTAGTTGTCTCCCCCGACCTTGGCTCCGTTACCCGCGCCCGCAACTTTGCGGAGCGCGTCGGCTGCAAGCTTGCCATTGTAGACAAGCGCCGCCAGAAAGCAAACGTCTGCGAGGTTATGAACGTCATCGGAGACGTATCCGGCAAAAAGGTCATTCTGGTTGACGACATGATTGACACTGCCGGAACCCTCTGCAACGCCGCAAAGGCGATTATGGAAAACGGCGCAAAAGAAGTATCCGCTTGCGCGACACACGCCGTTCTCTCCGGCCCCGCTTTGGATCGCATCAAGGCAAGTCCCATGAAGGAACTGGTTCTGCTCGACACCATTCCGCTTTCGGAGGATAAGATTCTCCCGAACATGACCATCCTTCCGGTGGCACCGCTGTTTGCCGAAGCAATTGAGCGCATTTATCAGGACAAACCGGTTTCTCCGCTGTTCCGCTAAAAGCGGGGGTTCGAAAGCTCGTGCAGCGAGAATGTTTCTGCGATACAAAGCCGAAACGCAGCTTTCGTAATTTCTTGAATGATTGAACAACGCCGCCGAAGCGGAGCAGAACCGTCTGCTCCGCTCTCGGCTTTTGCTGCAAAATAAGGATTTTTTCGAATCGGAGGACTTCATGCTGAATCTGTTTCATAAATCGGCGGAACCGTCGGGCCCCGTCGAATACATCATCGTGGGTCTCGGAAACCCCGGCCCGCAGTATGAAGGCACACACCACAACGCCGGGTTCATGGCAATTGACGCGCTGGCGGAAAAGTGCGGGGTAAAGATTGACCGTCTGAAATTCAAAGGGCTTTGCGCCACCGCCACGCTGGCCGGAAAAAAGGTGCTGCTTCTCAAGCCCTCTACCTTTATGAACCTAAGCGGCCAAAGCGTGACGGAAGCCATGCGGTTCTACAAGCTTCCGCCCGAACGCGTCATCATCCTGTATGATGACATCTCCTTCCCGCCGGGAAAACTGCGCATCCGCATGAAGGGCAGCGACGGCGGCCAGAACGGCATGAAGAACATCATCTACCTTGCCGGCAGCGACGCATTCCCGCGCATCCGGCTCGGCACCGGAGACAGGCCGGACCGCAGGTATGACCTTGCAGACTGGGTACTCGCAAAGTTTACGGAAAGCGACAAAAAGCTGTTCGACCAAGCCGTGGAAAATGCCTGTGCCGCGTTGGAGCTGATGGTGCAGGGCAAAACGGCGGAAGCGATGAGCCTTTACAACGGCAAAGGATAAACTTGAGAAGATAACATACTGTGAGGAGTTTTTGCATGGAATTTCTCAACAGCGCAATCGGCGGATTAAAAGAATTCGCCGCGCTGGAATCGGCGGTGCGCTCCCGAAGCCTTCCGGCTGCGGTCACGGGCGTGACCGGCATCCACAAAGCAAATATCATATATTCGCTCTGCTCCCGTCTGGGGCGCAGAGCTTTTGTCGTAACGAGCGATGAGCCAGAGGCGAACCGCCTCTGCTCCGACCTCGAGGCGATGGGGATTCCTGCCTATTTTTACCCCTACCGCGTTTTTACCTTGCGTGAAGCGGAAGGCGTTTCCCATGAATATGAGCACCAGCGCCTGCGTGCCCTCGCCGCCATGCTGGAGGAAGCGCCCAGCGTGGTCGTCTGCTGTGCCGACGCGGCGCTGCAGCTAACCATTCCTCCCGAGGAACTGAAGCGGAGAATGCTCACGCTGAAAGTCGGCATGCAGGTTTCCATGGAACGCGTGCTGTCCGTGCTCACCGCATGCGGCTACGAGGCGGCGCCGCAAATCGACGGGCCAGGCCAGTATTCCCGACGCGGCGGAATTCTCGACTTTTTCCCAACCGGAATGTCGGCTCCGGTGCGCGCTGAATTTTTCGGCGATGAAATCGACACACTCTCTCTGTTTGATGTAGAGACACAGCGGCGCACCGAGTCGCAGGAAAGCGTAACCGTCTTCCCCGCCTCCGAGGCGATTATCGGCGACGCGGGGTTCCTTGCGGAACAGATTCGTTCGATTGCCGCCTCTCTGCGCGGCAAAACCGCGGCGCAGGCAAAAAAGGTCCTCTCGCACGAAGCGAGCAAGCTCGAAGACGGTTTGCCGCTCGGCAATGCCGACAAGTTTCTTCCCATTCTTTACGGCGGAAAAACCGCCTGCGTACTCGACTACCTCACAGATGACATCCTGCTGTTTGTCAGTGAACCGGTGCGTGCCAAAGAGCGTGCGCGCAGCGCGCTGTGGCAGTGGGGCGAAGACCTAAAAGACTGCCTTGCCGACGGTTCTCTCTGCCGCGGGCTGGACTGCTACAACCGGGAGTGGACCGACGCGCTGTCTGTCTTTGCGGAGCACGGCGCCATCTACCTTGACGCTTTTGTTCACGGAGGATACGAAACGCCTGTTCACGAAGCGCTGAACCTCACCGCACGACAGCTTTCCGTTTGGGGCGGAAACATGCAGCTTCTCATCGAAGACCTGCGGAATATGCTCACGAACAAGTGGTCCTGCGCTGTCCTCGCCGGCAATGAAAAGGCTGCGAAGAATGTGGCTTCCGACCTCCAGCGTCACGGCATCGACGCGGTCTACCAAGAGAACCCGAAGAAAATCGAACGCGGAGAAGTTGTTGTAACAACGGGAGCACTTTCCAGCGGATTTGAATACCCGGGCGCGTTCTTCGGCCTCATCACGCGCGGACGGACAGCCCCCGTGAAAACAAAGCGTGCCAAAAAAGTTCACACCGGTCAGGAAATCACCGATATTTCCGACCTCACCCCGGGCGATTACGTCGTTCACGCTACACACGGCATCGGCGTGTTTGAAGGTATCCACAAGATTGAAATGCAGGGAATTGTAAAGGACTATATCAAGGTGCGCTATGCGAAGGGCGACACGCTTTATGTCCCTGTGACACAGCTCGACATGGTCTCCAAATATATCGGGCCGCGCGAAGACGCAGCGGTGCGCCTCAACCGCATCGGCGGAACCGACTGGCAGAAGGCAAAGGCTCGCGTGCGCAGCGCGGTCAAGGACATTGCAAAGGATCTCATCAAACTCTACGCCGAGCGCATGGCGTTGAAAGGCCACGCCTTCCCTCCGGACACCGAATGGCAGCATGACTTTGAGTCTCACTTTGAGTTTGAAGAAACCGAGGACCAGCTCCGCTGTATCGAGGAAATCAAGAGCGACATGGAGCGCCCGGTTCCCATGGATCGCCTTCTTTGCGGCGACGTCGGCTTCGGCAAAACGGAAGTCGCCCTGCGCGCCGCGTTCAAATGTATTTCCGACGGCAAACAATGCGCCATGCTGGTGCCGACAACGATTCTCGCTTGGCAGCACTACCAGACCATCACCCGCCGCATGGAGGGTTTCCCCGTCAACATTCAGCTTCTTTCCCGCTTCCGAACCCCGAAGCAGCAGGAAGAAATCATCAAAGGCCTCAAGCGCGGCGATGTGGACATGGTCGTCGGCACGCACCGGCTCATTTCACAGGATGTGGAATTCCGCGACCTCGGCCTCATCATTATCGACGAGGAACAGCGGTTCGGTGTGGCGCAGAAGGAAAAGCTCAAGACCAAATACAAAACCGTAGACGTTCTGACCCTTTCCGCAACGCCGATTCCGCGCACATTGAACATGGCGCTCTCCGGAATCCGCGACATGAGCATCATCGAAGAAGCGCCGCGTGACCGCCACCCGGTTCAGACCTATGTCCTCGAGCATGACGACAACATCATCTACGAAGCGATTCGCCGGGAACTGCGCCGAGGCGGGCAGGTTTATTATCTGCACAACGACGTTGCCACCATTGAGCGCACGGCTGCCCGCATTCAGGCCGCGATACCAGAAGCAAAGGTCGGCTTCGGGCACGGCAAAATGAGCGAGCAGGAGCTTTCGGAGGTCTGGCGGCGTCTGATTGAACAGGAAATCGACGTTCTCGTCTGCACCACAATCATCGAAACCGGCGTTGACGTTCCGAACGTCAACACGCTGATTATTGAAAATGCCGACCGCATGGGGCTTTCGCAGCTTCATCAGATTCGCGGGCGCGTAGGGCGCTCCAACCGCCGTGCGTACGCTTACCTAACCTTCCGGCGCAACAAGGTGCTTTCTGAAGCCGCACAGAAACGCCTGACCGCCATCCGCCAATTCACGGAATTCGGCTCCGGCTTCAAGATTGCCATGCGGGACATGGAAATCCGCGGCGCAGGCAACATTCTCGGCGGAGAACAGCACGGCCACATGGAGGCGGTCGGCTACGATATGTACCTGCATCTGCTTTCCGACGCGATTCGGCGTGAAAAAGGCGAGGAAGTTCAGGAATACGGCGAAGAATGTCTCGTGGACCTTCAGGTGCCGGCGCATATTCCGGAGGACTATATTCCGGACCTGAACCAGCGGCTTGACATTTACCGCCGCATTGCGGACATCCGAACCTCGGAGGACGCCCTCGACGTAACCGACGAACTGATCGACCGGTTCGGCGAGCCGCCGGCAAGCGTGAACGGCCTTGTGCAGATTGCGCTGCTGCGCAACCGCGCCTCCGCCCTCGGCATCAAGGAAATCAAGCAGCAGGGCGACAAGCTGCTTCTCTACCGCGACAGTTTCGATATGAAAAAGATTTCGGCCCTCATCGCTGCCATGCGCGGCCGCGTTATGGTAAATGCGGGAACGAAGCCTTACATCAGCGTAACGGTTCCCAAAGGCCAAGAACCCGTTGCTGTGCTTGAGAAAACACTCTCCATCCTTGGAGGAGATTTCGATGAAAAATCTCAAAAGGAATAGACACATTCCCGAAAAAAGTGTATAATTACCACAATAACCAAACAGAAGCGAGTGTGAACTATGAAATTACGCAACAGACTTCTTCCGGTGCTCCTTGCTGCTGCACTGTGCGTCCCCGCCTCGGGCTGTTCTGTGGATAAAAGCTGGGCAATTAAGAATTCTTCCACAACGATTCCCATTGGCGTTTATATTTACAACCTTTACAGCGCCTATGAGGAGGCAAACTCGAAGAAAACTGATTCCAGCAAATCTGTTTTTGAACAGAAAATTGACAACAAGGACGCCAAAACTTGGATTCGTGAAAAGGCTCTGACCGACACGAAGATGACGATTCTTCTTGACAAAAAAATCAAAGACATGAAGCTGACCTACTCCGATGACTACAAGAAGAAAGCTTCCGAAATGAACACGGAACTTTGGTCAGAGTATTCTTCAGCCTTTGAAGGCTACGGAATTGCGAAGTCTTCGTTTGAACTGGCCTACGGCACAGCGTCCGAAAAGATGCGTTTGATTTTTAACGGCATCTACGGCAAAAACGGCACAAACCCCGTTTCCGACGATGACCTGAAAAACTATTACACCAAAACTTACACCGACTTCTCCTACATGGTACTGCCGCTTTACACCACAGATTCCAACGGAAACTACTCTGCCGCCATGACGGACGAGCAGAAGAAAACCGCCAAGAAAGTTTTCGACGAATATGCCGAAAAAATCAAGGCAGGCACCATTACCATGGAACAGGCGGGCGAAGACTACAAGAAAGCAAAGAACAGCAGCGACGATCTGCTGCATTCCGCGACGGTCAACATTCAGACCGACACTTCTTTCCCAACCGAACTGAAAAACGCGATTAAGTCCATGAAGGCCGGCGATGTGAAAACAGTTGAGCTTTCTGAGCAGCAGGCTTATGTTCTCGTTTACAAGAAGGATAGCAACAAAGCTGCGGAAACCCAGATTTCTACGGACGACGGGCGCGAAAGCCTTCTCTCGGCTTACAAGTGGGATGAATTCACCGCCCAGCTTGAAAAAGAAGCAGCTGCCATGACCGGCATTACCGTAAACGAAAAGGCGCTGAATTCCTACGACCCCAGCATGTTTGAATAAAAAACACAGGTGAATAGAAAAACCCGCAGGGCAAATGCCCCGCGGGTTTTTGTTTTATGTATTCGGAAGCAATTCGGCAAAACTCTTGCAGCAACCGTCGGCCTCTGCGCGCATCTTGGCTTCCTCCGTCTGGGAGGAGCCGTCATAGATTCCTATGACGGTCATGCCGGCTGCCTTCGCTCCGCGGATGCCGGGCAGCGTATCTTCAAACACCAAGCAGTCGCACGGGCGCACCCCTAGGCGGGAAGCCGCAAGCAGAAACACGTCCGGGAACCCCTTGCCGCGTTCGACTTCCTCAACACAGGCAAAAGCGTCAAAGTAATCATAAACTCCGTTATTTTTCAAAACAGGGCCATAAAGCTTCGGCGGAGAAGCCGTTGCAACGGCAAGCTTTACGCCCTTCGCCGTGAGATGGTTGAGGAATTCGCGCACAAACGGCTTGAGCGCGATGTGGTGAGCATACTCGTCCTCCACCATGCACATCCACTCCGCCATCAGCTCTTCCGGTGTCTCGGAAAACCCGTAGCGGCGAATGGTGTATTCCGCCGATTCGCGGAACGACATGGAGCTCACCGCTAAAGTGTAATCCGGTGTCGGCGGGATGCCGTGCTTCTCCAAGCATTTACGGTCCACTTCTGCCCAGACGCCAAGCGAGTCAATCAACGTTCCGTCAAGGTCAAAAATCACCGCGCGGAAATCATTCTTCAAATTGTTCTCTCCTATCCGTGAATTTCAGAGATTATCAATTTCTTTGAGCCAGAGTGCAGCCGAAGCGTCGCTCGGCATCCGCCAGTCCCCGCGCTGGGAAAGCGCAACGGTGCCGACCTTCGGGCCATCCGGCAGGGCGGAGCGTTTGAACTGGCTCATAAAGAAGCGGCGGTAGAATTCACGCAGCCACTTTTTCACCGTTGCCGCGTCATAGACGCCGGCAAACGAAGCCACAGCCATGCGGTAGATTTTGCCCGGTGCAAAGCCGAACCGCAGCATGTAGTAAAGGAAGAAATCGTGCAGCTCATAGGGGCCGACAATGCTTTCGGTCTTCTGAGCAATCTCTCCGTTTTCCGGCGGGAGAAGCTCCGGGCTGACCGGCGTTGCAAGCACATCTTCCAGAACCTTGCGCAGTTCTTCCCCTCCGGTAACGGCGACATGATGCACCAAATGGCGCACCAGCGTTTTCGGAATCGAGCAGTTCACGCTATACATCGACATGTGGTCGCCGTTGTAGGTCGCCCAGCCGAGGGCAAGTTCGGAAAGGTCGCCCGTTCCGATGACGAGGCCGCCACACTGGTTTGCAAGGTCCATAAGCACCTGCGTGCGTTCCCTCGCCTGCGCGTTTTCATAGGTGACATCACGCACGGCGGGGTCATGCCCGATGTCGCGGAAATGGAGCGAAACACTCTCGCCGATCGGGACCGTGCGGAAATCGGCGCCAAGCAGCTCCGCAAGGCGCTGCGCGTTGCTCTTAGTGCGCGACGTTGTTCCGAATCCCGGCATTGTCACCGCAAGAATTCCCTTGTGGTCAAGGTCAAGCATATCGAACGCGCGGGCCGTTACAAGCAGCGCCAGCGTGGAATCGAGTCCGCCGGAAACGCCGATGACGGCGTGCGTCGCGTGGGTATGCTTCAGGCGGGTTTTCAGGCCCGTAGCCTGCATATTCAGAATCATTTCGCAGCGCTCGGCAAGGTCTTTTTCGTCGCTCGGCACGAACGGAAGCTGCGGGAATTTGCGTTGCGGAACAAAGGAGGGCACATTCAGCTCAAACGGAATGTAGCGCGCCGTTTCGTTGCTGTGCCAAGTTGTCATGTGCAGGCGCTCCTGCGCAATGCGCTGGAGGTCTGTTTCCGCAACCGTCAATCCGGTTGTGAACGGCTTTGCCTCCGCAAGGAGCGAGCCGTTTTCGGCAATCAGGCGCGCACCCGCGAAAATCAAGTCTGTGGTGGATTCGCCTTCGCCCGCGCCCGCGTAGACGTAGGTACAAAGCAGGCTGCCGGACTGGCTTTTGACCAGCATCCTGCGGTAATCCGCCTTACCGATGGTTTCGTCGCTCGCAGAGAGATTGAACACAACTGTTGCTCCCGCCATTGCGAGCTTCTGCGACGGCGGACAAGGCACCCAGAGGTCCTCGCAGATTTCCGCAGCGACGGAAAGTTCCGGAATATTTGTGCAGCGGAACACAAGGTCGGAACCAAACGGAACCGTCTGCCCGCAGAGTGTGATTTCTTCGCCTTTTGGAGCCGGTGAGAAGTGGCGCGCCTCATAAAACTCGCTGTAATTCGGTATACAACTCTTTGCCGCTACGCCGAGCAGCTTGCCTTTGCAGATGGCTGCCGCGCAGTTGTAAAGTGCCGCCCCGTGAGGCACCGGAAGCCCGATAAAAGCAAGAAGGTCGAGATCCTTCGTTTCTTCCATCAGTTTTGCAAGGGCGGCTTCCGCCCCGGCAAGGAGCGCACTGTCCCGAAACAGGTCTGCGCAGGTGTAACCCGTCAGGCAGAGCTCCGGGAACGCCACTGCTCCGACCTGCTGTTTTGCACATTCCCGCATCATCGCCGCGATTGCACGTTCATTGAACTCGCAGTCTGCGACCCTGATTTCCGGCGTTGCCGCCGCAACTCTGAAAAAACCGTCTGTCATATTTACTCCTTTCCTTCCCCTTCCCTGAGGAACGGAAATGCCGGAAGGTTCCGGCTCATTTTTCAAAGATATTACAAAATATCCGGCTGAGTCCAGCCGGATGCTTGTGCCTTTATTTAACCTTGCGGCGCTTCCTTTGCGAGGTCTATTGGCTCCATCTTGTCTTGACCGGTTCGGAGAACAAAGAACGCGCCGACCAGAATGGACGAATAATAGGTGATGAACCGCCAAAGCAACATCGCCTGCGTCAGAATCTTTTCGCTGAAAAACAGGCGGAAAAGAACGAGGAAGCTGCCTTCCGCCGCACCGGAAGCACCCGGCAGCGGCGTATACCCGGAAATCATCGTCACAAAGCATTGCGCGGAAATCATATCGACTACCGGCGCCCCGGGATTGCAGAACGCTTTATAGATGAAAAACGGCACGGAGAACAAAGCCAGAAGCTGTATGAACGTGTAGCTGTAAACTCGCACGGTAAGCTGGCGGTTGCCCTTCATTGCCTTGTTGTTGTCTAAATAAAACTGAAGCTGCCCTTTTACCTTTTCCCGCGTTTCATCCGGTTTCTTTACAATATGCACCTTGGTAAGCAGCGTAACAACGGCACTGATGAGCTTCGTTGTGAATTTTGGGCTGTAAGTAAAAAGGAGAAGAAGCAGCACCGAAGCCGATTGGTACAGGAAACCGATGACGGCAAGGGCAAAGAAGCCCTGTATCTTACTGAGGAAAAACGCCGAGCGGATGATGATGACCGCCAGCGAAAACAATGTAATCGTCGTCTGGTAAACGAGGAACTTCTGAACAAGCGTTGAGATGGCGATTCCGGAAGGAATCCCCTGCCTGAGAAAGGCGACAAACTGCGCGGGCTGCCCGCCAATGGCATACGGGGTAACGGAGTTGAAATACTGCCCGATCATCGTTACGCGAAATGCGCTGTGGTAGTGGTAATCGTTTGGCCTAGCCTGCCCGGTAAGCGTTTGGATAACAAGGGCATCCATCACCCATGTGACAACCGTGCATGCAGCAGCGCCAAGGAGCCAAAGCGGGTGAATCTCCCGAAAGCTGCTGATGAGCACAGCAAGGTTGTTGTTCCAGACGCAGAAATAAATGAGCAGACTGATTGTCAGCGCGAGCATCGCGATGCGAAAGATTTTGTATTTCCGGCTTTTATCTTTCATTGTGTACCCCGAACTCCGCCCGTTTCCGATTCAGCGGACAGAATAATCCTTTGCGAATTGTTCCGGGGACGCGACAACATCAGGCAGGTTGCCCAGTAAATCCGCCACTCTACAGTCATCGGTGGAATACTTTTTGAGCGCGCGGCTGACGCGCCTCATGTTCTCCATACATCCCCGCATACATTTTTTCTCAGTATGTACTTTTAATACATAAAGATAGCAGCAATTGCAGGTTTTACGGAGCAAAGCCTGATAGCTTTTTTTGTATTTCTCGTAAAGGCCGCTCTTTTCGAGAGAAGCGCGCACCATCGCCGTAGCACGAATAAAATCGTTGATTTTATTCGTGTTCATGGTTGCGAGCGTACTGGTAGAACGCTGGTTGTAGTAATAAAGCGGGCGGTCAATGACAACGACCCGGCTCGCATGCGAAAACACACGGGTTGTTGTGGCCATATCCTCAAACGTCATGTTCGGGAAGGTGATGTCGTAATCCATAAAAAGTTCCCTGCGGTAAAGCTTGTTCCACGCAAGACTCTGAATCTGAACATCTCTCAGGAGCTTGTGCATAGCCTCCGAGCCGCTCAGCACGCCCTTGCAGCGGAACGGATATTCAAACAGGAAATCATTTTCAATAAAATGGAAATAATAGTAGCAGCAAGCAATATCGGCGCTGTTGTCAACACAGGCACGGTAAAGTTCTTCCAAAAACGTGGGCGAAACATAGTCGTCGCCGTCCACAAACGAGAAGAACCGGCCGCTGGCTGCCCTCATTCCCACGTTGCGCGCCTCTGACATTCCCTTGTTCGGCTGGTCAATAACCTTGATGAAATCGTACTTCTCCGCAAAATGGTGCAGAATCATCGGAGAATCGTCGGTAGCGCCGTCATTCACGGCGATGACTTCAAAATCGCGGAAGGTTTGCTCAACCAATGAAGTCAGGCATCTTCCGATAAATTGTTCCACATTGTAAACCGGAATGATTACGCTGATCTCCGGCTTTTGATCCTTTTCCACCAACTTTCTCTCCCTTTCCCGGCAAGCATCCATCAAGCCGTGTATTCTGCATTTTGTAAAAAAACATTCCTTTTGCAAAATCCGCAATCTTCATTGTTGCAGAATCATCGAAAAATGTCAAGCATCCACTCTTTAGTAATTGTTACCTGCCCACAAGGAGCGGCTGCCCTCAGGCAGCCGCGTTCTGACCATTTGCGGTCGTTCCAGAAGTAGCTTCAGAAGAAGGGTTATTCGATGACGGCGATGGTGTTGTATTAGGAGACTGAGAGGATGGATCTCCGCTTGGGGTGGTCGCCTTTCCCGTAAGTTTGTCACGGCTGGTTCCGGGGCCATAGACATAGTAGGCCGGCATTGCAGGGTAGGTTGAGGAATTCAGATACTCGGTCTTTACCGTTTTGCCGTTTTTCAGGTAAAGGCGGCGTGCGGATGCCAGATACCCTGTTCTTGCTTTCTGTTCAAGCTTTACCACATTAGCGGCAAGAGAGGAGTCTTCGATATATTTTGCCTCAGTGGGCGCAGGATATGTCTTATCAATTCGGGAAACAATTTCAATGCTATCGTAATCGTCGGGCTGATAGCCGTAGAACGTGGCGGTCAGCTTTCTTCCGCTGGCAGAGGTTACAAGAAACATCGGGTAGTTCGTAGTGTTCATGAGCTTTAAGTCGGTGTATGGGTAGCTCACCGTTGCGTCCTGCCCGATTTCACAGTAGGCTGACGGGATAGAGTGGTTGTGGCGTTCCACAATCTTCATGCCCGAGCGAAGCGCGGCGCCGTAAATCGTCGTGGAAGCCTGGCAGATGCCGCCGCCGTAGGAATCGATGTGTCTGCCGTTTTCGATTGCTCCCGCGATGAGGAAGCCATTTGCTCGGTCGCACGGGCCGACGGTTTTAAAAAACGAAAACGTTGCCCCCGCATTGATTTTTGTGCCGTTGGCCAGCAAAAGTGCTTTTTTCATATTATAGGTGCCGTTCGCGTTATTGACGGAGACGGTACTGTATGTTCCCAGTTTCTTCATGTGCTTTTTCAAGCTGCTGAGAGAGGTCTTGTACGGCACGGACGAGGTCTTCATGGTTACGGTACCCACGTGATTCCCTTCCACAACAGCCTTTACGTCGTTCCAAAGGCTGTCTTTGTCTACACTGACGCCGGCTTTTCCGTCTTGGAATTGGAAGCCCGAGGAAACAGAAAATCCGGTAACTGTGGGTTCTGTCGCTGGCTTCTCGACTTCCGCGGCAATCTTCATAACCTTTGCTTTTAACGCATCTTCATCCAGCGTTGCGGTAATCGAAAAATTCTGCGGTTTTGTCTTAAGTTCGGTTACAATTTTATAGCGTGTCTCAAGGTCACCGCTTCTGCCCACGGCGTAAGCCTTTTTTAACACATCTTGCGTATCAAACGAAAAAGACATATCCGTCTGTGTCAATTCCCACTGTTTGTCGCCGCAGGTAATGACAATGCGGTAAGTTCCAATGGTGGAAGCTTCCTGTTCCTTCAAGGCCTTCAGGGCCTCCTCCATCGTCATGCCGGAAACATTCACACCCTGCACGGTAATTCCGCTGTAAAACTTATTGATGTTGACTGCGGCTTCCATTTCCTTTTTATGTTCCAAATCCTGTTTCGATTTTACAAACAGCGCTGCTAAAGCTCCCACGCAGACGACAATGGCAGCAACCACAACGGCAATGATTTTTACGTTTCTCCGCTTGGAATTTTGCAACGACTTGTTCTCCATATCTGGCACAGTAATCATGCCCCTCCTGAAGTAGAGTTCATCTTTCATTACTAGCAGTTGCAAACATTATATTCCATTAATCCCAAGAAGTAAAGTTACATCCTTGAAACTATCCATCGACCGAACACAAGTTTGGTCAGTGGCGGGTTTCACTTGCAAAAAATATATGCTATAATATCGCTTGAAATTTGTCCCTTTTCCGTACGGAAGGAGCCTATTATGAAAATTCTAATTCTGACTGCGGCAACCGGCGGAGGCCATCTCCGCGCATCCCGCGCAATCAGCAGCTATATCGAACAAAATTGCCCCGACTGCAGCGTGGAAGTTGTCGATGCCATGAAAAGCATCGGCAGCATTGTGGATAAGACCGTCTGCGAGGGCTACCATATGCTTGCCACCAAAACTCCGAAACTCTTCGGCAAGCTCTACCGCGCCACAAACAAAAAGAGTGCGCTTTCCAGCCTTTTGAACCGGTTCAGCAATACCTTCGGCCGTCTTCTTCTCCCTGCCATTGAGCAGAGCAGTCCCGACGCCATTATTTCAACGCATCCGTTCGTTTCCGAAATGGTCTCGCACCTGAAGGCCACCGGCTGGGTGGATGTTCCGCTCATCACGCTGATGACAGACTACGGCCCCCACCGCGCTTGGATCGGCAGCGAGGTTGACGCATACGTTGTCGCAAATTCCGATATGATTCCCAAAATGGAGGTCATGGGCGTCAGCAAAGAAAAAATCTATCCGTTCGGAATTCCGGTGGAAGACGTTTTCTTTACGCCGGCAGACAAGCCCGCTCTGCTGAAAAAGTTCGGACTTGACCCGAATCTGCCCACCATTCTGATTATGGCGGGAAGCTTCGGAGTTACCAACATTCTCGACATCTACCGCCAGATTACCAAGGTTGACCTTGCGTTTCAAATCGTCGTTATCACCGGCCGCAACGAAAAGCTATACGCCGCTTTTGCCGACGAGGTGGAAAACAGCCCCAAGAAAACAAAGCTGGTGTTCTTCACCAACGAGGTGGAGAACTACATGCACGCTTCCGACCTGCTCGTTACAAAGCCGGGCGGGCTGACCGTATCGGAGGCGCTGGCGTGCAACGTTCCGCTTGCTGTGTTCGACGCCATTCCCGGTCAGGAGGAAGACAACGCAGATTTTCTTTTGAACTACCACATGGCTGTAAAGCTGGAGCAAGACACGGACTGCGGCGCTGTGATTCGCTCACTGCTTGAGGACAGCCAGAAGCTCAACGCCATGCGCAGCAATTGTGCGGAATTTGACAAGTCCCATTCCGCAGAAAACATTCTGGCGCTAACGCGCGAACTCTGCGAACAGTATGCAAAGCGGCGCGCCGGAAACTGAATGAATACAAAAAGCAGGTTCCAAAAACGGACCTGCTTTTTCATTGTTTTCTATTTTCTTTTCTCGGCGGGCGGCTTCAAAAGAAGGCGCGTTTCCCCGGGGTTTAGGGTAACGAGCTTGGCGGAAATGCGCGGGTGCTTGAGGCGAAGGCGCACCATATCCCGCAGGGCCTGCCCTCTGTTGCAGCCGTGGATGACCCTCACCTCGGTCATGTCCGGCGAGGCGTTGCTGAGAAAATGCTCTAAGCGGCACTTTGCGTCTTCCACGGTGAGGCCGTGAAGGTCAATTTCCGCTGTTTTTCCGTGTTTTACTACATGCAATCTTCATCGCTCCGTGCTCATCGTTTTTTCTTATTATAAACGCGCCTAAAGGCGATTGCAAATCGCTCCAAATCCGTGGACTCACCCGCCTGCGCTGTGGTATAATAGCCGAAAAGGGAAATACGCGGGAGGCTTGATGCCGCCGCGAACGTCTGGGGGGAAACACCGTGAAAGTCGTGGATCTTCGCAATGTATTTACAAGCTGCAACGACGAATTAATCGAGATCACCGACTCGCTCATCTATTACGCGGAAGAGAAAGTGGAAGAGGGGCATCCGAGCCTGTTTCTGCTGGAGTACAACCGGGTAATGAAGCGCGAACGGGTAATTGCCAACTATCTCCTTCCCGGGCCGGCGTGTGTGCAGCATTTTTTCAGCTTCCCAAACGACATTGTGGTCGTCAGCGAATCCGGCGGAAGCGAAGCTTGGGTGATCCGTGTGGACAAGCGCACCGGAGAGGAACACGACTTGGCGAATTTGCACTTCATCGGCGATTTCCAGCAGTGCTTGGCACTCGATGAATTCCATATTCTGTTTTTCACGGTCTCCAACAAACAACATGAACATCTGTTCCGTAAATACGAAAAGCTGACCGGTTTTTCGCGCGTCGTTTTTCTCTATGACCTAAAGGACGGAAAATATTACTATGCGCGCGACCCGCGCGTCTGCGGCAATCTCTCCGGCTTTCTTCCGTTCAGCCGCTGCGGCGTGCCGTGGCTGCTCGTTCTGAGCCCGCACGGGAGCGAAAGCGAAAAAGAAAAATGCTACCATAACATGCGCTGGCTCGGCGACAACATCAACGACAGTGTTTGGGAATGTCCGCTCCACGATTTCATCGTTTCCGTAAAGAACGGCGAGGAGCGTGCCCCGCTGGATCTTCTGCTCAGCGCAGGAACCGCCGGACTGGTGCGCTATGCGGGGCAAGATGATAACTATTTGTATTTTCGAGCACGTTATTTCCCCACAGGAGACCAGCGTATCTGTGCCTGCAGCAAGCGGACTGGGCGCAAAACCGTTGCGGCAAAGCTGACACTCGGGCCGGACGAAAAGCCTGCACAGTTCAGCATTGACCCGCTGGGCGGGCGCGCTTACCGCATTACGGATGAGGAAGATGCTTACCATGTAACCGGAGTACTCAACTCCTCTGTGGATGCCGACCTGCCGAAGGAGCTCGGCCGGTTCGTAACGTGCGTAGACGACCGCTTCCTCATTGCGCAGTACATACTCACGGACGGGAACGACTCGTTTGAGTTCCATTCGATTCTGGATACCGAAACCGGCACGCAGAAAAGCTACGAATGTCGCTGCACCGTGTGCGGAGACACCGTGGTTCTGCATTAAATCCTCTTTCCGCTGTGGAAAGTTGGTGAATTGAAATATCGAATATTTGCATTAAAAGCCGTGCTTTCGAGTAAAAAATCGCCGCCGGAAGGCTTCCTTCCGGCGGTTTCTTGTAATTTACCGCGCATCGCTTTAGTTCAAAACCTCTACGGTGCTGAGTAGATTGCGGCACAGGAAAATAATGATCAGCGAGGCTACAATGTTCCAGCCGATTATGGGCAACGAGGAAAAGAAAAGCAACGATGCTCCGGCAGTTTCTTCCAACGCCATATAGACGGCAACGCTCCCGGAGACACCTGGCGTCATGATCAGTAAGAGGAGCAACATGAACAGCCCCGCCACCAGTCCGCGGTTCGACATGCTGCCCATCGTCCGCTTGGCCAGAATATTTCCTGCCACGAATATCATGCCGAAACTGCTGTAAGCGAGGAATGCGGCGATTCCGGAAAGCGGATTTGCGTCCGCCACTAGGGTCGTGATGAAAAACAAAACCGCACCTTCCACAATCGGCTTGAGAATGTTCATCATGCTCGCCCAGAGCAGTTTGCGGAACGGGTCCTCCGGCACAAGGTAAATATACGGCCTCGCGAGCTCCTTGGCCCAATATCCCACGGCGTTCATCAGGAAAAGGACATAAACGTCAAACGCAAAAAAGCCCAGCATGAGGTCATCCGGCTGAACCGTTTCGTCCATGGCACTGAACACTAAGACGCCAATGATGTTAGCTGCCAGCATGACAAACGAAGAAGTCCCCAAAAACACCAGCTTGTTCTCTCTTCGTGCCTCGCAGAGATGCTTGTAGAAAAATGTATTGGCTCCCCAGCCTCTGTTGAGGCCCGTTTTGCCCACGTGCACTTTCTTATTCGCTCTTGCCATCGCCAAGCTGCTGCGATTTTCCTTCATCGCCTGGCGGGCACCAAACTGTGCTTCGGTGGACTGAAGCACGTCTTCATAATAATCGGCGTTCGTGCGGCGGAACAGAACAAGCACAAGTACAAACGATGCCACAAGAAGTATGGTGTAGCAGATTGTGGCGGTCATGTTTCCTTCAATGACGCCGAAAATCGCCCCCTGCGCCCAGCCGATGAGGGGAAAATACTCGAGGTACGGCGACGCGATTGCCTGCATCCCCGCATCCATCGTGGCACCGTTCTGCTGGAACACATACAGTGCCGTCAGAAGCATCAGCCCCAAGTAAACATAAATAACCGTGCGCACTTTGTTTTTCCGTTCATCGTTGCCGTTGCAGTAGCTGTAAAACAGCAGCGCAAGAATTTGAACAACAATGAGCAGAAATACGGAATATACCAACAGCGCCACTACCGAATTTGGGCTGATGTTAAACTGTTCATTGAGCAATGGGCTGTAAAACAGAATAAAGATAAACCCGAGCAGCGTGGCAGCTGTCTGCTTTACCAAGCCGTACGTCAAGATGGTCTTTGGATCAATCGGCGAAACAAAAAGGAAATTCACGTCGGACATTTGGAACATCGTGGTGCCGGATTTTAAGGCGTTCAGCAGAGTGGCGACGCCAAGGAACAGCAGCCACGCGAGGACGACACCATGCAGGATGCGGATATCGGCGTAATTCCCCGTATGTTCCTCTCCTTCTTGCATACTGCCGATGACGGAAGTAACAAAAAGCGCTATGATGAGAAGGTAAATGATTAGCCTGCCGGGGTGATGCAGCAGGTCGCGAAAAAAGTTCTTAATCTCCTTGCGCACAAGGTAAATCAGGGCTTTCATGCGGGTTCCCTCCCCGCGCCTTCCGTAATGGAGAAGAACAGCTCCTCCAGGTTTTCTCCGGTCTGTTCCACTTCGCTGCGTGTGCGGGATGCGGCAATGCGGCCGTTCATCATAATGAGCACCTTGTCCCAGAAATCGCGCACGCTGTCAAGCATATGGGTGCTGAGCAGGATGGAGCAGCCCTGATTTTTCAATTCGATGAGCATGGTTTTCAGTTCTTTAATGGCGTGCGGGTCCAGCCCCACGAGAGGCTCGTCGAGCAGAATCGTTCTCGGGCTGGGCAGCAGCGCGCAGCAGATGCTGAGCTTCTGCTGCATTCCTTTGGAAAGCTCCTTGCCGAGCTTATTTGTTTTGTCGTTCATTTCCATGCGGGTCAGCAGTTCCTCTGCCCTCGGTTTCCAGTCACGCACGCGGTAAGCGCGCGCAATGAATTCCAAGTGCTCGCCCACCGTCAGGTTTTCAATGGGTGCGGGCAGCTCCGGAATATACCCAAAGGTTCGTTTCGCTTCAATGCTCTTGTTGTTTTTTCCGTCAAAAAGGATGTTGCCCTGAAAACGCAGAAGTCCGGTAATGCATTTAATTGCCGTTGACTTCCCTGCGCCGTTCGGTCCGCATAAGACTGCAATTTCGCCGTTCTCCACTTTGAAATTCAGATTGTCGTTCGCAGTGAGTTTCCCGTACTTCTTTGTCAGGTTGTAAACCTCCAGCATTGCTTATTTCATCCCTTCAAGTATGAATTGTTGCAGCGGCGGAAACAGTCTCCGGAATTAACGGTTCCGCTGAAACAAATATAGGGATATTATAGCATACAAATTTTCCCGATGGAAGAATAACATTCATTTTTTGAAATTATTTATGCCTCATGCAGTGATCTGCGAAGATTTTTCTAAATTTTTTTAGAAAAAGGACTTGCATTTTGCCGGAGGATATGATATTATAAACGAGTCGTCAGGGACGACAGAAAAATTGAACAAGTTGGTGTTGATTGCGGTGAGGGTACACCCGTTCCCATTCCGAACACGGAAGTTAAGCTCACTTGCGCCGACGATACTTGGCTGGCGACGGCCTGGGACAATAGGTGACGCCAACACTGTAAAGCAGTCATCCAATAGGGTGGCTGTTTTTTTACATTTCAATATTTTTCCCTTGTCAAGACGTTATCTCTGTTTTTTTGCGCCGCAGCGCAAGCGGCTGACTTCAGAAAGGTGGCATACACCGTGAAAAAGCTTTGGTATCGGCAGCCCGCCGTAAAATGGGAAGACTGCATGCCTCTCGGCAACGGGAAACTGGGAGCTATGGCAAACGGCTCTCCCGACCACGGCTGTATTCAGTTGAATGAAGAAAGCCTATGGTCGGGTACGTTTAAGGACCGCAATAATCCCGACGCTTACTCGCACCTCAATGAAATCCGAAGCCTTCTGGCGGAAGGCAAAGCCTCGCAGGCAGAGGCGCTGGCCTGCTGCGCCTTAACCGGCACCCCGCCGAACGAGACTGCGTACCAAACCCTTGGGGAACTGAACCTTATCACCTCGCACAGCGATTACTCCGATTACCAAAGGTCGCTGGACCTTGAGGACGCCTGTGCCCGCGTGGAATACATCTGCGGCGGCGTGCGTTACAGCCGTACGCTGTTTGTGTCGCAGCCGGATAACGTTCTTGTTCTGCGCTTCACGGCAGATAAGCCCGGAAGCGTCAGCTTCCGCGCCTCGCTGTCCCGTTCCTTCTGGGCGGACTACCTCAGCGCCTCGGAGTCGGAGGATCCGGATACCGTCTGCATGGAGGGCGGAACCGGCATCTTGTTCCGCGCGGTTTTGAAGGCTCGCACAAAAGGCGGCACCCTGCGCCGGGTCGGAAGCAATCTTCTGGTGGAAAACGCGGATGAAGCGGAGCTGTTTGTTTCCGCCGCCACTTCTTTCGCTTCGGCGGATTACCGCCTGCTTGCGCAGAAGGCTGTGGAACAGGTCATGGCCAAAAGCTTTGAGGAGCTTTTTGAAGCGCACCGCAGAGAATATCGCTCGTATTTTGACCGCATGGAGCTTCATCTCTGCTACGACTCCTCGCTTGACCTTCTTCCCACCGACGAAAGGCTTCGCCGCTTCCGTTCGGGAGAAAGCGACAACGGCCTTGTCGCCCTTTACTTTGATTTCGGCCGCTACCTGCTGATTTCTTCGAGCAGGCCCGGAAGTCTTCTGCCCGCAAACCTGCAGGGAATCTGGAACCGGGACCTCCAACCGGCATGGGGCAGCAAATTCACAATCAACATCAACACGGAGATGAACTACTGGCCGGCGGAAGTCTGCGGTCTCGGCGACTGTGAACAACCACTGTTTTTCCATATCAAGCGCATGGCCGCCCACGGGCGCGACACCGCACGCATCATGTACCACTGCCGCGGGATTGTCGCCCACCACAACACCGACGTCTGGGGAGACACCGCACCGCAGGACGTCTGGGTACCCTCGACCTTCTGGGTGATGGCGTTTCCGTGGCTCTGCACCCACATCTGGGAGCACTACGAATATTCGCTCGACACATCTTTCCTGAGGGACTACTGGCCGATTTTGCAGGACACGGCTCTTTTCTTCATCGACTACCTTGTGGAGGACGCAGAGGGAAGGCTGGTCGTCTCCCCCACGCTTTCGCCGGAAAACAGCTACATCCACCCAAAAACGGGTGAAACCGCAAACCTCTGCATCGGCTGCACGATGGATTCGCAGATTCTGCGCGACTTTTTCCGAATCTGCATCCGCGCGTCGGAGATTCTCGGCACAGGGGAAGAACTTGCAAGCAAGCTGAAAGAACTTCTGCCCCGCCTTCCGAAAACGGAGATTCATTCCAACGGCACCATCCGCGAGTGGCTGGAAGAATACGAAGAAGTGGAAGTCGGGCACCGCCATATTTCGCACCTTTATGGGTTGTTCCCCTCGGAACAAATCACGCCGCAGAAAACGCCGGAGCTTGCAGCCGCCGCAGAAAAGACGCTGGAGCGCCGCCTTTCGCACGGCGGCGGCCACACCGGTTGGAGCCGCGCATGGATTATCAACTTCTGGGCACGCCTGCAGAACGGTGAAAAGGCTTGGGAAAATATCCGCCTGCTGCTCGAAAAATCCACGCTCGACAGCCTCCTTGACAATCACCCGCCATTTCAGATTGACGGCAATTTCGGCGGTACCGCCGGCATCGCAAACATGCTACTGCAGTGCATAAACGGAGAAATCGTCCTGCTCCCCGCACTGCCAAAGGAATGGCCCAGCGGCTCCGTCTGCGGCCTGCGCGGCAAAGGCGGTCTTTCGCTGAACATGCGGTGGGAGGGCGGCACGCTTGCCGATCTTTCCATCCAAAGCCCGACGGAACAGGATATCGCTCTTCGCTATGGAAACACCGTAACCGCTGTGCACTTGGTTGCCGGCATCAACGCAATAGACACTGCCCGACTCGCATAGTCGGGCATTTTTCTTAGTCGTTCTCCAATGCTTGGTTGAGGTCCCAGATGAGGTCGTCAGCGTCTTCCAGGCCGACGGAAATTCGGATGGTCTCCGGACCGAAGCCGGCCGCGCGCTGCTCTTCCAGTGTTAGCTGCTGGTGCGTTGTGCTGGAAGGATGAATGACAAGCGACTTTGCGTCAGCCACATTTGCGAGCTGAGAGAAGATTTTCAGGCTGTCGATGACCTTGCGCGCCTTTTTCTCGCCGCCCTTGACCGAGAACGTGAAGATGGAGCCGGCTCCCTTTGGGAAATATTTTTTTGCAAGCTCATAGTACTTGCTGGAAGGAAGCCCCGGGTAATTTACTTCCTGCACCTTTGGGTGCTGCGAGAGGAATTTCGTGATTTTCTCGGTGTTGGAAACGTGCTTCGCCACGCGGAGCGACAGCGTTTCAAGGCTTTGCAGGAACAGCCAGGAGTGAAACGGAGAGAGTGACGCGCCGGTGTCCCGCAGAAGCTGGGCGCGGATCTTCGTGACAAACGCCGCTGGGCCGAGGTCTGCATATTTCAGGCCGTGGTAGCTCGTGTCCGGCTCGGTAAAGCCCGGGAATTTTCCGGAAGTCCAGTCGAAATTGCCGCCGTCCACAATCACGCCGCCGATGGAGGTGCCGTGCCCGCCGATGAATTTTGTGGCAGAGTGAACAACCACATTCGCGCCGTGCTCGAACGGGCGGAATAGATACGGCGTTGCAAACGTGTTGTCAACGATGACCGGAATCTGGTGCTTTCGGCCAATCTCGCCCACGGCGTCAAAATCAATCACGTTGATTCCGGGGTTGCCGAGTGTCTCGTAATACAGCGCCTTTGTCTTTGGGGTAATGGCTTTTTCAAAGTTTTCCGGGTCGTCCGGATTCACGAACACGGTGCGGATACCGTATTTCGGCAGTGTGTGTGCGAACAGATTGTAAGTGCCTCCGTAGAGTGTGCTCGCCGCAACGATTTCGTCGCCCGCCCCCGCGATGTTCAGAATGGCGTACGTCACGGCTGCTGCGCCGGAAGCTACGCCCAATGCAGCCGAGCCGTCTTCGAGCGCGGCGATGCGCTTTTCAAAGACCTCCGTAGTGGGGTTTGTCAGGCGGGAATAGATGTTTCCTGGAATTTTGAGCGCGAAACGGCCTTCCGCCTCATCGGTGCCGGCAAAAACATAGGAGGTCGTTTGGTAAATGGGCACCGCCCGTGAACCCGTTGCCGGATCGGGAATCTGCCCCGCCTGTACCTGCAAAGTGTCAAATGCGAATTTTCTGCTGCTCATGAATATCATCCTTTCAAAACATATTTTTCGTATTTCTGCCGCCCGCTGAATACAAAAAGGCTGCCGTTTTCAACCGGCAGCCCCTTTTTTGTAATATAGGATTCCCCTGTGTGTTATATGACAAGAGGAACGGCGGCCCGGCTGCGTCTGGCTGCAAACATCGCAAAGCACATGGTGCACATCTCGCGCATCATGCTCTCAAAGCTGCTCATTCGTGCATACATTTTCATAATCGGGCCCTTCCTTTCATATTATAGTAATTATATATGAATTGTCACTAATATAGAACTTTTTATTTGCCCTGTCAACCCTTTTTTCAAAGTTTCTCATGGAATTCTTATGGCACGGTTACGGTTGATTTAAATTTGCTTTATGCCCGCGACACATTTTCCGGATATTCTGTCAAGCGAAACGAAGTTTTACGATAGTTGGAGTGACGCTCATGGATATGCCCATGGTTCTTCCCGCACGCGGAAAAACACACGGATTCTTGCGAAGGAACTGGCACCGGTTTACACTTGCTGCCATTGTGCTTCTTTCGTTCTTCCTCAACTTTTATGAAATTTCCCAGCTCGGTTACGGCAACGCCTACTATGCGGCCGCCATCAAAAGCATGACGCAGAGCTGGCATAATTTCTTTTACGCTTCCTTTGACCCCGCAGGCATAGTTTCCGTTGACAAACCTCCACTTGGGCTGTGGGTGCAAGTACTTTTCGTGATGATATTCGGTTACCACGGCTGGGCCATGCTTCTTCCGCAGGCACTCTCGGGGGCTGCTTCCTCCGCCATGATGTATGTGCTCACGGCCAAGCGTTTCGGCAAGCCCGCGGGCTTAATTTCGGCCCTTGTTTTCGCACTGACGCCCGCTGTGGTTGTTGCTTCGCGCAACAATACCATGGATATGCAGCTCATTCTCGTTCTTTTGATTGCAGCGTGGTTCCTGTTCCGTTCCATCGAAACGGGAAAATGGCGCTATTTGTTCCTCTGTGCGGTCATGATCGGCCTCGGCTTTAACATTAAAATGCTGCAGGCCTACATGATTCTTCCCGCTGTGGTTCTTGTTTACCTGCTCTGCGCGAAGGAAAAGCTCGGGCGCAGATTCCTTGCCGGCGTAATCAGCGTTATCATTCTAGCAGCGGTTTCGTTTTCATGGGCCGCAGCGGTTGACCTCACTCCCGCCTCAAACCGTCCCTATGTTGGCAGCTCCACCAACAACACCGAGTGGGAACTGATTCTCGGCCATAACGGCATGGAACGCATCGGCGGCATGGGCGGCTTTTTCCGCGGCACACGCGGCGGAAGAATGGGCGGCCCGATGAACGGAAACGGCGACGGCTTCCGTAACCGTCCGGACGGCTTTCGCAGAGACGGACAGAACACCCCGGATGGGAGCAATCAGCAAAATACGCAGGACAACAAAATCCAAACCGACAACAGCAGTAATTGGAACGGCCAGAACAACATGACTCCGCCTGACGGCACCAGCAATCAGAACGGGCAGAACAACATGTCTCCGCCCGATAACTCCAACAACCAGAACGAGCAAGATAATATGGCCCCGCCCGACGGATTTAACAACCAGAACGGGCAAGGCAACATAGTTCCGCCTGATAACTTCAACAACCAAAACGGACAGGACAACATGATTCCGCCCGACGGCTTTCATCCGGAAGGTATGCCCCGGTTCGGCAATAGGAACGGCGATGGCGGTCCGGGCATGATGGGCATGGGTGCTAACGGCGGTGGCGCCGTCGGCAACGACATCGGCACAGCCGGCATCACGCGCCTATGGCAGCAGAGCATGTACGGGCAGGCCTCGTGGCTTCTGATTCCCGCTTTCTTCTGTATTCTCGCCTGCGCGCGCCGTCCGAGAAAAGGACAAAAGCTCACCACAAAGCAGGGCATTTTCCTCTTCTGGGTCGTATGGCTGGTTGTCATCGCCGTTTTCTTCAGCTTTGCCTCGTTCTACCACAGGTATTACCTCTGCATGCTGGCACCCGGCATCGCCGGCGTAATCGGCATCGGGTTCCCGGAGATGTTCCGTCAATTCCGCATGCGGAAAGGCTGGCGGCAGTGGCTCCTGCCTCTGGCAGTCCTCACCGGAAGCGGATTCTCCGCTTGGTATGTGTGGGTCTATTACTCCGAACTGCGCGCAACCCTCTTCCCAATTCTTCTCGGGTTCGGCGCTGCCGCCCTCATCGCAATGGCAGTGTATCTGCTTCGCCCCAAAAAGGCAATCGCCCTTGCGGCGGCAGGACTCATGGCCGTTTCCCAGCTTTCCGGTTCCTTCTACTGGGCGCTCACCTCGACCTTGTACGTCTGTGAAAATGTGACGATGCCTTACGCCGGACCGGAACTCAAGTCCACGCAAAATACGCCCGGCATGACGCCGAACCAAGAGGCCTTTGTCGAGAACGACAGCGCCACGCAATCGCTGGAAGATTACCTCGTCAAGAACTACAAAGAGGGCAGTTATCTTGTCGTGGCACAGCGTGCGAACGATGTTGCGCAGTTCATTGTGGACACCGGTCTTCCGGCAGTCGCTTACGGCGGATTCCTCGGAACCGACAACGCCCTGACGCTGGCCCAGCTCAAGCAGTTGGTAAAAGAAGGCAAGATCACTTACTTCCTCGTTTCTTCGGAAGGCGGCATGGGCGGCTCCTCTGATATCATCTCGTATGTAAAAGAAAACGCAACGAAAATTGACGCTTCCGAATACGGCGGCTCCTCCGGCAGAGGAACCCTCTACCGGTTCGATTCCTCCTCCGTTTCAGAATAACCGCATCTTTTTCCAAAGCGGACCTTTCTCCGGAAAGGCCCGCTTTTTGTTCTATTACAGTTTTTGTCGTCATTTTCTTGCTTTTCTTTTGATTTTTGTATGGCGAGAAATATTGACTTTCGTAAATTTTCGGAATAATATTGAATTGATTTTCAATAATTCCAATTTTATCCTTATATTTTTCTGATTATTGTGCTATTTTTACAAAAATTTTCTAGTATTTTTAGTATTTTTCGCCGGGAGGGAATCATTTATGAGGCGAAAACGTTTTTGGAAATCAGGAGATTCTGCCACATCCAATTTCACAGTCTTGAAAGACCTCAAAAACCAACCAGCGAAAGAAAAGAAATCCCTCCGACGAAAAAAATCGGATAAGACGAATAACTCGAAACATTCCATCGGCAGACTCATGGCTGTGATGTCTTTCTGCTGCATTCTCATCACCGTTGCCATTACCGCTGTCATTACGTTTACGGGCAGCAGCATACAGACAAACAGCATCATTACCGCTGACACGGACGCTTCGATGGCCGCATTGCAGAATAATATTTCGCAGATGACCGGCAACGCGAGGAAAGCGATTAATGTCCTCGAGCAGGACAGCGACCTCCGCAGCCAAATCATTGCCAAGAATACCGATGTCCTTGCCAACACACTCAATATTCAACTGCGAAATGTGAACCCCTCTGTCGATTTCTTGACGGTAACCGATGCAGAAGGGAAAGTGCTGCTCTCCACTGCTACCGACAAGACCGATTTATCGGTTGCGGATCAGGCCGATATCAAATCCGCTTTAACCGGTGTTGCCAGCAAAGGTGCTCTGATGGAAGGAAAAGATGTTGCCCTCGCCATTCGTTCCGCGACGCCCATTTCGGATGAAAGCGGGACGATTGTGGGAATGATTTCGGCAGGCTATGACCTCTCCCGCGCTGATTTTCTGAATACTCTGAAAAAAAGCTCAGCCTGCGACTATGCCATTTTCCTTGGCGACACCTGCCTGAGTACAACCATCACGCAAAACAAAAAATCATGCGTCGGTGAGAAGGCGCCGTCTGAAATCATCAACACGGTTCTGAAGAAGGACGGTACATATTCCGGCGAAATGGCTCTCTGGGGAGCAGAATTTTACGCGGAATTTGCTCCATTAAAAGATACGGACGGAAAAATTGTCGGCATGATTTTTACGGGCAAGCCCATCAGCCAAATTAACGCCGACCGCCGGCAATTCCTTATTCTCACCGTTCTCGTTACGATTGTTCTGTCTGCACTAAGCATCCTCATCTTCAACTTCTTCTCGAAAAAGAAGATTGCAACACCGATTCGGAGCATGTCCGAATTTGCTGCACAGCTTGCCGCGGGCAATCTCGAAGCGGACGAATTCGGCGTAAAGTCAAAGGATGAAATCGGACTTTTGGCAGAGTCGCTCCAGACAATGGCAAAAAATCTACGCGTCTATATTAGCGATATTACCTACCAGCTCTCAGAAATTTCAAAGGGCAACATGACCTCCGATTTCAAGCTGGAATACATCGGAGATTTTGCCCCCATTCACGACGCCATGAAGACCATTGCGGATTCCATGAACGCCACGCTCAAGCAAATCAACCTGTCTGCCGAGCTGGTCAACCGCGGTTCCTCCGAAGTTGCCGCGATTTCTCAGTCACTTTCGCAGGGCGTTTCAAAGCAGGTCACTTCCGTGCAGGAGCTTTCGGATGCAATTAGCGACGTCTCGTTGAAAACGGAAAAAACCAATTCCCTCGTGGCCCGCGTGAATGAAACTGCCGCAAAAGCCGCGGAAAGCCTCACCGGCTCCAGCAAAAAGACAGAGGAACTGCTTGCCGCAATGGACGAAATCAAGACTTCCTCGTCCCAGATTGAGCAAATTATCAGTTCAATTGACAGCATTGCGTTCCAGACCAACATCTTGGCTCTGAACGCCGCTGTGGAAGCGGCACACGCCGGAGCCGCCGGAAAAGGGTTCGCCGTCGTGGCGGATGAAGTGAGAAACCTCGCCGCAAAATCTGCGGAGGCTTCCCGCCAGACTGCCGAACTGATTCGTTCTTCGCAGGAGAAAGTCGAGACCGGCTTTGCGATTGCGGAAGAAACGGCGCGCAATGCACGCGATGTCAATGAAAGTCTGAATGCCATTATCAAAGACATTGGCGAGATTCATACGGCTGCCGAAGCACAGAGCGCAAGTGTCGCACAAATCAGCGCAACCATTCAGCAAGTCTCCGATGTGGTGCAGACAAACTCTGAAACCTCTGAAGAATGTGCAGCCGCAAGCGAAGATCTCTCGAACCAAGCTGACCTTCTTCGCGGGGAAGTCGGCAAGTTCCGTTTGCGCTGAAAAGAAATAATTTAGGAGAATGTTTCCCGTCTCCTGCTAAGATATCATGGAGGGTTCCGGATCGTAGACATACCTTTATGCATTTTCGTTTTCGCGTTTTTGTTGCTTTTATTGTTCGGAGGAAAAAGCAGCAAGACTGCCCCCTGTTCAAAACCTTCTGAAAAAACAGCTTGCTCCGGCTTTGGTAATCAGTCTGTTATTCTTGGCAGGAGAATTAATCGGAGCCCTCCGACCAGACCAATTTTTTCCTTATCTTCTCAGTACAGTATGGATATTCTGCAGTTCTGCGCTTGGTTTAACCTTCGCAAAAAAGTCGGGATTAGAACCTCTAGCATATTTCGCCTTTGCTTTCAGTCCCTGTTCCGGTGGATTTTCAAGCGCGGATGGTTGGCAGTCATTATATCCGCTCTCTTCTTTGCACTGTATCACCTGACACCGATGAACAGTATGTATCAAATCTACTGGCAATTTCCGCTTTCACAGTTCTGCAGTGTTTTCCTCTCCGGCCTTGTTTTCGGCATGTTTTACGAGAAATTCGGATTGGAAACGGCCGTTCTCGGCCATACCCTGTTTGATTTTTTTGGGGTTTTGTTTTCAACTTAAAATACCGTCGTGTTGAGAACACGGCGGTATTTTTCGCAATCATGCGCAATTTGGTCAAATGATACTTTACGCATTTTTATTTATAACGAAAACGGCATCCCGATTTTTCAATCGAGATGCCGCTCTTATATACCCTGAAAACTGAATAAAGGTGAAGCAGGTATGGGCGAGAGATGAGCGCCCGACCGAAGTATGGTCAAGCTCTCGGCCTATTAGTACTGCCAAGCTGAACACGTTACCGTGCTTACACATGCAGCCTATCAACCTTGTAGTCTACAAGGGGCCTCTCCAGCTTACGCTGTGGGATATCTTATCTTGGAGTCGGCTTCACGCTTAGATGCTTTCAGCGTTTATCCGATCCGCACATAGTTGCCCAGCTGTGCCACTGGCGTGACAACTGGTGCGCCAGAGGTGCGTCCATCCCGGTCCTCTCGTACTAAGGACAGCTCTCCTCAAATATCCTACGCCCACGACAGATAGGGACCGAACTGTCTCACGACGTTCTGAACCCAGCTCGCGTACCACTTTAATCGGCGAACAGCCGAACCCTTGGGACCGAATTCAGCCCCAGGATGTGATGAGCCGACATCGAGGTGCCAAACCTCCCCGTCGATGTGGACTCTTGGGGGAGATCAGCCTGTTATCCCCAGGGTAGCTTTTATCCGTTGAGCGACGGCAATTCCACTCTCATACCGCCGGATCACTAACTCCAACTTTCGTTTCTGCTCGGACCGTCATCCTCGCAGTCAGGCTGGCTTTTGCGTTTACACTCTTTCGCACGGTTTCCGTCCGTGCTGAGCCAACCTTTGAGCGCCTCCGTTACCTTTTAGGAGGCGACCGCCCCAGTCAAACTGCCCGTCTAACAATGTCCCCCGACCGGTTTACGGCCGCAGGTTAGAATTTCAGCAACTTAAGGGTGGTATCCCAAGGGTGACTCCGCCGCAGCTAGCGCCGCGGTTTCCCAGTCTCCCACCTATCCTGTACATAAATTGCCGAAACCCAATATTAAACTGCAGTAAAGCTCCATGGGGTCTTTCCGTCTTGTCGCGGGTAACCGGCATCTTCACCGGTACTACAATTTCGCCGGGCGGGTAGTTGAGACAGTGCCCAGATCGTTACACCTTTCGTGCGGGTCGGAACTTACCCGACAAGGAATTTCGCTACCTTAGGACCGTTATAGTTACGGCCGCCGTTTACTGGGGCTTCAATTCGATGCTTGCACATCTCCTCTTAACCTTCCAGCACCGGGCAGGTGTCAGCCCCTATACTTCATCTTTCGATTTAGCAGAGACCTGTGTTTTTGCTAAACAGTCGCCTGGGCCTATTCTCTGCGACCACATCGCTGTGGCACCCCTTCTCCCTAAGTTACGGGGTCAATTTGCCGAGTTCCTTAACTACCCTTCTCCCGCTGGCCTTAGAATCTTCTTCCTGTCTACCTGTGTCGGTTTGCGGTACGGGCGCATCAGATATCCATACAGCTTTTCTCGCCCCACTTCAGGCATACTTCCCTACTCTAATTTCGGTCCCTTACGCCCGGGTCAACCATCGCCCGGGTTATGCCCTTCGCAGGTGTCACTGTACTTAAATCTTTCTGCGGTAACGGAATATCAACCGTTTGTGCATCGGCTACGCCTTTCGGCCTCACCTTAGCTCCCGACTTACTTGGAGCGGACGAACCTTCCTCCAAAAACCTTAGACTTTCGGCCAATATGATTCTCACATATTTCTCGCTACTCATTCCGGCATTCTCACTTCTGTACTGTCCACCAGCGCTTCCGCTCTGATTTCATCCTGTACAGAACGCTCTCCTACCATCCCTTTCGGAATCCCAAGCTTCGGTATATGATTTTAGCCCCGTTGAATTTTCGGCGCAGGGCCACTCGACCAGTGAGCTATTACGCACTCTTTTAATGAATGGCTGCTTCTGAGCCAACATCCTGGTTGTCTGAGCAACCCCACATCCTTTCCCACTTAACCATATTTTGGGACCTTAGCTGTGGGTCTGGGCTGTTTCCCTTTCGACGATGAAACTTATCTCACACCGTCTGACTCCCGCACTTAAATTATCCGGCATTCTGAGTTTGATAGGCTTCGGCAACCTTTCGGCCCCTAGTCCATTCAGTGCTTTACCTCCGGTAATTATGTGCGAGGCTAGCCCTAAAGCTATTTCGGAGAGAACCAGCTATCTCCGGGTTCGATTGGAATTTCACCGCTACCCACACCTCATCCGCTACCATTTCAACGGGAGTCGGTTCGGTCCTCCATGAGGTTTTACCCTCACTTCAACCTGGACATGGGTAGGTCACCCGGTTTCGGGTCGAATACAACTGACTTCTTGCGCCCTATTCAGACTCGGTTTCCCTACGGCTCCGGACCTTAAGTCCTTAACCTCGCCAGTTACATTCACTCGCCGGACCATTCTACAAAAGGTACCCGATCACCCTTTGACGGGCTTTCGGTGCTTGTAAGCACAAGGTTTCAGGTTCTATTTCACTCCCCTCCCGGGGTGCTTTTCACCGTTCCTTCACAGTACTCTTCTCTATCGGTCACCAGGGAGTATTTAGGCTTGGAGAGTGGTCTCCCCATCTTCCCACCGGATTCCTCGTGTCCGGCGGTACTCTGGATACAGCCCCATGTGTTCCGTCTTCGCCTACGCGGCTTTCACGCTGTCTCGCAGGCCTTCCCAGACCTTTCGGCTGACTTCCCACATTTCTTAGCTGTCCGAAACCCCGAGAACATTGCTGCCCTCGGTTTGGCCTCTTCCGCGTTCGCTCGCCACTACTTGCGGAATCTCTCTTGATTTCTTTTCCTCGCCCTACTTAGATGTTTCAGTTCAGGCGGTTCCCCCCGTATACCTATGAATTCAGTATACGGTGACTGGACATGACTCCAGCCGGATTGCTCCATTCGGAAATCTGCGGATCAATACCTACTTACGGTTCCCCGCAGCTTTTCGCAGTTTGTCGCGTCCTTCTTCGGCTCCTGGTGCCAAGGCATTCCCCTTGCGCTCTTTGTAGCTTGACCATGTGATATCGTTCGGTTCTCAAAATTGCAGTTCCCTTAAACAAGATTTCGCAAAACCTTGATTAATTGATAACAACTTTTTCTCGCTTAATATCTGCTTCGTGCTTTATTCAGTTTTCAAGGTACAGACACACAGTGTCATTCGTCGCGCTTTACTCAACCGCTTCCGCAGCCTCGCAGTCGCGCAATTGAGATACTGTATGTTATTTTGCAGGCTCAACCTGCTGGTGGGCTTAAGTGGACTCGAACCACCGACCTCACGCTTATCAGGCGTGCGCTCTAACCGGCTGAGCTATAAGCCCATATCTTCTTCCGGCCAGAGGCTATCAGTGTTTCTTAGCCACAATAGCCGTTGGTGGAGATAAACGGGATCGAACCGTTGACCTCCTGCTTGCAAAGCAGGCGCTCTCCCAGCTGAGCTATACCCCCATATAGGAGTTATTCAACTGTTTGGTCTTTTCTCGTTCTCTTTCCCTGAAGAACCTTCGCCGTCTCCGGCTTGGGGCCTTCAAAATTAAACAACGATTCAGGAATGGTCCTCCGTAATTCTGACCTTGGATTCGCAACAGATTTTCCATCTGTTCGCTCTCTCCATAGAAAGGAGGTGATCCAGCCGCACCTTCTGATACGGCTACCTTGTTACGACTTCACCCCAGTCGCCAATCCTACCTTCGGCGGCGCCCTCCTTGCGGTTAGACTACCGACTTCGGGTATTACCGGCTCCCATGGTGTGACGGGCGGTGTGTACAAGGCCCGGGAACGTATTCACCGCGGCATGATGATCCGCGATTACTAGCAATTCCGGCTTCACGCAGGCGGGTTGCAGCCTGCGATCCGAACTGGGACCATTTTTGGGGATTTGCTCCGCCTCGCGGCTTTGCTTCCCTTTGTTGATGGCCATTGTAGTACGTGTGTAGCCCAGATCATAAGGGGCATGATGATTTGACGTCGTCCCCACCTTCCTCCGTTTTGTCAACGGCAGTCTGATTAGAGTGCTCTTGCGTAGCAACTAATCACAAGGGTTGCGCTCGTTGCGGGACTTAACCCAACATCTCACGACACGAGCTGACGACAACCATGCACCACCTGTCTCAACTTTCCCCGAAGGGCACTCCCATATTTCTACAGGATTAGTTGGATGTCAAGATCTGGTAAGGTTCTTCGCGTTGCTTCGAATTAAACCACATACTCCACTGCTTGTGCGGGCCCCCGTCAATTCCTTTGAGTTTCAACCTTGCGGTCGTACTTCCCAGGTGGATTACTTATTGTGTTAACTCCGGCACGGAGAGGGTCAGACTCCCCACACCTAGTAATCATCGTTTACGGCATGGACTACCAGGGTATCTAATCCTGTTTGCTACCCATGCTTTCGTGCCTCAGCGTCAGTTAGAGCCCAGCAGACCGCCTTCGCCACTGGTGTTCTTCCCGATCTCTACGCATTTCACCGCTACACCGGGAATTCCGTCTGCCTCTACTCCACTCAAGCCCCACAGTTTCAAATGCAGTCCATCAGTTAAGCCGATGGTTTTCACACCTGACTTGCAGAGCCGCCTACGCACCCTTTACACCCAGTAAATCCGGACAACGCTCGCTCCCTACGTATTACCGCGGCTGCTGGCACGTAGTTAGCCGGAGCTTCCTCCTTGGCTACCGTCATTATCGTCACCAAGGACAAAGGTTTACAATCCGAAGACCTTCTTCCCTCACGCGGCGTCGCTGCATCAGAGTTTCCTCCATTGTGCAATATCCCCCACTGCTGCCTCCCGTAGGAGTCTGGGCCGTGTCTCAGTCCCAATGTGGCCGTTCAACCTCTCAGTCCGGCTACCGATCGTTGCTTTGGTGGGCCGTTACCTCACCAACTGGCTAATCGGACGCGAGCCCATCTCTCAGCGGATTGCTCCTTTGATTCTAAAGCCATGCGACCTCAGAATGTTATGCGGTATTAGCGTCCGTTTCCAGACGTTATCCCCCTCTGAGAGGTAGGTTGCTCACGCGTTACTCACCCGTCCGCCACTAAACTGTCTCGAAGCAAGCTCCAAAACAGTTCCGTTCGACTTGCATGTGTTAGGCGCGCCGCCAGCGTTCGTCCTGAGCCAGGATCAAACTCTCTAAAAATTTGGTATATATACGTCCGAAGACGTTTATATCAATTTCTAGAGCCTCTTAGCTCTTTTCGATACACTAACGTGTATTCGTAATCTCTTTGCGAGTATCTCTACTCTAAGGAAAATTACGGGTTCCGTATTCCTTACTCGTTGTTTAATTTTCAAGGTCCCATGCGATCCCCCAGCCTTTTGGCTTTCGTTTCCGCAGCGCCCTTTCCGCAAGGCGCTTGTCTATAATACCTCACGTTTGCCCGTTTGTCAACACCTTTTGGAGCAATTTTTTTGAATTTTCTTAAATTTGTGTGATCTTGCAGCTTTCCAGCGGCTTTGTTATAATGAAAAGCAATCCTAAATAGTAGGAGGGATAAGAATGCCAATCAAAGTACCGGCAAATCTTCCGGCTGTTCAAGTTCTTGAATCGGAAAATGTTTTTGTCATGACAAATGAGCGCGCGATGTCGCAGGACATACGTCCTCTTAATATTGTAATTCTCAATCTGATGCCGACAAAAGCGGAGACTGAGACTCAGCTGATGCGTGTTCTGAGCAATACGCCGCTGCAGGTCGATGTGACACTGCTGCAGATGGCAACCCATAAATCCAAAAATACATCGGAGTCGTACCTCCAAACCTTTTACAAGACCTTTGACGAAATCTGCGATAAAAAGTTTGACGGCATGATTATCACCGGCGCTCCGGTGGAAAAACTACCGTTTGAGCAGGTCGACTACTGGCCGGAGTTATGCAAGATTATGACATGGAGCCGCAGCAACGTCTACTCCACCATGCATATTTGCTGGGGAGCGCAGGCTGGTCTCTATTATCACTACGGAATACCGAAATATCTGCTCTCGCAGAAGATAAGCGGCATTTTCCGCCACCGTGTACTGGATCCGCTTCACCCGCTCGTGCGCGGATTTGACGACGACTTCTGGGCTCCGCACTCCCGCTACACGGAAATCCGTCGTGAGGACATTGAAAAACACCCGGAGCTCGAAATCCTGACCGAATCCAATGCCGCCGGGGTACATATTGTAGCGACAAAAAACGGGCGGCAGATATTTGTTACGGGTCACGAAGAATATGACCGAGACACTCTAAAGAAAGAATATCTGCGAGATGTAAAAAAAGGGCTTCATCCTTTCGTGCCGCAGAATTACTTTCCGAACGATGACCCGACGCAGGAACCGCCGTTCGTCTGGCGCAGCCACGCATTCCTGATGTTCTCAAATTGGCTGAATTATTTCGTCTACCAGAACACCCCGTATGAGATTGACAAAATCTCAGAATAATCTCGGAATAACATTATATGCGCAAGCGCAGGGTTCTGACCTTCGGTCGGAGCCCTTTTTTAATTATTTAATATCTGCGGATGTTCCTGAGGAAGACTTTTTTATCTTTTCTATATAGTAACCGGTAAGTTCCCTTGCGATACGGTCACGGGTATTCGCATCACCGCGTACATATTCCGATTTCATACGGTTGTAATCATCTTGTGTAATGTCCAAATCTTCACATTCTCTGCTCAGGCTTGAATAACTCTCGCCTTCCGTTATTCCTTCATAAACATCCATTAATTCCTTTTCGAGGGGCTTAAATTCCAGATAGATCGGTGTACTGACATATACCGGTGTACTGATACCATTTGAAGTATTCTTGGAATTTTTGGGAATCGACCAACATATGATGAAGATAATTCCCCATACGACAACAAACCACAAAATGACAGAGGCAAAGGAGCGTTTACGTTTTTTGGTTATAAAGCCCAATTTATTCCTATGGCGCATTAAGAGAAGGATTTTTTGGCGCTCTACACCGGTCGGATAATAATACAACATATCCCGAAGCATGGGAGCAAAAATAGCGGTCCATTCTAGGGGCTTTAAATCTCCATGGTCAATTAAATAAGACAGAAACCGCGAAATGAATTCGTCACTTTTGCGCTGCAGCACAAATTCATTGGAAGAAAAGCATTGTTTCCACTTTTTTAGTCTTTTTAGTACTTTTTTCTCATGATAGATCGAATCAATGGTTTTGAGAAAACTCGCAATTCGATCTTCCTCTATTTCTTTTCCGCGTTCGATGACATCTTCAAAATTATATTGCTCTTCTCTTATATCAAGCCTCTTGTGGCCAAGCAATTTGAGCTGCTTTGGGTAACCCTTTTTCTGCTCTGATGCAGTTGGTTTTTCGGAGGTTTTTTCGCTCCCTTGATTATTTTGTAAGAGTTGCTCAGAATTCTCATTTTCCGCAGGCTCCGGCGGGAACACATGATTTGTTTCCGAAGTGGAATTCTCGGCTCTGTTTGACGCTTCCTGCTGCGAATTTGCGTCAGCCTCCGCAGTATAATACATCAAGCCCTGAGACTCCGAAGACTCTTCTTTGCGCTCCGATGCAGCTCCTTCGTTCACCTGATTTTTCGGCAAGGACTGTTCAGGGCTCTCACTCCTCGAAGGCTCCGGCGGGAACACATGATTTGTTTCCGAAGCGAAATTCTCGGCTCTGTTTGACGCTTCCTGCTGCGGATTTGCGTCAGCCTCCGCAGTATAATACATCAAGCCTTGAGACTCCGAAGACTCTTCTTTGCGCTCCGATGCAACCGATTTATTGAAAGTAAGTTCGCTGATTTGCAAGAGGCTCTGGTCGCCGAAAAATTCTGCCGGATTTCCGTCTTTTACTTTTGAATATGCGATTGCCTGCTGAAATGCGTGGTAGACAATTTGAAAGCCTTCCGGATCATCCTCAGGATGATGTTGGGTCACAGCGCGTGCATACGCTTTTTTTATTTCGCGCTGATCTTTTGTGGGAGAAATTCCAAGAACTTCCCAGCAATTCATGTGAAGTCATCCTCGTTTAAGCCGAAATCAATATCTTCAATTTGGTCCAATAACTCCGTTAAGTAGCGCTTTGACCTTTCAATTTCCACAATGCCACGTTGATTCAGGGCACATTCAAAGGATGTGAGTGCTTTTTCAATCTCTGTGCGGGTTTCCCCAGAAGTTTCCGCGTAAAGTCGTCCACCTCGCGCAAGCAAAAGACTGTTTTCATCTTGCCCATTGGGGCTTAATTTCAGTTGGTTCATTGCAGCCATATGCTGCTTAAATTCTGTTTCAGACAAAGTACTGCGATTAATAATCTCTTCTACGTACGGCTTATCTCCGCTCTCCGGAAATACTTCAATATCAAGAATCCCGTTGATGTCATAGGTAAACCTGACAAAAAAACGTGTATTCTTACGAACTTTCGAGGGGAAACGAACTTTAAACTCATCGATCAAAAGATCATTGTCCAAATTCTGTGATTCCCCTTGATAAACCGATATTGTAACATCATCCGAATCATAACGCGTCCAAAAAGCTTTTATCTTGCTTGCAGGGAGAGGGGTATTCTTTTCAAGAATCGGCGTAAAAACAAGCCGATTCAATTCCTCATCGTAAACACTCATACCAAGCGAAAACGGACAGATATCACACAGGACAAGATCTTTTATCTCCCCATTGCGGCTTTTGATTCCCGTGGCGATTCCCGTCCCAATGCTTACCGCGTAATCCGGCGAAATCCGGTTGATCATCTGCCGGCCTGTTAAATGTTTTAGATATTTTTGTACCGCAGGCATTTTACTGGAACCGCCAACCAGAATGATTGCATCAATGTCAAAGATGTTTTTCCCACTGTCCCGAAGTGCTTGGCGAATCACTTTTTTAATCCTCTCAAAGAGAGAAGCGCAACACTCAATCAGTTGTTTCTCATCCAGCACCATTTCATATTGCTTGCCATGGTGATCATACACAAAGCCAGCCACACTTTGCGATGAGAGCGCAATTTTGCAGCGTTCTGCCAAACGCAGCACGCTATTTCTCTCCTGCACCGTTAACTCATCGCTTAGTTCGGGATATGTTTGGAAGAAACGCTGCGCAATGGCCGCGTCGAAGTCGTCACCGCCTAAATGATTGTCGCCGGAAATCGCAACGATTTGGACGATGTTTTCAAACAACTCCACAATGGAAACATCCAACGTTCCTCCGCCGAGGTCAAAGACAAGAAAGACCTTTTCCAAATCTGCCATGCCACGATTAGCAAGCGCGGCAGCAGAGGGTTCGTTGATGATGCGCTCTACCTTGAGGCCTGCAAGTTCCCCCGCAAGCTTGGTGGACGAACGTTGCCTGTCATTAAAATAGGCAGGGACGCTGATGACGGCTTCCGTGACAGGTTCCTTTAAGTATGCTTCCGCATCTGCTTTTAGCTGGCGGATAATAAACGAAGAGAGATCTTCCGGACGAAAGGTATGAGGGCCCAGGGTATAAGTTTTTTTCGTTCCCATAAAACGTTTAAAACTGGAGGCGGTTCTGTCCGGATGGCTGATGAGTCTCTCCTTTGCAACTTTGCCGGTCAAAATATCGCCGTTCTCATCAACACTGACAACAGACGGAGTCAGATATTCTCCCAATGAATTCGGAATGAGCTCGCATCTTCCATTTCGCCAAACAGAAGCGAGACTGTTGGTCGTTCCCAAATCAATGCCGATTACTGCCAAGCTAATCCCTCCTTAATCCTATAAATAATTATAGCTTTGAACAAATAAAATGCAATATTTCCCTTTTATGTGCTTTCGTAGCATATATGGTAATAGTAATATAAAAAGCCCCTCCCCGACCCTTAGGCCGAGGAAAGGGCTTTTGATTCAACTAAGAGAGTTTCCTGCGAAGTTCATTTAAAATTTTCTTTTCCCGTCGGGAAACCTGCACCTGCGTCATGCCGAGGGCTTTAGCGGTTTCCGTCTGGGTATGGCTTTGAAAATACCGAAGCACAATAATTTTTCGATCTTTCGGTTTCAGCTCGGTAACGACCTGTTTCAGCGAAAGCAGTTCTGTAATTTTATCGTCCTCCGGCTCAACACTGACGTCGAGCTGGCCGCCCCCATCATCTTCATCCGCTGTGAGAGAAAGCGGCGCTTGTGCGGCTCCGAGCGCTTCCGCGGCTTCTGCCGGTTCTACTCCCAAAATATCGGCCAGTTCTCCGATTTTCGGCGGACGCCCCTCGCGCTCCGCAAAGGCGGTCGATTCCTTTAAAGCCCGTATGGAAAGCTCCTTCAGCCCACGGCCCACCTTAACGGCGCCGCCGTCCCGAAACAAGCGCTTTATCTCGCCGAGAATGACCGGAACGGCGTAGGTGGAAAAGCGGACGCCGCGCGTTTCATCAAAATTTGCCGCCGCCTTTACTAGGCCGAGACATCCGGCCTGAAAAAGGTCGTCATACTCAATGCCGCGCCCCTTGAACCGGCGCGCGCAGGCATGGACAAGCCCGACATTCTCCTGAACGACACGGTCAGTGTTCATCTTCCGCAGGACGGCGGCGAATGGTTTTCTCCATAATCACGGACGTTCCTTTTCCCGGCCGCGACGAGACATGCAGACGGTCCGTGAAACTTTCCATAACCGCAAAACCAAGACCCGCACGTTCCCCCTCCGAGGTTGTGAACATCGGCTGCATCGCCTGTTGGATGTCTGCAATTCCGCATCCTTTGTCGCGAACTTTTACCACGACTCTGCCGTTTTCGTAAATGCGGCAGTTTATGTAGACTGTTCCGATGGAATCACGGTAAGCATGAACAATGCAGTTTGTGACGGCCTCGGACACTGCCGTTTTAATATCGCACAGCTCGTCCACCGTGGGGTCCAGCTGTGCGATAAAAGCGGAAACGGCAGCCCTTGCAAATCCTTCGTTCGCGGAGCAGCTCGGGAAAGACAACTCCATTTCATTCATCGGTTTCATTTACAGTCCCCCTTCTGATTGTGCACAGGCGCTCCAACCCGGCGAGAGAAACAATTCGCTCCACGTTCGGCGGCAAATTGCGGATTTCCACTAAACCGTTCCAAGCCTGCATCATCTTGCAGCGGCCCATAATCAGCCCTATGCCGGAACTGTCCATGAATTTAACGGCTGAAAAATCCATAATCAGCGTTTTCGGCTGCACTTTTGCCGCAGTTGAATCAATCTCCGTGCGGATTTCCCTCGCGGAGTGATGATCAATTTCACCGCTGAGGACGGCTGTGAGAACACTGTTTTTTAAAATCAGCCTTACACCCATGAAGGGCACCCCCAAATTCCAGATTAAGTTAGTATGCCCCATTCGGGCATAAAAAATCCCCTATCCATTAAAATAATGGACAAGGGATAAATTATTGCTCGAATTTTGAGGACATTCTTATATTTTATGCGTCTTTTCCGGCAGTTTATGCTCGGCTAGTAGCTTTCGGAGCGGTTCGCGCAGTTCCCCTGCAAGATACAGCGACCCGCAGACGACCAGTGCACAGCCGGGTTCCAGCCGCGCACAGGCAAGGCGAAGCGCTTCCTGCGGATTTTGTGCCGCGTCAGCTTCCGTCCCTGCTTTCCGCCAAAGGGCCGCAAATTGTTCTGCGCTCATTCCGCGCGGGGAGGGCGGCACCGTGGCAGCGACATAAGAAAAAAGTCCGCTAAGATTCCGGACCGCGTGTGCTGCGTCTTTGTCCGCCATCATGCCCATGACAGCAACGATTTTTTTACCGGGCAGGCAGCTACGCAAAGTCGCCGCAAGTGCGGAGGTTCCTCCGGGGTTATGCGCGCCGTCGATGAGTACGGGCGGATTTTCCGAAAGCACCTCAAACCGCGCGGGAAGCCTTGCGTTGGAAAATCCGTTCCGCAGCGCATCCGATGAGATGTTCAGGCCGGAACTGCGCAAAACCTCAACTGCGGAGAGTACGGTTGCGGCATTCTGCACTTGGTGTTTTCCCGGGAAAGAAAGCCGAAGCGTTTCGCCCCGATATTTCAGCTGCGTTCCGGCAAGGCCGGAAGAAAGAATCTGGATTCCCTCCAAGGAGGCCTCCGTAAGCGCACAGCCACGTTCTTTTGCTGTGCGCCGAATCACTTCGAGTGCCCCTTGGGGCTCACCGGGGCTGCAGACCACCGGACAGCCGGGTTTGATAATCCCGCATTTTTCCGCTGCGATTTTTTCCACGGTGTCGCCGAGAACCTCGGTATGGTCGAGGGAAATCGAAACAATCACGGAAACGAGCGGAGACTCAATGACATTGGTCGCGTCAAACCGTCCGCCAAGCCCGACTTCCAAAACCGCAACATCGCATTTCTGTTCCGCAAACCAGAGAAACGCCATTGCGGTAATTACTTCAAACTCAGTAAGCTGCAGGCCTTCCGCAAGCATTGCGTCCGCTTCCGCAAAAACCCGTTGCGCAATTGCAACAAACTCCTGCCGCGGAATCATTTGGCCGTTTAGCTGCAGCCTCTCACGGAAATCGCAGACATGCGGGGAAACGGTCAGCCCCGTGCGGTAGCCTGCCGCAGTCAAGATGGACGCGAGCAGGGTACTTGTTGTCCCCTTCCCGTTTGTGCCGGCGACATGGACGGCTCGCAGTTCCTTCTGCGGATTGCCGAGCCGGCGCAGAAGTTCTTTTATCCGTTCCAGCCCCGGCTCTCGGCTGAACCGATGGTACGTGTCTATTTTTTTTAGAGTTTCTTCGTATGTCATAGACTCTCCTCGGAAAATGCAAACCTCTCCCGTTCGTCTGAAAACGGGAGAGGTTCATCAAACAGTTTATTGCATTTCTTTAATGCTCGATTCAATGAGGGCAATATGCTCCTTGAGCTTTGCGGCGTTTTGGCGAACTCCTTCCACAACATTCGCCGGAGCTTTGGCAAGGAACTTCTCGTTCTTCAGCTTGGCCTCAGCCGTTGCGAATTGCTTTTTGGCAGATTCGAGTTCCTTCGTCAAACGGGCAAGCTCCGCTTTCTTATCGACTAGCTCATCCGTAGGGATAAACAGCTTGGCGTCTGGCGTTACGATGGTTACGGCGCCGTCAAGCGTGAAGGACGGGCCGATTTCAACGCTGCTGGCCCAAGCAAGGCGTTCAAAGATAGGAATTCCCGCGCGGAATGTTTCCGGCATTGCGGTGGCAATGTAGAGACGCGCTCTGCGGGAAGGCGGAACATTCATCTCAGCGCGGCGGTTGCGCACGGCACGAACCGCTTCCATGATTTTGCGCATCTCTTCGGCCGCCTTGGGGAAGCAGTGGTTCTCATCATATTCCGGCCATTTGGAAATCATGATGGACTCGCCGCTGTGCGGAAGCGCCTGCCAAATTTCTTCGGTGATGAACGGCATGAAGGGATGCAGCAACTGCATAGTGGAGGACATGCACCAGACTAGCACCTGACGTGCATTTTGCGCAGCCTTCTCATCGCCGGAGTTGAGGCGAATCTTCGAGATTTCAATATACCAGTCACAGAACTCATCCCAGAGGAAATCATAGAGTTTCTGCACGGCAATGCCGAGCTCGAAATGCTCCAGATTATCCGTAACTTCCTTCGTCAAGCGGTTGAAGGAATCGACAATCCACTTGTCCTCGAGAGACAGCTCTTCCGGAAGAGTGCACGGAACGTCATGCCCTTCGAGGTTCATCAGAATAAAGCGTGCGGCGTTCCAAATCTTATTGGCAAAGTTTCGGCTCGCTTCCACCTTATCCTGCGAGAAGCGCATATCGTTTCCTGGGCTATTGCCTGTTGCGAGCGTAAAGCGCAGGGCATCTGCGCCGTACTTGTCGATAATCTCCAGCGGATCAATGCCGTTGCCGAGCGATTTGCTCATCTTGCGGCCCTTTTCGTCGCGCACAAGGCCGTGAATCAGCACGGTACGGAACGGTGTTTCGCCCATGTGCTCCATTCCGGAGAAAATCATGCGGGCGACCCAGAAGAAAATGATGTCGTAACCCGTTACGAGGGTATCGGTCGGGTAGAAATATTCAAGGTCCGGAGTCTTATCCGGCCAGCCGAGCGTCGAGAACGGCCAGAGTGCCGATGAGAACCAAGTGTCGAGCGTATCGGGGTCCTGCTCCAGATGCGTGCTGCCGCACTTCGGGCAGGCATGAGGAGCTTCGCGGGCAACGATGGTTTCTCCGCAGTCCTGGCAATACCACGCGGGGATGCGGTGCCCCCACCAAAGCTGGCGCGAAATGCACCAGTCGCGGATGTTTTCCATCCAGTGATAATAAATCTTTGCATAACGGTCCGGAATAAACCGCGTCTTGCCGGAGCGGACTGCTTCAATGGCAGGCTCCGCAAGCGGCTTCATTTTTACGAACCATTGTTTGGAAACGCGTGGTTCCACAATGGTTCCGCAACGATAGCAGGAGCCGACGTTGTGCTTAATTGGCTCCACGCGCACGAGGTAGCCCTGTTCTTTGAGGTCGTCCACAATCCGCTTACGGGCCTCAAGGCCGGGCAGTCCGGCATATTTTCCGCCGTTCTCGTTGATGCTGCCGTCTTCGTTCATGACGTTGATGACTTCGAGGTTATGACGCAGACCGACTTCAAAGTCGTTCGGGTCATGCGCCGGTGTAATCTTCACCACACCGGTTCCGAAGTCGCGCTCAACATATTCATCGGCGATGACCGGAATCTCACGCCCGACAAGGGGTAGAATCAGCGTTTTGCCTACAAGGTGCTTGTAGCGCTCATCCTCGGGGTGAACCGCCACAGCCGTATCGCCCAGCATCGTTTCGGGGCGGGTGGTAGCAAGTTCAAGATAGCCGCTGCCGTCTTTGAACGGATAGCGCAGATGCCAGAAGAAGCCGTCGCGCTCCTCAAACTCAACTTCCGCGTCGGAAATGGAAGTTTTGCAGTGCGGGCACCAGTTGATGATGCGCTCGCCGCGGTAAATCAACCCTTTTTCATAAAGACGGACAAAGACCTCGCGAACTGCCTTGGAGCAGCCTTCGTCCAGCGTAAAGCGCTCACGGTCCCAGTCGCAGGAAGAACCGAGCTTTTTCAGTTGCTCGACGATGCGCCCGCCGTACTGCTCTTTCCACGCCCATGCGCGCTCCAGAAATGCTTCTCGGCCGATTTGTTCTTTTGTAAGGCCCTCTTTGCGCATGGCTTCGACGATTTTTGCTTCCGTCGCAATGGAAGCGTGGTCGGTGCCGGGGAGCCAAAGAGCGCAATAGCCCTGCATTCTTCTCCAGCGAATCAGAATATCCTGCAACGTTTCATCGAGGGCATGTCCCATGTGGAGCTTGCCGGTGATGTTCGGCGGCGGAATAACGATGGTATACGGTTTTTTCTTCGGATCTCGTACCGCGTGGAAGTATTTTTTCTCAAGCCAGAACCGATAGGTTCTGTCTTCAACCTCCTGCGGCTCATAGGTTTTGTTTAATTGCCTGCTCATGTTTTATCCTTCCTCTGTTGTTCGGACAGCGCTATGCGTGCCAAGTTTCTGAGAAAAATACATGTTCTTTTTATTATTGCATTGCTCAGTTGCTTTGTCAAATTTATCCCGCGGGAACCGGAGAAGCACAACCGTTCGGAGCAGCGCAATCAATTGCGACGGCAACACAAAGGGCGAGCGGAATATTCGCTTCTTGTGTAACCGTCACAGCGTAACATTCCGACCTGCCCATCCAGCAGCTGCCGTGCGTCATGACGACGGAGGGCTCGGAATGGCCGCGGTGGTCTTCCACAACATCAAACGAACGTGTGAGCAGACTGCCCCGAAAACGCCAGTTCAAGCCTTTGAACTGCACGCTTCTGTGCGGAGCCTGTGTTCTGACCCAGATGCGCAGTCTGCGGGTTCCGCTTACCGCTGTAAAACGGTACATTCCCGGCAGACAGACGCCCGTCAGCTTAGCTGCTGTTCCGCCATCGGGAATATGCAGCGCAAAGTGCGCCCCAACGGACAGATATTCGCCGCACACTTCATACAGCAGCTTGCCGCCTTCGTCCAGAACAGAAAACAGGACCTTCGGCCGCCCGCTCTCCGGTTTAAGATAAAGTTGCACTACCCCCTCTTCCTTTCCTGCGTTCTTAACTGGTGCTATTCTATCATTTTTCCCTTCACGCGGCAAGCGATAATCCCTCCTGCGGGCAATATTTCGCCTGCTACCCGGCGGAAATAAACTATGCTATAATATGGACAACTTCTTGAACGGAGGTACCCCTACGTTATGAAAGCCGTATTCAAGCTCCGCCGGCTTTGGATTTTGCTTACGATTCCGGTTTCATTTGCGCTCATCTTTGCATCTTCGTCCCTCCCGGGCTTTGCGGAAAGCTACGCAGAACGGATTTACCCCTATCTTTCGCGCGGCTTGAATGCTGTCACCTCGCTTGTGCCGTTTTCTCTTGCGGAAATCTTGGTATATTTTCTCATTGCCTTTCTGATTGCGGCTTTTGTTCGCTTTGTTGTCCGCCTGATTCGTTTAAAAGGGAAACGCGGTGAAACGGCAGCGCGCTTTTTGATCAATCTGCTTTGCGGTGCAGGCATCCTGCTTTTTTTGTTTACCATCAACTGCGGAATCAACTATTACCGCAGCACCTTTGCGCAGACATGCGGCCTCACCGTCAAAGAATCGTCCAGCGAGGAACTTATTGAACTGTGCAAATCTCTCGCAGAGGATTCCAATGCCCTTCGTGCCAAAGTGAAAACAGACAGCAATGCCGTCATGCTGCTGCACAAGCGGGACTTTCGGGAAAATGCGGATACGGCGCGCGTTTCATTTGACCGCCTCAGCGCAGAATATCCGCTGCTGTATTCGGGTTACGGCGCCCCGAAACCTGTTTTAGCCTCACTGGCGATGTCCCAGTGCAATATTACAGGAATATTCTTCCCGTTTACCTTTGAAGCAAACGTCAATACCGACGTTCCCGAATATACGATTCCGTTTACTATGTGCCACGAGCTTTCTCATCTGCGCGGCTATATGCGGGAAGATGAGGCGAATTTTATCGCTTACTTAGCCTGCCGCAGCAGCGACGATATTGACTTTCGCTATTCCGGCGCCGCTATGGCGTTCACTTATGCCTCCAACGCTTTGTTTGCAACGGATTCCCAAAAAGCGGCACAAATCTTTTCCACTCTGAGCGAAGGAGTCCGGCGCGACTTGGCGTTCAACAACGAATACTGGAGCCGGTTTACCGGCCCAGCGGCCGATGCGGCAGATTCCATCAATGACAATTATTTGAAAGCCAACAGCCAAAAAGACGGCGTACAGAGTTATGGGCGTATGGTCGACCTGCTGCTGGCACTCCAGCGCGCAGAAAAAGAAGGAAAATAAAAAGGCAGCCGGTTAATCCGGCTGCCTTTCGTTTTACTGGAAAGCAATTTAGTTGTTTGTATCAGGTAGATCGTCCGGCAGATCTACGTCGTCAATGCTGCCGTCAGAAACCTGAATTGAACCCTGGAGACGCGCACCGCTTTCCACGGTGATTGTGGTGGAAGTAACATCGCCGATGATAACTGCGTTGCCCTGCAAATTCACATTCCCCATAACGTGGACATTTCCTTTCAGCTTTCCGTCGAAGGTAAGGCTTCCGCCTTTAATATCGCCGACAATGACCGAATTGCTATCGACAACAATAGAATCCGATGCACTGATATTGCCGCGCACAGTGCAATCCATCAGGTCGACACTGGAACCCTGAACGTCACCGATCTGTTTGCCGTTGATTTTCACCCTTCCGGTCGTTTCGATACTTCCAGAAACAGAACCGTACATCTCAATGTCACCGTCGGACTTGATGTTACCATTAATGACAGTGCCCTTGGAGATAATCGTCGCATTCACGCTGCTTGTTTCAAAATTACGCATATCCTGCTGCGGGATCTGTTTCTGCTGCGAATAATCGCGGCGGAACGGACGGTTCCCGTTCTCAAGACGATCCTCGTTTATTCCCCTCATATCGTACGAATGCTCTTGCATATCCATGTTCTTCACCTTTGCTGAATCCTCCTCATCTTCCGGTCCGTTCCAAATACGCTTAATCATGTGGGTGAAACCTTGATTTTGCGTAGAGAATCCTGTTTCCATACCTATTTGTCCCCTTTTCTCTGGTTAACGGCGAAAATAGCATGAACCATTTTATATATTATACATTAATCCTGTCGCATTTTCCAGTATTTTGCTATTTTTTGTTGAAAATTTCGGGATGCACAAAAAGCTCCCGAAATATTTCGGGAGCTTTTTTCATTCATGCGGTCAGCCGCCAAGGTATGCTTTTTTCACGGATTCGTCGTTCAACAGGTCGGAAGCTTTACCTTCCAGTGTAATGCGCCCCGTTTCAATGACGTAGGCACGGTTTGCGATGGAAAGTGCCATGTTCGCATTCTGCTCAACAAGGAGCACCGTCGTGCCGGACTTGTTGATGTCCTGAATAATGGAGAAAATCTCTTGGACAACAATCGGTGCAAGGCCCATGGACGGTTCGTCCAACAGCAAAATCTTCGGGCGCGACATCAGCGCACGACCCATGGCAAGCATCTGCTGTTCGCCGCCGCTGAGGGTCCCAGCACGTTGTCTGAGGCGCTCCTTCAAGCGCGGAAATCTTGTGAAAACAGACTCGAAGTCTTTCTCAATCTCCGCTTTGTCTTTTCGGCGATATGCGCCGAGCTGCAGATTTTCGGCCACTGTCATGTTGGCGAAAATGCGGCGCCCTTCCGGCACATGGGAAATCCCCAGATAAGGAATTTTATGCGGCGGAATTTTTGTAATGTCCTGCCCTTCAAATTCTATCGTTCCGCTTGAAGGGGTAACAAGCCCGGAAATAGCACGAAGCGTAGAGGTTTTGCCCGCGCCGTTTGCACCGATCAGCGTTACGATTTCGCCTTCGTTGACTTCCATGTTGACATCGCTGAGTGCATGGATTCCGCCATAATAAACATTCAGATTCGTAATCTTAAGCATGGGCAGCCTCCTCACCGAGATAGGCTTCGATTACCTTCGGGTTATTGCGGATTTCCTCCGGGGTACCCTCGGCAATAATTTTCCCGTAATCAAGCACAACGATTTTTTCGCAGACGCCCATAACAAGACGCATGTCGTGTTCAATCAGAAGAATGGCAATGTCAAACTTCTCGCGGATCCAGCGAATCAGATCGCTGAGTTCCTGGGTTTCCTGCGGATTCATACCGGCCGCTGGCTCATCGAGAAGAAGGAGCTTCGGCTGGGTCGCAAGCGCTCTTGCTATTTCAAGGCGGCGCTGCTCCCCGTAAGGAAGGTTGGTGGCCAATTCGTTCTTCTTATCCTCAAGATGGAAAACCTTAAGCAGCTCGAGAGATTTCTCTTCAATCTCTTTTTCTTCCTGAAAATATCTAGGCAGGCGCAGAATCGATTCCGCAAGATTGCATTTTGTTTGGTAAATGTAAGAAATCTTTACGTTTTCAAGCACCGTGAGATTCTTCATCAGACGGATATTCTGAAACGTACGGGCTATGCCCTCGCTGGTAATGTTGTAAGGCCTCATACCGGCGATGGATTTGCCGTTAAACAGAATCTTTCCTCTGGTGGGGCGGTAAACGCCGGTGAGCATGTTGAAAACGGTCGTCTTGCCTGCACCGTTCGGTCCAATCAGACCGCAAATGTCATTTTTCTCCATCTGCATGGAAAAATCCGAGACAGCCATCAGGCCGCCGAACTGGATGGAGATTTTTTGAATGTCAAGCAGCGGCATTCTTCTTGCCCCCTTTGCGGCGGAATGTGTCAACAAGGTCGGAAATCCACGGAATGCGCACTTTCTTGACACGCATAATCATGATAACAATCAGAAGCAGCGGATAGATGACCATGCGGTAATCCTCAAGGAAGCGCAGGGCTTCCGGAAGGATGGTAAGAATCGTCGTCGATGTGATGCAGCCGGCAAAATTACCGCTGCCGCCCAGAACGACATAGATGACTAGGTCAATGGATTTGAAGTAGTTGAAAGAAGTCGGCTCAATGAACATCATCAGGAAGGCATAAAGGCCACCTGCAAATCCCGCAAAGAACGCACCAATTGTAAACGCCATGATTTTGTAGCGTGTTGTATTGATGCCCATTGCCTCCGCCGCAATTTCATCTTCGCGGACAGAAATCATCGCACGGCCTTGCCTGGAATTCACAACATGATAAAGAATCAGGATTGTGACAACCATGGAGAAAAACACTAGGGCAAACGTGGTTTCGCCCGGAATGCCCGTCAAGCCCTGTGCGCCGCCGAGCATAGGAATATTCTGAATCGCAACGACGATGATTTCGCAGAAGCCCAACGTGGTAATGGCAAGGTAGTCGCCCTTTAGACGCAAAGTCGGCAGGCCGATGAGGAAGCCGAACAATGCCGCGATGATGCTTCCGATGATGAGGGATAAAAAGAACGGAACTCCGGCCTGGTTAACAACCGCCGCGCCGTATGCGCCGATTGCCATGAACGCAGAGTGGCCGAGTGTAAGCTGTCCCGTGTAATTAATGACAAGGTTTGCACTGAGTGCCAAAATCACGTTGATGCAGATTGTCATGAGGATGCGTTCTAAGTAAGCGTCGATCACGCCTAGATAGATCAGCAGCGAGAACACACCAAATACTGCTACCGAGGAGGCGAGATAGACGGCAAGTTTCTTCACAAAAGCAGTCATACTCTCACCTACACTTTCTCGCTGACTTTTTTACCAAGCAGCCCGCTCGGTTTGATAATCAGAATGACAATTAGGACGATAAAGCCGATGGCATGGGATAGCGGTGAATACCACGCGGTTACGAAGGTTTCGATGACGCCGAGAACAAGGCCGCCGAGGAACGCACCCGGAATGAGGCCGATGCCGCCGAAGACAGCAGCGGTAAAGGCTTTGATGCCCGGCTGAATTCCCATGTACGGTTCAACGCTGTTATAAAGGATTCCGACCAGCACGCCGGCCGCACCCGCAAGGGCGGAGCCGATGGCGAACGTAGCGGAAATGGTCGCGTCAACATTAATTCCCATCAGCGCGGCGGCATCCTTGTCCGCTGAAGTTGCACGCATAGCTTTGCCGATTTTTGTCTTGTAAATGATAATCTGCAGCAGAAGCATCAGCACAACCGAGGTGAGCAAAATGATGAGATGCAGAGAATCGGTATGCACCGGTCCAATGGCGATAGTCTTCTGCGCAAGGATGTCATGCGGGTAGCTTCTCTGTGCGGCGCCGAAGATGGCATTGAAGGTGTTCTCCAAAAGGAGAGAAACACCCATTGCCGTAATCAGCAATGCTATGTTCGACGCTTTCCGCAGCGGCTTGTAGGCGATTCTCTCAACAAGAACGCCTGCAATTGCCGAACCAACCATGGCGATCAGAAGAGTCGGAATGAACGGCAGGTGAAGATTTATGGATGCAAAAAGGCCTATGTAGGCGCCCACCATGTAAATATCACAGTGGGCGAAATTGATCAGGCCGATAATGCCGTAAACCATGGTATAGCCAAGGGCAATCAATGCGTAGACACTCCCAAGCGAGAGGCCGTTGATCAATTGCTGAAGAATTTCAACTAGACTCAACTTCTTTTCCTCCTATTTCACGCCACAACCGTGCTGGAAAAGCTGCCTCTCCTCCCGGGAAGCATCTTCCTTGATTCAAAGCGCAAGCCGCTTCGCAGGTCAGGCTGAAATCTTCTTATAGAACTGTTTCTTGCCATCCACGGTCTTAATGATGACTGCAGACTTTACAGCGTTGCGGTCACTGTCAAAGCTGATTTTGCCGCAGACAACGCTTCCGTTGTAGCTCTTAAGGGCATTCTTAATTGCGTTGGCATCTGTGCTGCCGGCATTCTTAATGCTTTCGCAGAGGACTTTTCCGGCATCATAGGTCAGAGCCGCAAAGGCATCCGGTTCCGCGTTATACTTAGCCTTGTAATCCTTGATAAACTGAACAACTGCCTCGGAAGTATCGTCAGAAGTATAGTGGTTGGAGAAGTATACGCCGTTTACTGCATCGCCGCCGACGCTGAAGAGCTCCGGTGAGTCAAATCCGTCGCCGCCGATGATGGTAGCGGTGATACCCATGTTGCGAGCTTGGCGAGCAATGACCGCAACGTCGCTGTAGTACTCCGGCAGGAACAGGACATCCGGCTTCTTCGCGGAAATCTTCGTTAGCTGTGCATTGAAGTCTTTGTCGCCTTTGCTATAGGTTTCCGTGTCAACAATTGTACCGGTGAAGCTGTCTTTAAATGCAGTGAAAAGGCCCTTGGAATAGTCGTCACCGTTGTTGTAAAGGACAGCAGCGGTCTTGGCTTTCAGGTCTTCCGTCGCAAACTTCGCCATGACTTTGCCCTGGAACGGATCCGTGAAGCAGGTGCGGAAGATGCAGTCGCCAGCTTTTGTAATGTTGACATCTGTACCGGTTCCGGTAATCATTGGAATGTTGTACTTCTGAGCAATCGGCGCAAAGGAGTTTGCGCAGGTGCTGGTGACCGGGCCGACGATTGCAACGACCTTGTCGCTGTTAATCAACTTCATTCCGCCTGTTGAGGTGGTAGCTGGTTTGCCTTCGTCGTCTACCGAAACGATTTCAATTTTCTTGCCGTTGATGCCTCCGGCATTGTTAATCTGGTCTTCAAGGAGTAGGAGACCTTTCTGGCTGGACTGGCCGTAGGACGAGGCGTCGCCTGTAAGAGGGCCAATGAAACCAATCTTTATGGTGTCTCCGGAACCGCCGCGGGCTGCGGAGCCTACATTATCCTTACAACCAGCGAGCGATGCTACCATAGCCAAGCCGAGAACACACGCTGTAATTTGCTTTTTCAAAATGATTCTTCCTCCTTCTTTTCTTGCACATGCAATTTTATTAAATGAAAAGTGTGCAAAGCAATCCGAAGATTGATTTGCACACTCATGTGCACAATATCAGCGGGCATACATGCTTTAAATCAGTATATTATTGAATGATTTTTAGGTTATTATAAGCTAATTCGTTTGTGCTGTCAACGGATTTCTTTAAGATTGCAACGATTTAATGTGTAAAATTTTTTTGCAAGTTTTAAATGATTTTTCGTCATTTTCTGCAAAATTGCACTGCAAGCAAAATGAGGAAAATTTCTCCAAAAGTCTGCCCTTAGATTAGGAAGAATTTTTTCAGAATGTAATGGTTCTCGGTTCGCCCGTCATGGAATAAAACACAGCGACGGCGTCCTTCAAGTAAAGCGTTTGGGTGTTGCCGTCGCCGGCCCGATATTGTTGCCTCAAACTGGGGTATGCATTTAGCATGGACTCCTGTGCTTCTATGCTGTTATCCTCTACAAGCGTTGCGGAAACACGAAGCCATGTTTCACCGTCATAGGCGCAAAGCTCCACTCTCGGATTGGCTGCAATCTGTTTGGAAACCTGCTTGGCCTTTCCGGTCAGCAGATACAGCTTTCCATTATAAATGTTTACGGCGCCAAACGGACGTACCCGGGGCTGGTCTCCTTCTTCAGTCGCTAAGAAAAAGACCTGGCATTTTTTTAAGAACTCATAAACCTCTTCCATTGTTCCCTCTCCATCTCCGATTTTGTCCCACAGCTGGCAGATGCCGGAACAAGCGAATTTTGGTTGCTACTGTGAATCCCACTGATTGAAGTTTCTTGAAAATATTATAATAGGCCTAACAAACTGTGTAAAGAACAAGTTACAATGTTTTACGTACTTTTTCCAAGAAAAGCAAGATGCTTTGGCAAGAGGCACTTTTTTCCGCCGAACGGGCTATCCAGCCCTCAAATGGGAATGCAATTCACACAAGCCGAAATGAGTCTTTTATTTTCGTGCCTTGATTGATTTTATGCCTTTTCAAAACTTTCGAGTCCGAACAGGGCTGCACCCACTGCGCCGACAATCTCTGGGTCTTTGCACAGGAACAGCTTTGCTCCGAGCTTTTCCTCCACTGCCTGAACAACGCCCTGATTTTTTGCCACGCCGCCCGTCATCATATAAGTGGGTTCCCCGCCCACACGGCTGAGCAAAGAGCAGGCCTTTCCGGCGATCGCGCGGTGCACGCCCTTCGCAATGTCGGCCTTTTCCTTGTTCTGCGCGATGAGGGAGATTACCTCCGACTCGGCGAAAACCGTGCACATGGAGCTGATTTCAACCGTTTCCTGCGATTTCAGAGAAACAGGGCCAAGCTCGGAAATATCAAGTTCTAGCGTTCGTGCCATCGCCTCCAGAAAACGCCCCGTGCCGGCTGCACACTTGTCGTTCATGACGAAATCCTCAACCTCACCCGTTTCGCTCAAACGGATTGCTTTGGAGTCCTGCCCGCCGATATCGAGAATCGTGCGCACATGGGGGCAGAAGTAGCGTGCTCCCTTGGCGTGGCATGAAATCTCCGTCACGCTTTTATCGGCAAACGGAATGGAAACGCGTCCGTAACCGGTGGAAACAATCATACTCACATCGGTTCGCGCGATTCCCGCTTTTTTCAAAACATCATTCAGAATCTTTTCCGCGGAAACACTTGTTTTGGCACCGGTGCGGATGCTTCCAGAGGCGAGAATTTCCTTCTTTTCATTCATCACAACGGCATTCGTGCTTGTCGAGCCGCTGTCAATGCCAACGACTGTCACGCTGTTCTCTCCCCTCTGCTTCTGTTTTTCGTCCACCGGCTTGATTCCTTTTGCGGCGGCAAGCGATTCCAAAAATGCTTCCACTCGCGTGCGAATCTGGCCTGCGCACTGTGGCGTTGTGTCCGTCTCGATTTTCAGCAGCGGAACCGAGATTCGGCGGTGCAGCGTTGAATACTCATAAGAATAAATGTCGCAGAACTTCACGGTGTGGTAAATCACCCCGTCAGTCTGGGAAACAACCTCATCAATGTGCCGCTGCCTTGCGGATATATCGCCCATGCGTAAACAGGGCATTTGTTTTAATAGCTGCTTTGTATAATTCAGAATCAGGTCTTCCCCTTCCGCAGGGGGAGAAAATTCGCGCTCCGCCCCCGCGCAGGTGAGGTCGGCAACGATTTTAACCCCGCAGTTCTGCATCAGATTCCGAAGTCCGTTGCTGCAGCGGTTGCCCACTAAAGCGATACGCAAAACATTCGGGTCGTTCGGCTCGTACTCCGGATGGCGGTATTGAGAATTGCAGAGCATGATTTCGCGAAGAACATTCTCGTCAAACTGCCTGCCTGAAAAAGCGGCATAAGCTTCCATCATTTTCCGAATCTGCCCGGCATAGAGCCCTGCGGCCGCGTCAGACGCAAAGCGCGGAAGGTCCAGCATGAAAAGAAACTTTTTCGGATAGCGGGCGCGGAGGACATCATATAGTCTGCGAACGGAATCGCAGCAGGATGTCAAGACAAAGCCCTCATAATCCTTTCCTGCCGCATCTTCGAGAACACTTTTGACGTAGGAACAGATGTTTGGATACAGCAGCGTATCCGCAAGGTTGAAGTCATTGACCGACGGCTCCATCAGAACGGGGTCGGCTCCCATCGCGCGAAGCACCTCAACCGGGGTGTATTTACAGACATAGCCGATCATTCTGTCGCCTCCTGACCACGGTTCAGCATTTCGAGAAACGCCTCAAAGCGGGTTCGAATCTGCCCGTCATGGTTGTTACGCCGGTCCACGGAATCGCCGTGGAGAATCAGCATGGGGATACCTGCCTTGCGCATTTCCTCCTTGAGCAGAATCGCGCCGCCTGCGGACTGTTTGCAGCCCCAGTGGCAGAATTCAACCGCCGCATCGCACTGGTACTCTTTTGCATATTTCACGCAAGCCTGCGCTTTGCGCTCAAAGCTGCCGTTATAAATGTTGCAAATCATTTTCCTTGCGAGTGCTTCCAGCGGATGTGTCTCATCCATCTCTTCCATATAATCGAGGTTAAAGTCGTCGCAGACGATGGAACACTTATCATTATAATTCAGATAAGACTGCAAGGTCGGCTGAGAATACGGGGTCGTGTGCACCCAAAACAGACGCTTCCCCGTATCCGGAGGATATGTCCCGATTTCTTCGTCGAGCATTCGGAAAAAGTCCAGCACCCACTGAGAACCGATGTTCAAATGCGTGGCAAGAAGCAGAAACAGGACCAGAGTCATCGTATTGGGGTAACTGTGGCTGATTCGTTTCTTGAGGGCGCTGGAAAAATGCGCTTTCGACTCATTTTCTCGGTGAATGGTTTCGCGCAGGGCGTCTTCACTGTATTTTCTGCCCGTCGCGTTTTCCAGCACCTGAATCAGGCTGCGGAGCTGTTCCACAACATAGCGTTCTGCCTCGGGAGACCAGTTCTGCGGAATATCCAGAATAAAATTCTTGACACCGAACCGCTGTTCCATATAGCGGAAAGTGCCGATGTTTCCATCGCATGTCACGGATGTCGTAACGCCCAGCCGAGGCAGAGGAAGAACGCCGGACTCAACCGCCCCGATGAAGTTTTTGTGGTAAGAGCAAAGCGTTGAGGAAATGCCCACATCTTCCGCACGGTCAATGAAGTAATCCTCCAGCCAAAAGCCGGAAAGGTAAGAGGCCAAACACTCTACGGAGACGCAGGACAAGCCGAATGTCTGCAGCAGCTCCGTCGGAGCGAAAATATTCGTCCAGGCGTAAGTTTCCGGGTGGCTGAGCGCATCCGCTACCACGCCTACCGCTTTCGAATTGAGAAAGCGGTACGCTTTCGGCATCTTTTTCTCGGCAAAATGGGCACAGCGAAACGATTCCAGATAAAGTCCGGTCCGAATCATGGCACTGGCAGTCTTTGGCTTGTCCGCAATCTGCCTGCGGACGACGTTGCCGTATGTTCTTGCAACATTCATTGCGCCGGCGCCCCCTATCATTGAGTAATAAAACTGCACGTTAATAAAAGAAAGGGCGGTATGAAATCTTCATACCGCCCGCGCGTTCTGAAAACTACTGCGCAACTTTCTCTGCAGCGACTTTCTCCGGATGACTTGTTTCCCACAAATGCTGGGCGCAGGGCTGCCAATTCTTCGCGTACTCCGTGCACTTGCCGCAGAGATGTTCGCAGGATTCCGGACTCAGCAGGTCTGTGCTGACTGCTCCAGTCTGGTGGACCAATTCAACCAGCTTCTCCGGATTCTCGAGCATCGGGCACGGACGAAGCATATTGTCGTTGAACGGCTGATTCTTCTGGTAAGCGAGGAACAACGGCTGGCGCAGGCAGTCGATCCAGCTCATGTTGTGGATATTCGCGCTCGAATAGTGAATAAAGACGCACGGCTCAACGTCGCCGTTCGCGTTGACGTGGCAGTAATATTTTCCGCCGGCGATGCATCCGCCGACAAATTCACCGTCGTTCTGGAAGTCGATGGTGAAAATCGGCTTGCCGCCTTCCCAGTCGCGAATCTCACGAATACGATGATACATATATTCACGCTGTTCCGGAGTCAGCAGAAGCTCAGTGGAAGCGTCGTTGCCGACCGGCATATAGTGGAAATACCAGCTGAACAGAACGCCCTTTGAAATGAGGAAATCTAAGAACTCGTCGCTGGTAACATCTTTGTAGTTTACAGAAGTGTAGCAGATTGATGTGCCGTAGACAAGGCCATAGCTATGTAGCTTATCCATAGCTGCCATGACGCGTTTAAAGGTGCCTTTTCCGCGGCGGCTGTCTGTCGCTTCTTCAAAGCCTTCAATCGAGAGAGACAGCCAGATATTCCCGAGGCGCTTCATATCCTGGCAGAAAGCGTCGTCAATCAGGGTTCCGTTGGTGAAGAGCATGAACGCACAGTCTCTATGCTTCTCGGCAAGCTTCACAATGTCTGCCTTGCGCACCATGGGTTCGCCGCCGGTCATAAAGAAGTTGTGAGTTCCAAGTTCCTTGGCTTGAGACACAAGACTGTCCATATCTTCAAAGCTCAAGTTCAGCGTTTTCCCGTATTCCGCTGCCCAGCAGCCGGTGCAGTGCAGGTTGCAGGCACTGGTGGGGTCAAACAGAACAATATACGGAATGCTGCAGCCGTATTTTTCTGCATTTTTCTGGGTATCGCGGAATCCGCGGAAACCGCCTTCGTAACCGGCATTCAGCATCAATGTTTTCAGAACAAAAGGATCGACTGTGTCAAGGATATGGCTCAGCTGACGTGACCACTTACTGTCGGTTCCTAAGAACTTACGCAGCGATTCGTAAGCCTGCGGTGACCAGACATCGCCTAAGACTTTTTCAATTGCATTAACGACCTGAACAAAACCTTTGGTACGATCTTTCTTGGCGTATTTCATAACGCCGTCCAGAACCAGTTCAAATGCCTTGCGCTCAGCGGCATGTGCAATTTTATTCTGCATAATTCCTTCCTCCTTATGGCGATTGTCACGTGCCTATTAATTTTCAGTATAATATTTACAGTGACAAAAGTCAATGAGACATTTTCCACATTTTGTATAGAATTTTGGAGATAACCGGCAATATTTCTGCTTATCTGGACATTTTCAACCAGTTTTTGTATACTGACCAAAGAACATATCACAGGAGGCTTCTAAATGAAAAAATTCTGGTCAGAATTTCGCAGTTTCGCGATGAAGGGCAGCATGATCGACCTAGCCATCGGCGTCATCATCGGCGGCGCTTTCAGCACCGTTGTTTCTTCGCTCGTGAACGATATCATCTCTCCGCTCCTTAGTATTGTCATCGGGCGCATCAATATTTCCGATTTAAAACTGACCATCACCTCCATTCCGGGAACGAAGGATATTGTGCTGAATTACGGTATCTTCCTACAGAACCTGCTGAATTTCTTTATGGTGGCTCTTTCCATTTTTATCGTCATCCGCGCCGTTAACCGGATTCGCGAGAAAATTCCTGTTTTAAGCGACATTAAGCCCCCGGAAACTCCGGCCAAGCTGACGAAAACAGAAGAGCTGCTCACGGAAATACGCGACCTGTTAAAGTCGAAGGAAAACTGATTGCCCGCTTTTTTTGTCAGCTACCGCGCTCCCAACTGTTTTCCACGAATTCAGACATAATTCTCAAAAATATTGCTTATGTTTCCAAATTGTTGATTGTTATTCCTTATTTTGCTATAATGGTTATATATTTCACAGCAGCCATTCTCTGCTAATTTGAGAGTATGGGGATCGTGGAAAAATATTCGGGAGGAAGCGTATGATTCGCTGCATTCTCGTCGACTTTGCCATTCTGGTCAGTTGCCTCTACGCGTCGTTTTTGACTTTTCGGCTAAACAAAAAGGGACGCCGCTTTTTCAAGCGGTATCCACGCATCTTCAAAGGGCTGTTCGGCTTGTTCTGCGGCGTTTCCGGTGTTCTCCTTGCGCTTTTTCCCATCTCAATTAACGGAACCACCTTCGATGTTGGGTGTATTTTTCTGCTGTATGCGGGCATATACGGCGGAGCGGTTCCGCTGGCTTTCTGCTCGGTTGTGCTGATTCTGTGCATTGTCTTTACGCATGGGTTTTCCATTGCGACGGCTTTGGGCATCGTCAGCGTCCTTCTGATGGCTGGTATCGTGATTCTGGCAAACCGAATCAAGCTGAGCGATTGCAAGAAATGGTTTCTCTGCACCGTTTGCTTTCTGCCGGCTTCTCTGCTCGGTTTTTTACCTGCGGAAAATTCTTTCCTCACTTTCACATCCTTTGCATTATGTTTTCTTCTCTTTTCGGCGTTTTGCTATTGCATTGCCAACACACAGCAAAAGTTAGATGTGCTTTTACAGCGTCTGCACCGAGAATCCACACGGGACTATCTGACCGGCCTGAATAACGTGCGCCGGTTCGACGAAATGTTCAACCTCGCCGTGCGAAACTCAAGAAGGCTGAATCAAAGCCTGTCTCTGCTGATGTGCGATATTGATTTTTTCAAGAAAATCAATGACCAATACGGTCACCAGAACGGCGACGCGATACTCGTTCAGTTCAGCTGGATTTTACAGCGGGATTTTCCGCACTGCGTTCTTTCGCGCAACGGCGGCGAAGAATTTACAATAATTCTGCGAAACTGCGACGAGATGCAGGCGCTCGCGGCGGCGGAGCAGTTTCGCATGGACATTGAACGCAGCCACTTTGCGCTTGTGGACGGCGGCTTCATCCACATTACGGTTTCGATTGGCGTTGCCTCATGCTGCCCCGGCGAAGGCGACGAGCGATTATTGGAACGGGCTGACATGGCTCTTTACACGGCAAAACGAGGCGGACGCAACAAAGTTTCCATTTTCCGCTGTGGCAAGTACTCCCCTGAACTCTACAAGCACTCCCCCGAAGTCTAACGGAACAAAAAATCTTACAAGAAATCGCCACTTTCTGAAAAAAAGCTTGACTTCGCTTGGAAAATCAAATATAATAATAAAGCTGTCTGCCGCGACAGCCAAGAAAATGCGCTCGTAGCTCAGCTGGATAGAGTGTTTGACTACGAATCAAAAGGTCGGGGGTTCGAATCCCTCCGGGCGCACCAAACTAAAAACCCGCATGAACGCTGAAAATCTAGTATTCATGCGGGTTTTTCGTATTTTTAGGCTCGTGTTCTTGTTAACAAAACGTAAACAGAAAATGAAATAAAATTAACAAAATGTAAACAAAAATTATATAAAAAGGGACATAGAGGGGACAATGAGGGGATATAAATTTCTTGGTGCTGTACGATGGCACCTGCGGCAAAACAGCTAACAGGGAAGATGATTCGATATAAAATTTTGATTGTTCTTTTTTGTTAATAAAATTTCAATATTAATTTATAAAATGGGATATACATTGGGAGTGAACTCTAGCAGAAAGCGCATAAAATGATGGTTTTGAGCATTGATGCTTCCCTGCAAATGAGTATGGAAAGCCTAGTGTTATAATTTTTTATCCAGGAGGAGACAGGTTTATGGAGAACTTTACTTTCTACGCACCTACTTATTTCGCCTTTGGAAAAGGCAGCGAAGAAAATGTGGGTGCTTTGGTGGAACGTTTCGGGGGGAAAAAGGTACTGATTCATTACGGCGGCGGATCTGCCATTCGCAGCGGATTAATGGACAAGGTGATTGCTTCCCTGAAATCCCGCAACATTTCTTATATAGAACTGGGAGGCGTCAAACCGAATCCGAGAAGCGGACTTGTCTATCAGGGAATTGATCTTTGCCGCAAAGAGAACGTCGATTTTATTCTGGCCGTCGGCGGCGGCAGTGTAATCGACTCTGCCAAAGCAATTGCTGCCGGCGTGGTCTATGAAGGCGATTTCTGGGACTATTACAAAACCGGAAAGCCGGTTGACAAAGCTCTTCCGGTCGGCACCGTGCTGACCATTGCAGCAGCCGGAAGCGAAGGTTCTCCCGACTCTGTTATCACGCACGAAGACGGCATGTATAAACTCGGCGCTTCCGGTGAAGCACTGCGCCCGAAGTTTTCTGTTTTGAACCCAGAGTACACTTGCTCGCTCCCTGCTTATCAAACCGCCTGCGGTATTACCGACATTATGGCACATGTGTGCGAGCGGTATTTTACCAACACAAAGAACGTGGAGATTACCGACCGCCTTTGCGAGGGAATTCTGAAGGCAATGATTGAGGAGTCCCCAAAGGTCATCAAGAATCTGCACGATTATGAAGCCCGCGCAAACATCATGTGGGCCGGAATGGTCGCCCACAACAATATCTGCGGTGTCGGCCGCGGGCAGGATTGGAGCAGCCATTGCCTCGAACATGAGCTTTCCGCTCTTTACGATGTGGCACACGGCGCAGGTCTGGCGGTTATGATGCCTGCTTGGATGAAATATGTCATGAAGCACGACATTAACCGCTTTGCGCAGTTTGCTGTCCGCGTTTGGGACTGCGACATGAACTTCGCGAACCCGGAAATCACGGCTGAGGAAGGAATTAACCGCTTCCGCGCTTTCCTGCAATCCATCGGCATGCCCACAAACTTCAAGGAATTGGGCGCCAAAGAAGAGGATATTCCTAAGATGGTGCGCCATATGGGTGTTACGAATGAAAATCCGATCGGCGGATTTATGAAGCTTGGCCCGGAAGATGTTAAAGCCATCTATCGTTTGGCTTTATAAGTATCGTTCCGCGCAAGCCAAATCTGCTTCTTTACTTAGTCCACGTGAAAAGGCCGAGCATTTTGCTCGGCCTTTTTTAACTTTCCTTTTCGATTGCTCGATTCGCCATGCGATAAAAAATCGCCGCTTCCAAGTAGGGAGCGGCGATTTTCATAAAGCTCAAAGCAATTACTCGATAATGCTCTTGCCTGTCATTTCTGGCGGCTGAGGCAAACCGAGGATCTTCAGCATGGTAGGTGCGATATCCGCGAGTCTGCCGCCTTCGCGGAGCTTGCACGGATAACCAACCACGCAGAACGGAACCGGGTTCGTAGTATGCGCGGTAAACGGAGAACCGTCAGCATCGACCATTTGTTCCGCGTTGCCGTGGTCCGCGGTAATCAGAGCGGTACCGCCGCGGGCAAGGATTGCGTCCACAACTTTGCCGACGCAGGTGTCGACGGCTTCCACCGCAGCGCGAGCAGCCTCAAAGACACCCGTATGGCCAACCATGTCGCAGTTTGCATAATTCAAAATGATAACATCGTACTTGTCGCTTTCAATCCTCTTGAGTAGTTCGTCGGTGACAAGATAGGCGCTCATTTCCGGCTGAAGGTCGTAAGTTGCAACCTTCGGCGAATTAATCAGGACACGGTCTTCACCCGGATAAACCGTTTCAACACCGCCGTTAAAGAAGAACGTCACATGCGCGTACTTCTCGGTTTCCGCGATGCGAAGCTGCTTGAGGCCCTTACCCGAAATATACTCGGCAAAGGTATTCTTCAGCGTTTCAGGGCCAAAGGCAACGCTTACGTTCGGCATAGTCGCATCGTACTGCGTCATGCAGACGAAATTCAGCGGGAAGAAACCGTTTCTGCGCTCAAAGCCCTTGAAATCCGGGTCAACGAGCGTGCGGGTGATTTCACGGGCACGGTCGGGACGGAAATTGTAGAAGATAACAGAATCGCCCGGCTGAACCGTTGCATTCTTCAAGCATACGGCAGGAACCACGAATTCGTCGGTAACGCCGGCAGCATAGGAATCCTTCACGGCCTGAACCGGATCAGAAGCCTGCACGCCTTCGCCGAAAACCATCGCATCGTATGCTTTGCCAACGCGCTCCCAGCGGTTGTCGCGGTCCATTGCATAATAACGGCCCATGACGGTCGAAATTTCACCGATGCCGATTTCTTTCATCTTGGCGACACATTCCGCAACATAATCAACGCCAGAAGTCGGCGGGACATCGCGTCCGTCGAGGAACGCGTGAACATATACTTTCTTGCAGCCGCGCTGTTTTGCGAGCTTCAGAAGAGCATACAGGTGAGAATTGTGGCTGTGCACGCCGCCGTCGGAGAGGAGGCCCATCAGGTGCAGGGCTTTGCCGTTCTTCGCGGCATTGTCGACGGCTGCAACAAGAGCCGAGTTCTCGAAGAAATCGCCATCTTCAATGGACTTTGTAATGCGGGTCAGGTCCTGATATACGATGCGGCCTGCGCCGATATTGGTGTGGCCGACCTCGGAGTTGCCCATCTGACCGTCCGGAAGGCCGACGTTAAGACCGGACGCACCGATCTGGGTGATGGGGTTCTCCGCGAAAAGGCGGTCCAGATTCGGCGTTTTTGCTGCCTTGATGGCATTCCCCTTATCAGGTCCGATGCCAAATCCGTCCATAATAATTAGAATCAATGGTTTTTTCATTTACATAGCTCCTTAAGGAAGTTTCTTATTTGCTGGCTGCCTTGACGATTTCAGCGAAATCAGCCGGCTTCAGAGAAGCGCCACCGATGAGCCCGCCGTCAACATCCGGCTGTGCAAGCAGTTCTGCCGCGTTTTTCGCATTCATGGAACCGCCGTATTGAATCGTAAAGGCATCCGCTGCGTCTTTGCCGTAAAGGTCGGCAATAACGGAACGAATCACTGCGCAGACTTCGTTTGCCTGCTGTGCGGTTGCGGTCTTTCCGGTGCCAATTGCCCAAATGGGCTCATAGGCAATGATCATCTTCTTGAGTTCTTCTTTTGTTACGCCGCAGAGAGCGATTTTCGTCTGCATGGCAACGAGCTCAGCGGTAATGCCCTGCTCACGCTGCTCCAGAGATTCGCCAACGCAGAGGATAACATTGAGGCCAGCATTGAGAGCTGCGCGGATGCGCTTGTTGACCGTCTGGTCCGTTTCACCGAAGTAGGTTCTGCGCTCACTGTGGCCGATGATGACATACTGCACGCCCATGGAAGTAAGCATGGGGGCGGAAATCTCACCGGTGAACGCGCCGGAATTCTCCCAATGGCAGTTTTCGGCGCCGACACCAATGTTGGTTCCTTTCGTAGCCTCGAGCACAACGCTGAGGTCCACATAAGGTACGCAGACAACAACATCGCAGTCTGCATTCTTAACGAGAGGCTTAATGCCCTCTATGAGTTCTTTCGCCTCTGCTGGGGTTTTATTCATTTTCCAGTTTCCGGCAATTACTGCCTTTCTGAGTTGCTTGTTCATGATTTAATATTCCTTTCGCAATAGATTTCAGGATTCACATGCCAAACGGGGGCGAATTAAATTCGCCCCCGAGACAGTTCACAGTGAATTATTTATCATTGAGGCAGGCAATTCCCGGCAGGACTTTTCCTTCGAGGAATTCCAGCGATGCGCCGCCGCCTGTGGAAATGTGCGTCATCTTATCTGCGAAGCCGAGCTTTTCAATCGCAGCAGCAGAGTCGCCACCGCCGATGATGGAAATTGCGTCGCTGTCTGCAACAGCCTGAGCAACAGCGATGGTACCATTTGCAAAATGCTCCCACTCACTGACACCCATCGGGCCATTCCACACAATCGTGCCTGCGCCCTTGATAGCGCTGGCAAACAGTGCGCAGGATTTTGCACCGATGTCAAGGCCCATCCAGCCATCCGGAATTGTGTCAGAATCCACACGACGGAACTCTGTGTCTGGCTTATACTCAAGGCCAATCACATTGTCAACAGGAATCAGGAAGCGAACGCCTTTTTCCTTTGCTTTTGCCATAATGTCTTTTGCCAGGTCAATCTTGTCGTTCTCGCAGATGGAGGAGCCGATGGAATAACCGAGCGCCTTCATGAAGGTGTAGGCCATGCCGCCGCCGATGATGAGGGTGTCTACCTTATCAAGCAAATTGGTAATAACACCGATTTTGTCGGAAACCTTGGCGCCGCCGAGGATTGCAACGAACGGGCGCTTCGGGTCTTCCAAAGCCTTGCCCATAATCGTGATTTCTTTCTGAATCAGGTAGCCGCAAACAGCCGGCAGATAATCTGCAACGCCTGCGGTGGAAGCATGAGCACGGTGAGCGGTGCCGAATGCATCGTTTACATAGATTTCAGCAAGAGAAGCAAGCTCCTTTGCGAAAGCGGGGTCGTTCTTTTCTTCTTCTTTGTGGAAACGAACGTTTTCAAGCAGTTCCACTTCGCCCTCTTTGAGGGAAGCAGCAATGCTCTTTGCACTTTCGCCGATAACGTCTTTTGCCATCTTGACTTCCTGACCGAGAGCTTTGGAGAGGTATGCTGCTACCGGCGCAAGAGAATACTTCATGTTGAATTCGCCCTTCGGGCGGCCCAGATGGGAGCAAAGAATTACTTTCGCCTTGTGGTCAATAAGGTAACGAATGGTCTTGAGAGCTTCGTTGATACGCTTCGGGTCTGTAATGTTTCCCTGATCATCAAACGGAACATTGAAGTCGCAGCGAACAAGAACTCTTTTACCCGTTACATCAATATCTTCTACGGTTTTTTTGTTTAAGTAGTTCATATAGCCTCTCCTTTGTATTCATATTAGTTGAAATTGTCTACTTTATAACAATCCTTCCCGATTATACAACGGTTTTTTCGCTTTTTCAAGCACTAAGAAATCTGTTTTACACATCGAGCCAAAAGTTTGTTAAAAATTTACCATTTATACTGTCTTAATTGCCCTTCACACAGCAAATTCGGATAATTCCATTGGCGAAGTACTTCATAAACACCTATGGCAACCGAGTTGGAAAGGTTTAGGCTTCGGGCATCCGGATTGTTCAGCATGGGAATACGGACGCAGGTTTCCGGATTATTGTAGAGCAAATCCTCCGGCAGACCTGCAGTCTCTTTGCCGAAAACGAGATAGCAGCCGTCCGGATAAGACACCTCGGAGTGAATTTTGCGGCCTTTTGTAGAGAAGTAGTAGAAAATTCCTGAATTTCGGCTGAAAAAATCGGAAAGACTGTGATAGACGGTAATATCGAGCAAATGCCAATAGTCAAGCCCGGCTCGTTTTAATTTGCGATCGTCAATTTTAAAGCCGAGCGGTTCAACAAGATGCAGCCGCGCTCCGGTTAGAGCGCAGGTGCGAGCGATATTTCCCGTGTTCTGAGGTATCTCTGGTTCAACGAGGACAACATTCAGGGCAGGCATAGTATTCTCCTTTTCGATTGTTTTCATGAAGGATTTCCCTTCAATATTTTCTGGGAATAGGGGGTAAATTAATGAATGGATTCAGCATTATTCAAAAATTGATTTGCACTGTAAACAAAGTTTGGAGGTTGTATGCGATGCGTCAACAGGCTATGGGATTTCTGAAAGGTGTCGGCGCAGGGATGGTAGCCGGTGCCGCAATTGCTATGATGAACGACAAAATGATGAAAAACAACCGCAATTACCGGCGCAACGCTCACAAGACCATGCGCGCCATGGAACAGCTTTTCAGCAACATTCAGGGAATGTTCTGATAATACACAGAAAAAAGGAGCGGGTTCTCTCCCGCTCCTTTTTGCACGGTCAACAGTCAGTTTTGGCTCACCACACTGTACATTCCGAACATGGGCATCACAATGGAGATAATCACTGTGCCGACAATCACGGCGATGATAATCGTCATGTTTCAGGAGAGCAAGTCATGCGTTTTATGAAATATGAATGGTAACGCCGACTTTTCCATCTTCTATCATATCCATTATACTGCCCCGAATCAAGCGGTTCCGGACAACCTTTGCAGAAATCTCCAGCGAATGAACCACATTGACACTGGCAAGCCGCTACCTTTCCGCGGACATTTATTTTCTTTGGCATCACAATGAAATGAGAGAACAACTGTGAGATTTTTTCAATGCTTTTTTCAATCATACATATTGCGATTCTATTGTAATATTTTAGGATGATGTGTAAAATTGTATCTGAAAAACTAAAACGAGGTGAGGGAATTGAGCAAACTTTTTATTAATGCTAGCAACCGCAAAAGCAAAATCAACAAAGAAATTTACAGTCACTTTTCAGAACATCTCGGCAGATGCATATACGGCGGTCTATACGTCGGAGAGGATTCCCCCGTTCCGAACACAAACGGAATGCGCAACGATGTTGTTGAGGCCTTGAAAAACATCCGTATTCCGGCTCTGCGCTGGCCCGGCGGATGCTTCGCCGACGAATACCACTGGATGGACGGCATCGGAGAGAAATCAAAACGCAAAAAGCTCATCAACACCAACTGGGGCGGGGTTCTGGAGGACAACAGCTTCGGCACGCATGAATTCATGGAGCTGTGCCGTCAGCTTGGCTGCGAACCGTATATTTCAGGCAACCTCGGCAGCGGAACCGTTCAGGAAATGCATGACTGGATAGAATACATAACCTTTGACGGCGTATCCCCCATGGCTGATCTTCGCCGTGCCAACGGACACCCGGAGCCATGGAAGCTGAAATTCTTCGGCTTCGGCAACGAGTGCTGGGGCTGCGGCGGAAATATGCGCCCTGAATATTACGCCGACGAATTCCGCCGCTACCAAACCTTTGCACGCAATTACAGCGGCAACGAACTTTACCGCATTGCCTGCGGCCCGAACGGCGACGACTACAACTGGACGGAAACCGTCATGCGCCTTGCGGGAAAATTCATGAATGCCCTCTCCCTCCACTATTACACCGTGCCAAACACTTGGGAGGACAAAGGCTCAGCGACGGAATTTACGGAAGCCGAGTGGTACAAGACCCTGCGCAAAACGCTTTTTATGGAAGAACTGATTAACCACCACACCTCCATTATGGACCGCTACGACCCCGAACATAAAGTCGGACTTGTCGTTGACGAATGGGGCACCTGGTACAATGTAGAACCGGGAACCAACCCAAGTTTCCTCTACCAGCAGAACACCATGCGCGATGCACTTGTTGCCGCCATCAACCTCAACATCTTCAACAAACACAGCGACCGCGTTGTCATGGCGAATATTGCGCAGGTTGTCAACGTGCTGCAGTCCGTCATCCTCACCGAAGGTGACAAGATGATTCTGACACCGACCTATCATGTGTTCGACCTCTACAAGGATCATCAGGATGCAACCCTGATTGAAAGCTTCGTGGAAGCCGAAACCATCGGCGGCGAGGACACGGTTCCGAGTCTTCATGAATCCGCATCCGTCAGCGAAGACGGCACCGTTCACGTCACCCTTGCCAACCTTTCCATCGACAAGGCATATCCCGTGGAGGCACTCCTCGCAGGACTGGATGCAAAATCCGTTACGGCCAAAATTCTCACCAACAAATACAATGCGTTCAACACGTTTGAAGCGCCGAACACTGTTAAAATCGAGGACTTCAAGGATATTACGACTACCGCTGACGGGTTCCGCTTTGAAATTCCGGCCTGCAGCGTGATGGAACTGACGATTGCCTGATGGAACGCATTCCGTGCCGTAAATGCCTCGACAAGGACATGACGGAGGAAGAATACCGCAGCCTTATCGGGCGATACATTGACGCAATCGCCGAGGACAGACGCACCCCCGAGGAGGAATACAGCCGCAGACTGAAAATCTGCAGCACCTGCAAAAGACTTACGGGAGGGATGTGCCTCCTCTGCGGATGTTTTGCGGAAGTGCGGGCTGCCGTGAAGGACCGTCATTGTGCCGAGGTACCTGCAAAATGGTAAAAGACAGGCCTGCCGTTGATACGGCAGGCCTGTTTTGTTTCTTGCTTAGATTAAAGGAAACTGCAGACTGTCTTTCCCATTTCCTCGCAGCCGACTTTTCTGATCCCTTCCGTCCAGATATCCGGCGTGCGAACCGTTTCCAGCGCTGTGGAAACCGCGTTCTCCACAGCATCGGCGGCTTCCGCCTCGCCGAACGAAATTCGGAGCATCATAGCCGCGGAAAGAATCGTCGCGAGGGGATTTGCCATTCCCGTTCCAGCAATATCGGGGGCAGAGCCGTGAACCGGCTCATATAGCCCATTCGTACCGTTTCCGAGGCTTGCAGAGGGAAGCATGCCGATGGAACCGCTTATCATAGAGGCTTCGTCGGAAAGAATATCGCCGAACATATTCGACGTTACAATGACATCGAACTGCTTCGGGTCGCGCACAAGCTGCATGGAGCAGTTGTCGACATACAGGTGGGAAAGCTCCACATCCGGGTATTCTTCCTTTCCGATGCGCTCGACAGTTTTGCGCCACAGGCGCGAAGATTCCAGCACGTTTGCTTTATCCACGCTGCAAAGCTTTTTCTTGCGCTTGCGCGCGGTTTCAAAACCGACACGGGCGATGCGTTCAATTTCGGGCACGGTATACATTTCGGTGTCATAGGCGGCTTCTGCACCGTCCACCTGCTTTCTGCCGCGCTCCCCGAAATAGATGCCGCCCGTCAACTCGCGCACAATCATAATGTTAAGCCCCGTTCCGATGACGGAATCCTTCAGAGGAGATGCGCTGCGAAGCTGCGGAAATATCATCGACGGGCGCAGGTTCGCATAAAGCCCCAGCGCTTTGCGGATACCGAGTAGGCCTGCCTCCGGCCGCTTCTCGCCCGGCAGGGAATCCCACTTGGGGCCGCCCACCGCTCCGAGCAGCGTGGCATCGGCAGCTTTGCATTTCTCCACCGTTTCTTGGGGAAAGGGGGTTCCAACGGCATCAATGGCACAGCCGCCGAGAAGAGCTTCCTCAAACTCCACGCCGAAACCGAACTTCTCCCCCGCCTTCTGCAAAACCAGCGCGGCCTGCGTTACGATTTCCGGCCCGATTCCATCTCCCTTGAGGAGGACGATTCGATAGCTCCTCATACGGGCATTTCTCCCTTCTTTTTCTGTTCTGCGCGGTTGATGGCACAGATGATGCCCTTAATGGAAGCGAGGCTGATATTGTTGTCGATACCGACGCCGAATGCGGGAGATCCGTCCGGTGCAGTCAGATGAATATAGGAGACTGCCTGAGAATCAGCGCCCGAACTGATAGCATTTTCACGGTAAGTGACAAACTGGTAATCCGTGATGCCGACTGAGCGGAGCGCATTGAAGAACGCGCTGATTGGGCCGTTGCCTGTTCCGCCGATGATGTGGTCCTCGTGGCCGAAGCGGATGACGCCTTCAAAGCGCACCTGCGTGCCGACCTCGCCTTCGCCTGCGTCGTGGAGGCGATATTTTTTCAGGTTGTACGGTGCGTGAACATCAATATAATTCTTGCGGAAAATTTCGTAAACCTCTTCCGCCTTCAGCTCGCGGCCGGCCTTGTCGCATGCATTCTTGACGAGAGCACCGAATTCCGGATGCATCGCCTTAGGCAGTTCAAAGCCGAAACTCTGCTCCAATACAAACGCGGCGCCGCCTTTGCCGGACTGGCTGTTGATGCGGATAATCGGTTCATACTGACGCCCCACATCCGCCGGATCAATGGGCAGGTACGGAACCTCCCAATACTGCGTGGCGCCCGAGGCCATATACTTTTCACCTTTGCTGATGGCGTCTTGGTGGGAACCGGAGAACGCTGTGAAAACAAGGTCTCCCGCATACGGGTGACGCTCATGGACCTTCATCTTCGTGCATTTTTCATACATGCGGCGAATGTCCGAAATATGGGAAAAATCAAGGCCCGGGTCTACCCCCTGCGAATACATATTCATGGCAGTTACCATGATATCGGCATTACCGGTGCGCTCACCGTTGCCGAACAGGGTACCCTCCACGCGTTCGGCGCCTGCCATAATGCCGAGCTCCGTTGCGGCGATTGCCGTTCCTCTGTCATTGTGCGGGTGGATGCTGAGGATAATGCTGTCACGGTTTTTGATGTGCCGGCTGAAATATTCAATCTGGTCTGCGTAGCAGTTCGGCGTTGCCAATTCCACCGTGTTCGGCAGGTTCAGAATCAGCTTGTGCTCCGGCGTAGGCTCAAGCACTTCCATGACTTTTTCGCAGATGAGAATGGAGTTCTCGATTTCTGTTCCCGAAAAGCTCTCCGGAGAATACTCGTAGCGGATGTTGATGCCGCTCTTTGCGGTTTCTTCATCGGTCAGTTTTTTAATCAGCTTTGCGCCTTCCACCGCAATGTTGATGACCCCCTGCATATCGGTTTTGAACACGACCTTGCGCTGCAGGGTGGAAGTGGAGTTATAGAAATGCACGATTACATTTTTCGCGCCGCGGATTGCTTCAAACGTCTTGCGAATCAGATGCTCACGCGCCTGCACCAACACCTGAATCGTCACGTCGTCCGGAATAAAGTTCTTTTCAATTAGAGTGCGAAGAATTTCATATTCCGTTTCGGAGGCGGAGGGGAACCCGACCTCGATTTCTTTGAAGCCGATATCAACAAGCGTCTGGAAAAAGAGTAGTTTTTCTTCCAGATTCATCGGATCCACGAGAGCCTGATTGCCGTCGCGAAGATCCACACTGCACCAGATGGGCGGCTTGTCAATGACCTTATCCGGCCACTGGCGGTCCGGCAACGAAATCGGATGAAACGGGATGTACTTTTTGCAGCCTTGATACATACCAAACACTCTCCTTTTCTAGTCTGAAATTGCCTATCGTTTTCAAAGGATTTATACACAAAGTGCAGGCACAATTGGAATACCTTACCCAATAAAAAAAATCCCGAATACAGCTTTTGCTGTATTCGGGACGAAATTGCTTTCGTGGTACCACCCAAACTTCGGCTCAAAAATGAGCCCTCAGCAGCCTCAAACAAGGCCTCGGCCAGTAACGCTGCCGCTGCGGCCGCTTCTAACGCTTGCGCATCGAATACGGCGGCTCCAGGATGAGCTATACGCAAAAACCACAGTACCGATCTCGCACCAAACGCCGGCTCTCTGAAACATTGCAGTTAATGCCTTTTTCCCTTCGTTGCCTTTTAAAGTATTAAATTACTGATATTATACGCACGAACAGGCATTTTGTCAACTATAGAATTATTCTTTTTCTCCTTTTTCATTCTCTTTGTGGCCGAACGCATGTTCCGCCGCTTCTCGGGCTAGATCAATCAGCATGACGCCGTTGCCTGGATCCTTCTTTTCGGTTTCGGGAATCTTTGCATAAACCTCGCCAACCATGGAGCGCATCCACAGGTCAGGCATGATGCGCATAGAGTAGCCGCATCCACTCTCGGTCATCCAGTCGTAGAATTCGGCGCGCGGCAGGCCATAGGCGGAAAGAATGGACATCAGCGAACCTCCGTGTGCCACAATGACAGCAGAAGTGATGCCCGAAGTCATAAGGCCCTTGACGATTTTCTCAAAGGCGGCGCAGGTGCGCTGGAAGAACTGCGCGCCGCTTTCTCCTCCCGGAGGAACAACTTCCTTGCCTTCACCGGCAATCCAGCGCGCAAAGGCAGGGTCTTTTGCCGCAATCTCCTTTGCGGTCTTTCCTTCCCATTCGCCAAAATCGCACTCGCGAAGGTCATTCATCAGAATCGGCTTGGCTTCGGGGTAGAGAATCTTCATGGTCTGAGTGCAGCGCTTGAGCGGGCTGCAGAAATAGACATCTGCCTTCGGATACGGCGCTTTTTTAGCGAGCTTCTTAAGGCGTTTGATCCCTTCGGCGGAAAGCGGCAGATCGGTGCTGCCAATGTAGCGGCCCTCGGCATTTCCGGCTGTCAGGCCGTGGCGAATCAAATGAATTGTATAAGATTTCAAACTAAAACCTCCCTAGCGCTTTTGCGCCCTTTTTGACGTAACTCTTCGGAAAACCCAAAATGAAGGGAAAAAGTCAACCTGCGCGCACGAAATATAGCGGCTTTACAAAACGTTATATCTATTGTATGATTTACTGGACGTTTTCTTTCACAATTCGACAGAGGGTGAAGCCGATGAACAGCAGCTTTGGGCGAATTATAACGCTGTTGAGAAAAGAACGGGGATACAGTCAGAAAAAAGTAGCCGCTGACTTGTCCATCTCACAAGCGCTTCTTTCGCATTACGAAAAGGGAATCCGCGAATGCGGGCTTGATTTCGTTGTCAAAGTAGCAGATTATTACGATGTATCGTGCGATTATCTGCTGGGCAGAACTCCTCACCGCAGCGGCGCTACCATCTCGGTTGAAGATATTCCCGAGCCGGATGCCGCAGGGAAGGAAAATATCATGCACGGAGCCGGAAGCTTGCTGCCGGTGCTCAACAAAAAGCTGATTGCAAATTCCCTAAACGTTCTTTACGGCTGTCTGCAGAAGTTTAACTGCAGAGCATTGACGACCGAAATTTCCGCCTACTTGAATCTTGCTGTTTACCGTGCTTTCCGGATGCTGTATTCAGCCAATGCGAAGAACCCGCAGGGGCTGTTCTCTGTTCCGCTAAGGCAGGGAGACGGATATGCTACCGCAGCGCAGGAAATTGCCCTGAGCAATGCCGAATCCCTTCTGGCCGGCGAAAAAGTGGAAAATCTCGAACCTGTTGCCAAGGGACAGGCTCCAGCCTTATCCCCCGAAAAAATCAACGAGGAATACCCGCTGTTTGCTTCTTCGCTGTTTAACCTCATCCAAAGTTCTGAAAATCGGATGGGTGCCAAAAAAGGTCAGAATTGATTATAGCATACATTGGTTGAAAATTGAATGATAAAATAATACTCCCGAGGTTCTCATTCCGATGAGTGCCTCGGGAGTTTTTTGTCTTTTATGTTCCGTCGCTTTTCAGGAGTTCACGGTAAAGGCGAATATATTCGTTTGCGCAATGCCCCCAACTGAAGTCACATGCCATGGCGCGGCGAATCAGCATGTTCCACCCTTCCCTATCGCGGTAGGCTTTCAGCGCGCGCTCAACCGCTTCTTTCATGCGGCCGGCATCATACTCTTGGAAGGTAAATCCGTTGCCTTCCCCATCGTTGTAATCCCGAATCGAATCTTTCAGGCCGCCGGTCTCGCGCACAACGGGAATTGTTCCGTAGCGCAGGGCAATCAACTGGGCGTGACCGCAAGGCTCACACTTTGACGGCATGAGGAAAATATCGGACGCAGCATAGATTTTATGCGACAGTTCCGGAATAAACCCAAAGCATGAGCAGACACGTCCCGGCCAGCGCTGCTGCAATTCCTTAAAGAAATTCTCATAGTCCCAGTCTCCGGAACCGAGAATCACAAACTGAGCGTCCGATTTCTGAAGCAGGCTATCAATCGCCTCTTCTACAAGGTCAAGTCCTTTGGATGGAACCATTCGGGTTACCATGCCGATGAGCGGAACGGCAACATCCTGCCTCAAATTCAGGCGTTTCTGCAATTCCAGTTTGTTCTTTGCTTTTCCGGTTAAGTCGTCTGCTGAGTAATTCGCATAAATATCCCGGTCCGTTTCCGGGTTATAAACGGTGACATCAATTCCGTTCAAAATTCCTTGGATTTTCCGGCTGTGCTCCTGAAGAATGCTCTCCAACCCGTAAGCGAACAACGGGTCGAGAATCTCTTTTGCGTAGGTCGGGCTAACCGTAGTAACGCAGTTCGCGCACTCGATTCCTCCCTTGAGGAGGTTGATGTAATTTCCGTGTTCCAGTAGCGGCATGGAGGACTGCGGAAACCCAAGCACATCCTCCAAAATCTCTTTGCTGAATTTACCCTGATACTGAATGTTGTGAATCGTCAGAATCGTCTTTATACCGCGGAACCAGTCTTTGCTTGCATAGAACTGACTGTAATAAACCGGAACAAGCGCCGTCTGCCAGTCGTTGCAGTGGATGATATCCGGTTTGAAATCAAGGCACGGAAGCATTTCGATGACAGCACGGGAAAAGAACGCGAAACGCTCCGCGTCATCGTAATGCCCGTAAAGGCCGTGGCGCTTGAAATAGTACTGATTGTCGAGGAGGTAAAAAATCACATTGTCCACACGAGTCTCGAACACGCCGCAATACTGTCTGCGCCATGCCACAGGGACAGACAGACTCGTTACGAACTTCATGTTGTCGCGAAGCTCCTGCGGAATGTCCTCATAGAGTGGCAGAACAACCCGGCAGCCGATGAGGCGCAGGCGAAGCGCCTTCGGAAGGGAACCCGCTACCTTCGCAAGTCCTCCCGTTGAAGCAAACGGTACGGCCTCACTTGCACAATACAAGACTTTCAATACAGTTACCTCCTGTCCCTCTGTCGGACGACACTGCCTTTGGCGATGGAAACCGGATATGACTGAGAAATCGTATGGTCTTCCTTCATCTGCTCCTTCTTGTCCGTAATGGCATCATTCTGTAATTATCATCTTGGTGACCTGCAGAACAACGCAGTTCTCAGTGACGGCGTTCTCTTGCGCTTTGTGCTTACATGGCAGACCATGAATTTTCTAACGTTATTTCCGCTTTATGTATATCAAGAAAGTCATATACCCTGATATTGGTCTCTAATAGTACAGGTAAAAGGGTAATCATCCCGTTGTTTGGCGAAAATACTTCCTAATGGGCCGGTATTTCTGACATAATCATACCATTATTTTTCGTATAATCAAGTAATCTTAGTAATTTTCTCATAGTTTTCACATCGCTTTGTTGAATGTTTTAGTAATATCGTCATAATATTTTGTTGATTCGCTTGCTAGCAAACTTGAATTGTCATATCACATAAGATTGTCGTATTTCCCATTAAAGCGGCAATGATTTTTCGTAGATTTTTACTGATATTTCTGATTTGCTGATTCTCATACAAATTGTCAGCTTTGCTCTGGGTTTTACCTAAGAATAAATAATGTCCTGCGGCAAGCCGCAGGACAAATTAAAAAACTCCCGCAGCTTTCGCTGCGGGAGCTGAATCGGAATTGCACGAAATTATTCGTGGTCAACTTTGTACATGTGCTGAATGAGGTTGAGAACCTTGTTGCTGTAACCCCACTCATTGTCGTACCAAGCAATCAGCTTGACGAAGTGGTCGTTCAGCATAATGCCGGCAGTAGCATCGAAAATCGATGTATGCGGATCGCCGAGAATATCGGAAGAAACGATAGCGTCTTCGGTGTAAGCCAGAACGCCCTTCATTTCGCCCTCAGATGCTTCTTTGACAGCCTTGCAGATCTCTTCATAGGTGGTGGCTTTCTCAAGACGGCAGGTCAAGTCAACAACGGAGCCATCGAGCGTAGGAACGCGCATGGACATACCGGTGAGTTTGCCCTTCAGGGACGGGATGACAAGAGCGCAAGCCTTTGCAGCGCCGGTGGAGGAAGGAATGATGTTGCCGGAAGCCGCACGGCCGCCGCGCCAATCCTTCATGGAAGGTCCGTCAACCGTCTTCTGGGTAGCGGTGGTGGAGTGAACCGTGGTCATGAGGCCTTCCACAATGCCGAACTTGTCGTTAATGACCTTTGCCAGCGGAGCAAGGCAGTTTGTGGTGCAGGATGCGTTAGAAACAACTTTCATATCCTTTGTATAGGTGTCAAGGTTGACGCCGCATACAAAAGTCGGAGTTTCTTTATCCTTTGCAGGAGCAGAAATAACAACTTTCTTTGCGCCTGCTTTCAGGTGAGCGGATGCCTTTTCGGTGGTTGTGAAAACACCCGTGGATTCAACAACATACTCAGCATTGACTTTTGCCCACGGAATGTTGCTCGGATCCTTCTCAGCAAAAACATCAATTGCGTGGCCGTTTACGACCAGCTTGCCGTTCTCTGCTTTGATGTCGCCGTTGAAATGACCATGCATGGTGTCGTACTTAACCATGTAAACCATGTAGTCGAGGCCAATGAACGGGTCATTGATTCCGACGATTTCAAATGTTTCCGGCTGAGCAACTGCTGCACGGAACACAAGACGGCCAATGCGGCCGAAGCCGTTAATGCCAATTTTAATGGACATAACTTGCTACCTCCTGTTTATTAATCAGACTTTTATTATTTTATAGCATTCGGGTTCGTTTTACAAGTGATTCTGACAGTTTTTTAACTAACTTTTTATTGCCGCGGAAATGTCTGGAATCGGTTCTCTCTTTTCCACAATTTTATGCTCGCCATGGTAAACTTTCTGGAGAAAATCGAGATACTCCCGTTCCTCGGAAGTTTTTTCCGCGTTTTGCTTGTCTGTTTCTTCCGCCGATTCACGGTTCTGAGCCAGAGTATCATCTTCGGAAAAATCCGGAGTAATCTCCACCATCGGCACAGAGGTACGGCGTTTTCCTTCTGCGGAAAGATACGCTATGCCGTAAACGGCCAGGAGCAAATCCACAAAGTAAAAGCCGGCTGAGATACCGCCGAGAGTACTCCGGCCCGCAAACAGCAGCGCAATATTGGGAATGCTGTCTGTCAACGCCGCGATAACTGCTGGAAATCCATAGAGAAAAACTCTTTTTGCTCCCCGGGCCGCGTCGACACCTGCAAGCAGCTTTGTCTGCGCAAAGAGGAATAAAAGGAGAAGGACAGCCGTAAATGTGTGGTAGATGTTTTCAAACCGGTTAACCGTAGCCACATAAGTGATGAAAAGGGAAATCAGCCGGAAGCAGCCCCAAACCGGCAAAAGAAGTGCCGCAAGCGGATGGCGCCGAAGAACCATGCTACCGCAGCCGAAATCGTACGCAGCCATCAGAAGAGCCACCGCCGCGCCTACCCCAAAAATGGCGAGCAGCATGTTCATCGGCGAGAATCCGTTCCCGAGGCTAACAATTGACTGACCGGCGAGGAAAACACCGGCAAGTGCGGCGAAAACCGCAGCGGAAACACTTTGCACGGACTCTTTTAGTTGCGGCTGGTCTTTTCGCCTTCCGAGGAAAGCCGTTACCGCCGCCCCAAGTATGGCAACCGCTGCCCCTGTTACAGCCATTTTGCCGTTATCTTTGTAAAATCCGGTTGTTGGGTCAATCCATGTGAAAACAGAGTAAATGCGAATCGGAAGCACTGCAGCCACAGTAACCAAAAACGCAGCCCAGGCACGTTTCATAGACATCTTTCCTCCCATCGTTCCGCCTTATCTTTTGCCTTATCTTTCTGCAAGGGGCACATACGGTCTGTTCTTTGCAAGGGAACGATAGGCAGGACGCATGATTCTTCCGCAGGTTTGCATTTCTTCGATACGGTGCGCGCACCATCCAGCGATGCGGGATACCGCGAAAAGCGGTGTGTAAAGATCGCTGGGGATTCCGAGCATCTCATACACGAGGCCGGAATAGAAATCCACATTTGCACACATGACCTTTGTCTTGCCCGTAACCTTGGTAAAGACTTTCGGGGCGAGCTTCTCAACAAGCTCGAAAAGCTCAAATTTGCCGAGCATTCCTTTTTCGCTGGCAAGTTTCTTTGCATGCGAACGCAGGATGACCGCGCGCGGGTCGGATAGGGTGTAGACTGCATGTCCCATGCCGTAAATGAGGCCGCTGTGGTCGCAAGCCTCGCCTCTCAGGATTTTTTCCAGATAAGCCGCAACTTCATCTTCATCCTTCCAGTCTTTCACCTGCTCCATCAGTTCATTCATCATCATCATGACGCGATGGTTTGCTCCGCCGTGGCGAGGCCCCTTGAGCGAACCGATGCCTGCGGCAATTGCGGAGTAGATATCCGTTCCGGTTGAGGAGAGGGCGCGCGTTGCAAAAGTGGAGTTGTTGCCGCCGCCGTGCTCCGCATGAATCATCATGCAGATATCGAGCAGCTTTGCCTCCTCATCGGTGAACACGCGGTCGGGCCGGATGGCATTCAGAATCGACTCGGCAGTTGACTGTGATGGGTCGATGGGGTGAAAATACATACTCTGCTTATCATAGTGCCTGCGCTTGACCTGATAGGCGTAGGTCATAATGGTGGGAAGGCGGGCGATTAACTGGATGGACTGCCGCATATTGTTTTCCAGCGACGGATCATCCGGGTTGTCGTCATAAGAATACAGCGCCAGAACGGAACGCGCCAGCTTGTTCATCACGTTTTTGGAAGGCGCCTTGATAATCATATCTTCCGCAAAATATTCCGGCAGCTCACGGCAGCTGCTCAACACCTTTGTGAAGTGGTCCAGCTGCTCACGCGTTGGAAGTTTTCCGAAAAGCAGAAGCCAAGCAACCTCTTCAAAGCCAAAGCGGTTCTCACGCACACAGCCGTCTACGATTTCATTGATGTCGATTCCGCGGTATGTCAGCTTTCCTTCATCGGGAATCCGTTCGCCGTCCGCAATCAAGTATCCGTGGACATTGCAAATCAGCGTCAGGCCGGCCATCACGCCGGTACCGTCGGGATTCCTTAAACCGCGTTTGACATTGTAAAGTTCATAGTCTTTGGGAGAAATCCGATTGTTCGCACGGTATTCCTCGCACAGTTCCTTCAGCTGAGGACTTGACTTGTCCAGAGAATAAATTTCCTGCTTCGTTCCCATACTCGATGTCTCCCCCGTCTAATACAAAAAATAAGCCGCCTCTGGCTTTTGCCGCGCGGCTTAGAGAATTCTTTATCAGCTAATTCATTTTATATCAGCACTATGGCAAAGTCAAGCAAATAAAAGCGGTTTTTAACAAATTTATGCAGTATTCAGCATAAATATTTCATTTTCTTCCGTTTCATCGGTCATTTTGGCTTAACTGAGCTTCATTTTTGAATTTTTCATTAGGTGTTCCTGTATTTTTTCAAGCAAGTACATGGAGGGAAAAACAAATGAGTTCAAAAAGAGGAATCCTGCTCCTTTGTCTAATATTTTTTCTCTGTATGACACTGATTCCGCTCGCCGGACTCGGCGGAAGTTCCGGCTCCGCCTCCGGCGGAGGCTTCGGCAGCAAAAACGGCAGTAACTCTTCCGGCACATCTGTCAGCCTGCCGCCTTCCACAAAGCAATTCCGAATCCGAGATACGGCAACGGGCAATATCATAACCGTTGACGACAACGCTTTTGTGCGCGGTGCGATTGCGGCGGAAATGTCGCCCGAAGCGCCGCAGGAAGCGTTGAAAGCGCAGGCGGTTGCGGCTTACACCTATTACAGCAGAATCCGCCAGATAAGAAGAGCGCAATCCGGAAATTCGTACGACTTTGACGCCTGCCCCTCGGAGTGGAGCGTCTATGTAACAGACAGCGAGATGCAGAAGCGCTGGGGAAATTCCTATCCAAAATACTCGGATTCCCTCAACAAGGCGGCCAGTGCGGTTCTGGGGCAGGTGTTAGAGTACAACGGTGCCCTGATTGACGCAACCTACTTTGCCATTTCATCGGGAAACACAGAAAATTCTGCGGATGTCTGGGGGACACAGTACCCCTATCTCGTCTCCGTTGCAAGCCCGTGGGACGCCTTTGCGGGAGGATACCAGTCTTCGGCCGCTTTTTCGGACAGCGAGTTCGTTGAACGCGTGAAAAAAGTGTGTCCCTCTGCAAACTTAACCGGCGACGCGGGAAGCTGGGTCAGCTCACCGGTGTGTTCTGCGGCGGGCACCGTGAAAACGATTCAAATCGGCGGACAAAACCTGACCGGCATGCAAGTGCGGCAGGCCTTCGGTCTGCGCTCCGCCGTCTTTACGATAACCCATAGCAACGGACAGTTTACCTTTACGGTAAAAGGGTACGGCCACGGCGTGGGAATGAGCCAAACCGGCGCCGAGGCAATGGCACGTGAGGGGGCAACCTATCGAGAGATTCTCAGCTGGTATTACCCGGGTACAGAAATCCGCACTTTATAACAATCAATTAGGCGGAAACAGTTCTGAAAACTGTTTCCGCCTTTCCTGTCTATTGCTGTTATAAGTCCTGCGAGGCTTCGGCAGGCATTTCACCGCAGAAAACATCGTTCTGCCAGATGCCGCTGCGCACGATTTTTCCGTTCCGGTATTCCGTACCGTAACCGTGCCTGCGGCCGTTTTTCCATCCGCCTGTGTAAGACAGGTTTCCGAAAAGATCAAATTCGCTGCCGATTCCGGTTGCATTCCCGTCTTTCCAGTTTCCCACAAAGATTGACCCGTCTTTGGCCCCGAACGCCACGCCGAGTCCGTTTCTCAGGTTACGCTTCCATTCTCCTGCATAACACAGCTTCCCCGATTTGTAGTAATATACTCCAAAGCCATCCCGCATATCGTTTCGGTATTCGCCTTCATATGCCGTACGTCCGTCAGGCGTAGCCGTTCTGCCACGGCCCTCGCGCAAGCCATTGATGAGCTTGCCGAAATACAAGTAGCTTTCCATGCTGCTCACGACAATGCGTTTTGCGGGGATTAAGGCATCCTTCTCCGGTTCCGGCTCATTTTGCTTCGGGGTTTCCTTCGCATTTGCGGTGCGGCGCGATGCCGAAGGTTCTAAACCGCCCCGAATTCCGCCGGAAAGGCCTTTAGCCGCAACGGCATAGCGTGCCGGTCTTTTGGACGAAACCGAAGACCTTTTGGACGGAACCGAAAACACTTCATGGTCAGCGGCATACTCGTTCCGGTTCTCCGCCTGCGGTAAAATCTTCTGCTCCGCTTCGGGAACCGCTGTTTTCTGCGGAACAGGCGGCTTTGTTTTGCGGGAATACACCTGCACCACCGCATTGGGAATGACCTCAAAATCAAGAGTCTCCTCCGCCTGCTCCCCAAGAGCGATTCCGTCTTCGGCTGCTGCCTTGCTGCGCAGTTCAAGCCGTTTGGCACATTCCTCCGGCGTACAGAAGCAAAAACTTCCGGCATCCGTCTGCGCTACAACAACCGGCTCGCCGGCAATTTCATTGACATAACTCTGTTCCGCTGTTCCAGGCTCCCACGGACACGGAACAAGCAACTGTTCCTCCGTTTCGCCGTTTTTCCGAAAGGCTATCCCATCCGTACAGCGCCGCAGCACAACCGTAGGACTTTTGGGGTCGCCGTCATAGTATGTCGTGCGCTGCCAGCGAAGGTCGCTGTCAAATTCCGTGGAAGAAAGCAGATTCCCCGCCATGTCATGGGATACCATGCAGAACCTTCCTCCAGAAATCGAAAAAGCCTCCTGCAGCGTAACACCCTTGCAGGTCTTTTTCCACCGAAACCGTTTCGGCGAAAGTCGGTAACGAATATGTACTTCCTGCCCGTTTTCAATTTTTCGGACATGGCCTGATGCAGAGCCGCTGGAGAAAAAGACGCGGCGCGCTTCTTCCAAAACGGAAGCACCGTCACCTTCTGTATCGAAAGGGCGGTATTTCACGGAATAGTATTCGTTGATTTTCTCCGGCATAAAGCTCCTCCTGTTACCCCGGAGCATCTCTTTCCTAATTATGTACCCCAGGTTTGACTGATTATATTGGATTTCCGATGGAATTGCAAGATGTTCTGCGGAAATATAGTTGAGCATCACCCCGCCGGAAAGCACAAACGTGCGTTCGCCGCTCTCTGCGGGAATACGCATATCGCTCTCCTCCGCGCGAAGTCTGTCTTTATTATATTACTTCCGAGATGTTTTTCAACCAATTTTTGTAAATTAACGGTTTTTATGATAAACTTCGTAACCAACAGATTACACGACATGGCGGTAATCATTTTCCATTGACTTTGCATCTTTATGGGATTGCGCAGAAATGCTATAATGGCTTTGCCAACAATATGCCTGAAAGAAAAGAGGAACGCCCATGTTTTATGAAAACGATTGGGTTATGCGGCAGATTAACATGCTCGTGCAGTTTGCTGCCCGCGTGATTTTCCATAAAGACACCGTCGAGTATGATATTAAGGATGAAACCAACCTCACCGATACGGATGACCTGTACCTGAAAATACAAAAACTGCTACAGGAAGGGAAAATCTGCAAAGCGGAAGATTTGCTCTTTGAAAATCGGAGCGACACGGAGGCGTACCTGACCCTTGCGCTCGACTTCTACCAAAAGCTCTCAAAAATGAGTGATGAAGAACTGGAGCAACACAATTTCTCAAGGCAGGAAATTTACGACGGCCTGAAAGAAGTTCTTTTCCGCTTCAAGGGAATGCCGGAGCTTCCGGTAGAGCTTTAAGCACTGTAATTTACCCCGAAGAAAAGCCATTCGGAAGGAATTCCTTCCGAATGGCTTTTTGCGTTCTGTGCTGTAACCCCCATCACTGTGAGCGGCAGGGGCATATACTCCGGAATATTTGTCAAGGGCTTCAAAATTACGCTGCACGGTCTGAAATTCTCTTTACGGTTTTGACTGCTGAAACTCCCAAGGCACACCCCGCAGTTGCAACAAGCACTCCGACCCGAAGCATTATGCCGACGCTGAAGTTGTCAAGCAGCCAGCCTCCCAGAATACTGGCGAGAACGCTGCCGCAAGTTGACGCACTCGTCAGTGCGGCTTGACCTGTTGCAAGCCTCTCTTTCGGAATGACCTCGTTGGCATAATAAACAGAGGACGGTATGAACAGGGCGTATCCGCCGAACTGCAGGCACTGAACCAGATACAGTGCGCCGACGCTCGGTGCAAGCATGGTGGCGGCTGCCTTGCACACAAAAACAGCGAATGAAACCCGCAGCAGCGTGCTGCTGCGGAATTTCGTCACCAAGAAAGTAAACAGCGCCATCGCAGGCAGCTCAACTGCTGCGGAAATTCCGTTGGAGATACCCACACTGTCGGCAGAACCGCCAACGTTTTTCATAATCTGAATCAGATAATTGCTGATCATATTCTGCGCACAGAAAACAAGGACAACCGCCGCAAGAAGCAAAATAAACCGGACATCAAGCTTTCTGCGCACTTTTACCTTTGCCCCGCCGTCTTCTTTACTGGAACCGAATCTGCGGGATGTGTTGACGGAAGGCTGATTTTCCGGAAGCGGAAATTTTGCGACAGCAAGAGCAAGGATTAGGTAAAACACTACCGAAAACAGTGGAAGGGCATCGGACTTTGCGATGCGTAGAAAAAGGCCGAGTGCGATAGACACGACCGCATACGCCAACGAGCCGGTTCCCCGCGAAAGCCCGAAATTTATCTTAGCGCCGTAGTTCATGACGCGAACGCCGAGTGCGTTGATCAGCGGCTGCAAGGAGTAGGAAAGTCCCTGTTCCAAAACGTAAAGGATTGCCGGTACCACAGGGATATCAGAACAAAAAAAGCGGCCGACCGCAAGCAGAACACACATACCCGTTATCAGCAGAATCAGCTGCTTCATGGATACTCGGGCAGATCGGTCGGCAAAAGATGCTGCCATCGGCTGCATCAGCACCGCCAAAATACTTGCCGCTGCAAGAACTATGCCAACCTGACTGTTGGTATATCCTTTTGAGAGAAAAAAAACTGCTCCGAATGCAAAACTGCTGCATACTGCCGGCCAGTAGGATATGTGTATAAAAGCATATCTGCTTGTGTAGCCTAAGCCTGCAGAAAAAAATCTGCGGATGGGAACCCCTTCTTTCTCCGTCTCTTAGTCGAACGAATTGTAGAATTTCATTTTGCTCGAAAGTGCTGGAATTATGCCCGGTAAACCGCCGGAAAGCCGAAAGATAAACTTTCGGCTTTCCGAAATGAGGAATAAAAATCAGCGTGTATTCTGGCCGTAATAAGCATTTGCACCGTGTTTGCGGAGAAAATGCTTATCGAGAAGGGTACTCTGCATGGAAGCTACGGGCGCCGCCGAAATCGCTTCGGTGTGCCAAGCCATCATCGCGACTTCTTCCAAAACAGCTGCGTGATAAACAGCCTCATCACAGTCTTTTCCCCATGTAAACGGGCCATGCGATTTCACCAAAACGGCGGGAATGTCCTCCGGATTCTTCCCTTGGAACGTCTCCACAATAACGGAACCGGTTTCCTTTTCATATTCCCCTTTGATTTCTGCATCGGTCATGGCACGGGTGCAGGGAATCTCGCCGTAGAAATAATCGGCGTGGGTCGTTCCATAGGCCGGAATCGGACGGCCCGACTGCGCCCAGATGGTCGCCCAGCGGGAATGTGTATGCACCACGCCGCCGATTGTCGGGAAATGCTTATACAGTTCACAATGCGTAGGGGTATCGGACGAAGGATTCAGACGCCCCTCTACCTTATTTCCGTTCAAATCTACGACAACCATGTCGTCCGGTGTCAGCTCTTCATACGGAACACCGGAGGGCTTTATGACGAAAAGGCCCTTTTCACGGTCGATTCCCGAAACATTGCCCCATGTGAACACTACAAGACCGAGCTTCGGAAGCTGCAGGTTCGCTTTGCAGACCTGCTCTTTCAATTTTTCAAGCATAATTATATTCCCTCCAGAAATCGCGTTTCTTCAGCCTTTGAATTATGAAAATTATTTTCCCAACAGAGTATTCTTCTTTATGGCCTTCAAACGCTTCATCACGTCGTTTTCGCCGCGGCCGAAATAGTCGTGCAGCGTGCGGTACTCGGCGAAGAGTTTGTCGTAAACCGCGACATTTTCTGGAATCGGTTTGTAGACAGTGTCTTTGATTTTGCCCATGTTGCGCGCGGCTTCAAAAATGGAGTCATAGCCGCCGGCTTTTTCCCCTGCCGCAACGGAGGCAAAGATGGCAGAACCGAGGGCCGGGCCCTGTGCGGAGCCTGCAATCTTGACCGGCATATTAATGACATCCGCGTAAATCTGCATGGTCATCGGGTCTTTCTGTGAAATGCCGCCCGAAGCGAAGAATTCTTCCACCGGAACGCCGTGTTCACGGTAGTTCTCAATAATCATGCGGGTGCCGTAGGCTGTGGCTTCAATCAGGGCGCGGTAAATTTCTTCCGGCTTTGTAAGGAGGGTCATGCCGAGCATCATACCCGTCAGGTCAACGTCCACGAGGACGGAACGGTTGCCGTTCCACCAGTCCAGTGCAAGCAGTCCGCTTTGGCCGGGCTTCTGCTTCTCCGCCTTCTCGCGCAGGAATTTGTGAATATTCTTCCCCTGCTTCTTTGCTTCTTCATAGTAAGATGCCGGCAGGCAGTTCTCAATAAACCATGCAAAATGGTCTCCGACGCAGGACTGGCCTGCCTCGTAGCCGAAATATCCGGGCATGACACCATCAGCGACGACGCCGCACATTCCCGGCACTTGATGTTCTTCCGTGCCCATCATGATGTGGCAGGTAGAGGTTCCCATAATGGCGAGCATTTTGCCCGGGCCGTCAATGCCGACAGCCGGCACGCAGACATGAGCGTCGACATTGCCGATTGCGACAGCAGTACCCGGCAGCAGGCCGGTCAGTTTTGCAGCTTCCGGAGTAATTTCTCCGGCCTTTTGACCGAGCGGTGTGATGGTGCGGGAGAACTTTTCATCTATGACATGCTCCAGCCGCGGGTCGAGCGCCTTGAAAAAGTCATCGGACGGATAGCCAGTGCTCTTGTTCCACATTGCCTTGTAGCCCGCCGTGCAGGAGTTGCGTGTTTCACGGCCGCAAAGCTGCCAGATAATCCAGTCCGCCGCTTCGATATAGCGGTCCATGGCATTGTAAATTTCGGGGTCTTCGTCAAGGAGCTGCCAAATCTTCGGAATGGCCCACTCGGAAGAAATCTTTCCACCGTAGTTATCCAGCCACTTCTCGCCGCGTTCGGCGGCAATCTCATTCAGGCGGTTTGCCTTATCCTGTGCGGCGTGGTGCTTCCAGAGCTTCACATAAGCATGCGGGCGGTTCTTAAACTCCGGCAGGAAGCACAGCGGTGTGCCGTCCTTTTTGACCGGAAGGATTGTGCAAGCCGTAAAATCGGTGCCGATTCCGATGATATCAGCCGGCGATACTCCGGATTCTTTGATGACCTGCGGAACTGCATGCGCAAGCACATCGAGGTAATCCTGCGGGTCTTGCAAAGCCCAGTCCGGTCCAAGCGGCGTGCCATCCGGCAAAGCCGTGTCCATTACTCCATGTGGGTATTCATAAACCGCAGAAGCAATCTCCTCCCCTGTGCGTGCATCAGCCAGAAGCGCGCGGCCGGAAAGGGTGCCGTAATCTACGCCAATAACATATTTCGCCATTTTGCTGCCACCATTCCTTTCAATTCGGCCCGCTGCGGAAACTTGCGGAACCGTAGTTCAACATATTCTTATTGATTTAAACTCTAACAATATGTTGCCAAAAAGTCAACATATTTTTGTGAATACCATAGACCAATTGTCGAATATTTGTATGGCAATTTGTATACATATCTTTAATATTTGTCTACATCTTTTACAAATTTGTCCTTTTCCCTTTTTCCAGCGGAAATTCTGTGGTAGAATGACAAAAACGGCGGCATGTTTCTGCCGCCTGAATCCGACATTTCACAATTCTGCCGAGGGATATTATGTCACCGAAATACGCACAGATTGCCTCGCAGCTCCGCACGGAAATCCGTTCCGGAGTTTACCGCGAGAAAGGCAAGCTCCCCACCGAAAAAGAACTCTCCGAGACATACGGCGTCAACCGCCAAACCATCCGGCGCGCACTTTCTTTGCTGGCCCAGGAAGGCTTGATTGAACGCCGCCAAGGAAGCGGTTCGTTCCTCAAAATATCCACCGTTCGCCGTGGCAACAGCGTTGCGATTCTCACTACTTCCATCAATGACTATATTTTCCCCGCCATTCTGCAGGACGCGCAGAGCACCTTTGCGCAGAACGGCTATTCCACCATGCTGTTCTGCACACACAACCAAGTGAATCTTGAGCGGGAAATCCTGACTAGGATTCTCAGCGAATCCGTTTGCGGGCTTCTCGTGGAAGGGACAAAGACCGCTTTGCCCAACCCGAACCTCGACCTCTACCAAAAGCTGGAGCAGATGGGGATTCCGGTTGTTTTTCTGCACGGCACCTACGCTGCCCTGCCGGGAGCAGTGTGCATTTCCGATGACAATTTCCACGGCGGCTACCTTCTGACGAACTACCTGATAAAGAAAGGCCACAAAAAGATTGCAGGCATCTTCAAGAGCGACGACATTCAAGGCCATGAGCGGTACAACGGTTTCCTTACCGCGTTCCGTGACGCAGGTTTTCCGCTGCCGGATTCCAATGTTCTGTGGTACACAACGGAAGAGAAAGACCGTTTTCTAAATCACAAAGCCCTTGCTAAGATGACGGATTTCATCCAGGACATCATCCGTGACTGCACCGCCATAGTCTGCTACAACGATGAAATCGCATTTGCCCTCATCGGGCTTTTGCGGGAACAAAACGTCCACATTCCGCAAGACATGGCCGTCGTCAGCTTCGACAACAGCTCATACAGTGAATTCAGCAGCGTCCGCATCACCTCCCTCGCCCACAGTCCGCAGCACATTGGGAAAATTGCGGCAGAAACTTTGATTCGGATGCTTCGCGGCGAAGAAGTTCATTCCAAAACGATTCCGTGGACCTTAATGGAGAAAGAAAGCAGCTAAATAAAAATAGCTACACAAAAGGGGAACACAGTTTGCAGCTGTGTTCCCCCTTTTTTGTTGAATGGCCTCCGCGGTCAATAATTCTACTTTTGCATAATATAGTGCGGAGGTGGTTTTTGTGTATGTAAAACCGCGATATGAAGGGCTGAACGAAATTCTTTCCAAAACCCCGAATGCACAGGCCGTAGTGAACGGGAGTCCCGGCTATGAATCCATTCACAGAATGGTGTTTTTCTATGAAGCGACCGGAGGGGTTCTTGTAGTCGCTCAGGTACAGGGGCTGCCGCAGAGCAGCGGGCCGTGCCCTTCCGACGTTTTCGGATTCCACATTCATTCTGGTTCGGAGTGCACCGGCAATGAGCAGGATCCCTTTGCAAACACGGGCGCCCACTACAACCCGGAGGAATGTCCGCACCCCGCGCACGCAGGAGATCTTCCCCCGCTGTTCGGCTGCAACGGCTATGCCTTTCTGGCGTTCTTCACCAACCGCTTTACGATTCGAGACATTCTCGGCAAAACAATTTTAATTCACCGAAATCCAGACGATTTCACCACACAGCCTGCAGGAAATTCCGGTGCAAAAATCGCCTGCGGCGAAATCACTGCAAACCAAGCATAACGCAATCTCCTGCACAGACAGGGTCTTATGAGCTTCTGAAGCGAATCAGGAGCTCTCGACCACAACCGCTTGTCGGCCAAGCTCCTCATACCGCTGTCGTACCAAATCTTTGTCAAAGCCGATGAGTCCGTTGGAATTGTACGGATCGTTGAAATAATACTTGTGTTGGTCATACCCGACCAGGACAAGGCAATGTTCCCTTGCCGGCCAAACGAATTTTTGCCCCGTTCTTTTCAGAAACCAGCTTTTCCCGGCATAGGAAGGCGTCATGTTCATAGTCGCCCAGACGAGAACCGGGTCTCCCTTCCGGATATAAGGAAGAAGCGCGTCAAAATCCAGCCCGGAAATATCGACTGCCTTTTTTCCGCTATCCTGCTGAAAGAATGAGTTCATCACCTGCGTTATGACCGGAGCGTAGCAGCCAAAGCCGTCTTGCGATGTCGGGTCGCCGATGAAGGCTTCCGATGGGTGCGGCCCAGTTAATTTTCCATTGACCTGTTTTAGTTCCGCAAACGGTGTTTCTGCGACAACGTCCTTTACCGAAACATCATATCCATAGTAATTCAGCACCATGGTTGCGCTGACAAGCTCACAGCCGGTGGCGTAGGTACCTTTTTGGCTGATGTAAGGCACATCAAGGACCTGTTTCCACTCGTGATAGCACAAAAAGGATATTACAGCACTGACCGCAAAGACAGAAACCATCGCGAGGCGCAGCTTGCAGCGCCAATGTTTTTGCCTCAACAACCGTTCCGTGACGCACACCTCCAATTATGTTCATCAATAAACCACACGAAACGATGACTGCTAAAGTGAACCATCTCTACCTTTTCAGTATCAATCCGTCGGGAGAGGGATGCTTTCTTCGCACAGGCCCGGGTATTGACTGCTGGCGCAAAAAAGGCCATAATGAATGCAACAATACCTTCCGCGAAATGCGGACATGTGCGGCATCAAAATGGAGGGATGATGGGAATGGAAAGCGTCAGCATCGAAGCCATGCTGAGCAAAAAGCATCTGAAGATTACAAAAGCCCGCAAGCTCATTCTTGAGCTGCTGACGCAGTCATCCCCCAAAACCGTGGATGAGCTTGACTCTCTGCTGACCCAAAGAGGCGAAAAACTCAGTCTCTCTACCATTTACCGCACATGTGAAACTCTCTCCGCAAACGGTCTTCTGTTGAAAACGAACCTTACCGATGACGGCATCGCGCGATATGAATTTCTGAAAGGCGGCCATGTGCACCATGCCATCTGCCTAGGCTGCGGATGCATCATCCCCATTGACGACTGTCCGTTCGGCCAATTTGACCAGCTGATGCAGACAAAGTACGATTTTGAAGTTTCCAACCACCGCATTGAAATTTACGGATACTGCAAAGAGTGCCGAAAAAAGCGCTCGTAGCAACATAAAATCATCTTACCGTTTTTCCCGCCGCGGGTTCGGCGGGATTTTTTGTAACTTTTGCCATTACCTATTTCTATTCCTGCCAGCAGTGCATCATTACTACGGACCAAAAAGGCCGCATGGGAACCGCTCGCCGCTGCGGTTTCCGCATTGCTCAGAACATCGCCGTAGTTTCTTAGCCCCGAACGAGCGGTTTCTTCAAGTCTTTTCTGAAACAAAAATTTCCAATGTTTGATGGGTATTGTAAATATTCCAAGACTTTTTGAAACCAGCACGCAAAAATTCGCAGAAAGAGGCCATTTTTTTCGATTTAGGCTTGATTTTTATTGGGAGGCGCGTTATAATATCAAAGTCAGCTCCAAATGGACGTTTAGCTCAGCTGGCTAGAGCGTTCGCTTGACGTGCGAAAGGTCATAGGTTCGAGTCCTATAACGTCCACCATCACAAAACATCAGAAAACCGCATGAGACGGGCATTTTTCAGCTTTGTCATGCGGTTTTTCTATTTCCAGAGACGAAAAAACATTGCAGAAAATTACCTGAAATTAAAAATATTCAGACACGATTCACACATAAAAAAGCCCGTATGGAATTGAAATCTCAAATCCATACGGGCACTTTATTCAGACATAATACGTTGCTGTTACCTTAAGGCAACCGGAGCGGCGAAGACTGGATTACATCTTAGCTGGATTTTACTCCATATCCCTGATAACTTTTTGTGGCGGAGTATCCAGAGTGGAAGGATTGGCCAGATAGCTGCGGAACAATTTCAGCGCGGAGGCAAAATAAAATCCATCACAAATTCGTTCGTCTGTGACAAAGGTATAATCGATATATTTTTTCTTCACGACCTTACCCGAATCATCTATCTGGTTTTCATACCTCTTGGCACCGAAAGCCAAAAATACTGGAACATTACCGAAATTGTACAGATGGTGGTAAATAGGCGGAATACCCAGCGACCCCATTGAAGTGATAAACAAAGAGCCGTGAAAAGGACTGACCTTGAGCAAGGCCATAGGCAGCAGTCCGAAATAATCCAACGTTTTTAAGGCTCTATGTCAATAGTTGGGGTAACCCAAAATGGAAACACGGGATGGAGCGGCACTAAGCTGCTCCATTTTTCGTTGAAACATGGAACATGTGAAGAATGCGATTACGAAAGCGGGTAAAATTATGATAACCGTAGGCATTGCGTTTGAGTACCTTAATCTTGTTGTTAACCCCTTCGGTAAAACCATTGGTGTAAGGGCAATCAAACGAATTTAGAATACCTTTTGACCAGCGCACCATGGTATTTCCACAAGCAACAAATCTTGAAAGGCCACTGTTTTGTGCGGTCATAATCCAATGGGATAGCGCTGTCCGTGCGGACTGACTGTCGGAGGAATCAAGAACTTTGAAAAACTGTTCTTTAAGAGAGTAGGCTGTCAGCAAACGGCTGCTTGCATAAAGCATGATATTAACCTGTTGTTTTTGCTCCGGAGTGAGAAATTCATATCGTTTGTTCAGCAAGGTTCGAGAGCGCTTAAAGTAAATTCTTCGGGTCTTGCTAAACCTTTTCTGTTCTTCCTTGCGAATAGCTTCAAAAGCCCAAAATACCTGACGAATGTAATGATATTTGTCAATGACATAAATGGAATTTTTAAAATATGTCTGAGCAATACTAGCATATGTACTCCACATATCGCTGACAAAATACTTGGTTTGAGAACGGTCGATCCGGCTAAAATATTCTGTCAGCTTGTGGTTGTAACGAGCAGGAAGAATATCAAGGATTCGGTGCCGGACCGGATCGGTCAGAATGCATTGATATTTCTCATTGTTTGTATTGCCTTTAAACTCATCAATTGATACAACTTCGGGTAATTGCTGCGGCTTTCCATAGTTGATACAATCAAAAATCCGGATTATGGTTGAAACCGAAAGATTTACTTCTCGTGCTACACTGGTAAAGGAACGTACGTCGGAAAGCTTTGAAATGATATACGCGGCTAATCGATTTGTCATGCGGTGATATCTTGGCAGAAACGAGTTATGTTCAAAGAAACGCTTTCCGCAGGAAGAGCAGCGATACCGGCGCTTGCGGAGAATTAAACTGGTGTGTTTACCAAAAGCGGGAATGTCCTTTACCGTTTGACAACGGTAATCATGGACATAGCTGGTTTGATGTTCACAGCAAGGGCAAATATGCGGCTTTCTCGGCAACTCAATGAAAATTTCCGTTTTATCGGGTAATTGCCTCACATTTTTTACGATTACCCCTTTTAATCCAAGCAGTTTTTCGGTAGAATGAGTACAGAGCATATCGATGACCTCCAACATGGGATAGTGGTAATTTCCATTTTAAAGGTTTTTCATCGAATATGCTCTACTTTTTTTACTCTTTTTCTTAGGCTCTATTCGTTACACCCCAACATTTATTATAGAGCCCCTTTTAAGAACCAAACTGTAAACTTCTTGATTAATCCAGGTATATAATTTACGATTCTGGCTGTTTTGTCAAAATCGTTTTCTTTCTCCCCAAAGGCCTTTGCAACGGCATCTTTGAAGCGATGATAAACATCTTCTGCGGTGTCGGTCTGTTCAAATTGAATTTTAATCACAGTATCGGCTTCATTTGCGCGGAGCTTTTTCTTCACAACCATATTGACTTCAACTTTCTCTCTGGCATATATCTTCTGCCCGGAGATAAAACGGTTGATGCCCGGCCGCTGGGACACCGTTCGGATATAAGCCGCGAGGATGACGTGTAGGATGCCGAAACCTTCCAGCCCGCTTCTGCGCTTTTGCCGGACATACTTATCGACTTCAGACGTCTCAAATTTATCGGCAAGATAATTTAGGGCATCGTTGCGTGTGACCATGATATAGGGTGAAACCGTATTGTAAGGATCCAGGGATCGGATTCTTCGACCATCTTTTCTATCGCCGAAACTTCTCCTTGTTTTCGACATGCCAACACTCTCCATAAAATTTTGTTTGCATTATCTTTGGACACAAATCAACTAATTGTAGCATATCTCATACCAAAAATGGCGAAGCCGCGAAGAAATATCGAAATATTTGCTAAGGAAGCCTAATTTCTGCATTTCAAGTTCCCTCTTAACCTTTGCTGTGATGTCTGGGTACTCATGCACTCCATACGGCGATTTTTTCAAATTTCTAGGTTTCGTTGCTGTTATCCGGAAGCAACAGCGATTATTTTTGTGGCAGCAAGAATTGTGCTGCTATAGTAATTTTCTTATACTTAATAAATGTATTGCTTCTCTGAAAAGAGAGCCTTAATCTATGAAATATTGACCAAATGTTTATAGTCCCTTTTATCCGATTATTATGGCATAATCTCCTTAGAGGTTATGCCAATATTTTTTGGAGTGTTATTCGCGTGAAGGAAGATTTATTATTTATGACGCATACGAAGGATTCTATAAAATGGCATCAGATTCGCAGGTATCATAAAATTTTGTCAAGAAGCTTATGGCGCTGATTTTTCACAGGATGGGTTTCGTGATATCAAACAAATCAATCAGATTCTTCCATATATCAAAGATTCTTCAGTATAAATTCTGGATATTGGCTGTGGAAACGGGAAGATGCTTAAATATCTTCAAGAAAGAACTGGAGCGAACATACATGGATTTGATTATTCGGAACAGGCCATAGAGTATGCCAAGATGAATGCGATTATGCTGACTTTAGGGTTGGTGTGATTGGTGAGATCGAATATCCAAAGGAATCATTTGAATGAGCTAAAAGCTCTTTTTTAGACCGTATGGGAATGAAGCCTTTCTATGAAATCTTAGGTATAATGTAGTTAATAACAGATTGACTTTAGTTTGAGTCTATGTTATCATCGTGGTATGAAAAGTATGAAATTTATGATAAGGTGGTCAAAGTATGAAAGGATTCGATAATAAATACGCATGGACAGCAACAGTGGGACAAAAAGGACAGATTGTCATTCCGAAAGAGGCGAGAGAGATGTTTGATATCAAGCCTGGCGATACTCTTATATTGCTTGGCGACAAACAATTGGGAATAGCAATTCCACCGAAATATGCGTTTGAGTCCTTGTTTCAACGAATTTTTGGGGGTAAAAAGCAATGAATATAGCAGAAGTAAGGAACCTCAGCAAGCAATATCCGGCTTTTCAACTCAAAGATATTTCCTTCAGCCTTGAAAAAGGCAGGATTTGCCGGCTTCATCGGAAGAAACGGGGCAGGAAAGACTACCACAATTAAATCCATGCTGAATTTGGTTCATCCCGACTCGGGCGAAATAGAATACTTCGGACTTAATCTGCAAGGCAATGAGGCTAAAATCAAGCAGAGAATAGGCTATTCCAACGGTACGGTAAATTATTATCCGAAGAAAAAGTTGAAAGACATTATTGGCGTGACGAAAACTTTCTATTCCAATTGGGATGACGCAGCGTGTCTGGAGTATCTCAAGCTCTTTCACCTGGACACAAACAAAACCCCATCGGAACTTTCCGAAGGCATGAAAGTTAAAGCCAATTTGCTTCTTGCGCTCTCACACCGGGCGGATATCCTTATTCTCGATGAACCAACCAGTGGATTGGACCCTTTTTCAAGAGACGAATTGCTAGAAACATTTCTTATGCTTAAAGACCGTGGGACAGCAATCCTTTTTTCAACACATATTACATCAGATCTGGAAAAATGTGCGGACGATATTCTGTATATTCATGATGGGAAATTGATTGCTTCTTTACCGAGAAACGAATTCAGAAATAAGTTTAGCAAGGCCATTGAAACGCTAGATGAGACTATGGTTCGGTTGGAAAGGGGGTTCATGCGATGAGCAGGCTGCTAAAAAAGGAATTCAGGCTCAGCGCATCACTTTTATCTTATTTGTTCATTGCCTTTGGCGTAATGACTCTTATTCCCGGTTATCCGATTCTTTTGGGTGCATTCTTTGTAAGCTTTGGTATTTTTCAGTCATTTCAGACCGCCAGAGAGGCTAACGATATTCTATATTCGGCACTTCTTCCCATATCGAAGGCTGATATCGTTAGAGGCAAATTTTTATTTTGTATTTTTATTGAGATGTTCGGCTTTGCTGTTATGGTTATCATGACCATGTTGCGCATGACGGTATTAGCTGATGCGGTTGTTTACAGAAATAATGCCTTAATGAATGCAAACCTCATTTTTCTGGGATTCGCATTGCTGATTTTCGGATGTTTTAATGCTATCTTCATTTGTGGATTTTTTAAGACTGCTTACAACTATGGGAAACCGTTTATTATTTATTTAATTGTTTTTTTATTATCATTGGTATAGCGGAAACATTACATCATATTCCTGGATTGGAAGCTGTCGATGCGTTCGGATTTGCAAATATGTCTCTTCAACTTTTAGGTCTAATTGCCGGAGCGGTGTTATATGCTTTTTTGACCTTTATAGCATTAAAAATATCAATAAAGCGGTTCGAGGTAATTAATCTGTAATCTTAAAAAAACATAAATTTATTACTCAACTCAGTCTTTGACCTGACTGACGTTTTCAAATGTCTAAATCAAAAAAATAGTTACATAAAAGTGTAACCATTCCAGTAAAGAATACGATAAGGAGGTTGAAGGTCTTAAAAAATCATTTCATGAAAGGCGGTCAAGGCTTTGGAAGATAAAAAAATTGTTCAGCTCTATATGGTTCGCGATGAGAAAGCGATTCATCTAACGGCTGAGAAGTATGGTTCTCGACTTCGTGCAATATCGTACGGAATAACCAGAGACATCGAAACATCGGAAAAATGTGAGAATGATACATACCTGGAGACTTGGAACCGAGTGCCGCCGAATTTTCGATTTCAAGCCAGATACAAGTTATGTTATCTACATTCGGAAGAGATTAATGCAGAGCTATTGTCTGACAACCATTATGGAATTCTTTGTATTAAGTATGGTAATTTTTATGTTAGCATTGAGGGGCCCGTCTTGCTTACTCCAAGTGAAGTCATCGACTTAATTAATCATATTAGCAGATAAAGACGATAATATGTAATTGATTTTCAAAAGATATTATTGGGTAGGGACTTAAACGTTCCAAGAAGCCCTATGAATACCGGATAAATTTAATTTGTATGTTCGCTTGACGTGCGAAAGGTCTCGAGTCGAATAACGTCCATCATCAAAGCCGCATGGTAATGCAAAACCATGCGGCTTTTTCTATCTCGTAATTGAAACTTGATAGAATGAAAGCCCACCGAAAACTCCGGTTGGTTTCCATTTATTGGCGGCACTATACCGAGATGTTCGCGTTTCAGTTCATCTAACGTGAGTGGCCGGCTCAAATCTTGTTCTTTAGAGCAACTCCACACTGGTCTGCAGTACTTGGTCGCCGGTCAGCTCAAAACTGCGCGCATCCGGCTGATGCCCTCCAACGTACACGGTATAGGTACCCGGTACATACGAACGGCTTCCGTCCGCCGCGACGCTGTAGAACAGTTCCGGCGGAATCGTAAACGACAGTCGACGGGTTTCCCCTGCGGCAAGGTGCGTGCGGCAGAAACCGCACAAGCGCCAGATGGGATCCAGCTCCCCTGCGTCACGCTTTCGCAGATACACCTGCGTTACCTCATCTGCGTCGCATGTGCCGATGTTTGCAACTTCCACTTCCAGTGTTAAACCGCTGCCTACACGGATTTTCGCTGCTTCGGTTTTTAGGTTCCGATAGGCAAATTTCGAGTAAGAAAGTCCATACCCGAACGGATATAACGGCGTGCCGCGGTAATAACGGTAGGTGCGCCCTGCCATTGTGTAGTCATCAAAGTCAGGGAGGTCCGCTACATCCTGATAAAAGGTAACCGGCAGCCGTCCGCCGGGCACTACCGCGCCGAACAGCAGCCGTGCCAGTGCCGTACCGCCATGTGCGCCGCTGTACCAAACCTGCAGAATCGCACGGCAATGTTTCTGTGCGTAACGCAGGTCCATCGCGCCGCCGCTGTTAACGACCAGTATGACCGGTTTTCCGCTTTCGCAGACCGCTTTCAAAAGCTTTTGCTGCGGTGCAGGGAACGAAAGATCCGTTTTATCCCCCGCCGCAAATTCATTTCCGGCATCGCCCTGCTCGCCCTCCAGAGTGGGGTCCAGTCCAAGGCAAAGCACCACTACATCGGAAAGGCGTGCCACCGCGCAGGCTTCGCTCAGGCGGTCATTCTCCTGCGCAAGATCCATGACGCTCTTTCGGTACAGATGGCACCCCTGCGCATACAGGACACGTACTTTATCTCCGACATAGTCCTGAATTCCGCTCAGATTGGTTTCCCACTTGGAGGCTTCCCCGCAGTAATTGCCACGCAGGACTTCGATGCTGTTTGCATTCGGGCCGATGACGCCAATGGTGTGAACTGCATCTAAGTTGAGCGGAAGCAGTCCGTCGTTTTTGAGTAGGACAGCAGATTTTTCACTCATTCGCAGCGATGCCGCGTTGTTCTCCGGTGTATCGACCTCTGTAAACGGAATATCACGGTACGGGCAATCCGACGCAAATTCACCCAGCGCAAACCGAATGGTAAACAGATGCTCTGCCGCTGTGCGAATATCTTTTTCCGTGATTTTCCCCTCGCGGTAAGCCTCCATGACATGCAGGTAGGTGTCGCCGCAGTCTAGGTCGCAGCCGGCAGGCAGAGCGCGCTCTATGGTATCTACCGGGCCTTCGGTCAGCGGATTGAATTGGTATAAATCGTGTAGTGCCCACGCGTCACCGACAAAATATCCGTCAAAGCCCCACGATTTGAGCAGCGCGTTCAGTTTCGGGCTGGCGCAGCACGGCTCGCCGTTAATTCGGTTATATGCGCCCATGACCCCCGCAACGTGCGCTTTCTTGACCAGCGCCTCAAATGCAGGCAAATAGCTGTCCCAGAGATCATGCGCATTAACATGTGCATCAAAGCCGTGGCGGGTGATTTCCGGACCGCTGTGCGCGGCAAGATGTTTGGCGCAGGCCGCCGCCTGCATATACGGGCCGTCACCCTGCAAGCCTGTGACATACGCGCAGCCCAGCTGAGCGGTCAGAAACGGGTCCTCGCCGTAGGTTTCCTGACCGCGTCCCCAGCGCGGATCACGGAACAGATTAATGTTCGGCGACCAAAACGTCAAACCTTTATAGAGGTCGCGGTCTCCGGCAGCTGCCTGCATATTATACTTGGCACGCGCCTCTTTCGCGATGATGCGAGCCATTGTGAACACTTCCGTTTCATCAAATATGGCCGCCAAAGCAATTGCCTGCGGAAAAACCGTCGCGGTGCCTGCCCGCGCGACACCGTGTAGTGCCTCATTCCACCAATTGTAAGCTGGAACATTCAGCCGCTCGATCGCCGGCGAGTCGTAGGTCAATTGGGAAGCAGCTTCTTCCAGGGTCATCTGCGCAACCAAAGCAGCTGCCTGTTCCCTAAATGTTTTCATTCTGTCTCTGTAATTCACAAGTACCTCTCACCCCAAAAGCACAAAAGCCGCTTTAAAAGCGGCTTTTGCAGATTATTCCGCAAACAAGATTTTAAAGGTTTTGATTTCATACGGCGCAATCCGGAACGTAAAGCTGCTTTCACTGCAAGGAACTGTTTCAAGCTCTTTTTCCACCAGGTTGCACTCCGTAACGGACTTGATTTTTCTGCCGCAGGTTACCGTAACCGGTCCGCGCTGGTTCTTGTAGTCGTAAATACGTATCACGGTGCCGCTTGCGTCCTCTGCCTGCTTGACGGTTTCCAGCATGACATGCTCCGCATCCACAGACATCAGCGAGAAGGAAATCCCCTCTCTGCCCGGAACCACATAGACAGGCTGGTTCAGCTTCGCCGCTTCCTGCGCCGTTCTGCCTTCCTGCCAAGAACCCGCATGCGGATACAGAGAATATGTAAAGAAATGCTCCTCCTGGTCGGCAGTCTTGTTCGGCTCAATGCCGGACTTAATCAGTGTCAGTGCAAGGTCGCCGTCATGTACGGAATGGCCGTACTTGCAGTCGTTGAGCAGCGAAACGCCGTAGCCGCCTTCGGAAAGGTCCGCCCACTTGTGCCCGCAGGACTCAAACCGCGCAACTTCCCAGCTCGTATTCTGTGTCACTTTGCGCTTGATGTTGCCGAATTGAATGTCGAATGTCGCCTCATCGGTATGAATATCGAGCGGGAAATGCACCTTCAGCAGCTGCTGATGTTCGTGCCAATCCACATAGCTTTCAAAGTCTATTCGGCGCAGGTTCGCGTAAAAATGAATCTTCTGGCGAATGACGGAATTCTGGTAGCGGCGCTCAATCTGCAGCGTTGCGCGCACCGGACCGCGTTCCGTCCATTGCATGGCTGTAAGATTCGTTACATCCCAAGACTTTTCTTTGTAGAAGATATCAATATCCCAGTTGTCGTAGTAAATCGGCTTGTCCTCATATACGCGCATGAGGTTTGCGGATTTGCCCTTCTGCAGCACTTCGCGCTGATTTTCTTTGTCCCAGATCGAAGTGATGCAGCCGTCCGCACCGAATTTGACGGTGTAGAACGGTGTTTCGATGCCGTCTTCCATGCAGACCAGCGGATTTTTGGGTTCTCTCTCCTTGCAAGGCTGCAGGCTGACATATCCCTTAGCAGGCAGTCCGGTTACATACGCCACAGCAGAGCCTTCCTCGCACTGCTGTACCGGCGCAATCGTGCCGTCCGGCAGACGCAAAGCCGATGCTTTGCAGTCTTTCAAATAAACCACATCGTCCCTCACAAAACCGAGGGTGTTAAACGCAACCTGCGCTTCACCGATACCGGCCAGCAGGTGCAGACGTTCGTTCAGCAGGTTACCAGCCTGCTCCGCCAGTTCCGCATACTCTTTTTTCGTCTGCTCATACACTTCGTGAATCGCGCTGCCGGGCAGAATATCGTGGAACTGATTCAGCAGTACGATTTTCCACATCTTTTCCAGTTCCTTCGCAGGGTAAGCTGCACCGGCGTTTTGCGCCATCACAGACAGCAGTTCCAAGTCCATCAGCAGCAGCTCGCTCTTGCGGTTTGCACGCTTATTGCGTGCCATGGAAGTATAGGTGCCGCGATGATATTCGAAATAGAATTCGCCTTCCCACACAGGCAAGCGCGGATTCTTGGAAACCCTCTCATCCAATTCGCGGAAGTAGGTTCCTGCAAACTCCTGCCGCACTTTCGGTACGCCGGGGAGTCCCTTTTCCAAACGCATGGAAGTCTCCAGCATCTGACGGGTCGGTCCGCCGCCGCCGTCGCCATAGCCGTAGGAGATAAGTACATCGTTGTTAATCTCTTTGTTCTGGTAGCGCTCCCAAGCACCCATAATTGCGTCCGGATGCAGCATCCCGTTGTAGGTGGTGAAGAAATTGCTGCTTGACTGACCGACGCCCAGCGTCGTGATGAAGTGCGTCAAAATCTCCGTGCCGTCAATGCCGCGCCACCGAAACGTATCATACGGAATCTTGTTGAACTGGTTCCAGGAAAGCTTTGTTGTCATAAAGTAGTCAATGCCGCACTTTTTGGCAATCTGCGGCAGAGCTCCGGAGTAGCCGAACACGTCCGGCAGCCACAGCACATGGTTTTCCTTGCCGAACTCCTCGCGGAAAAAGCGCTCGCCGTACATAAACTGCCGCACCAAGGATTCACCGGAAGTCAGGTTACAGTCGGCCTCCAGCCACATGCCGCCCTCAGGCTCCCAGCGGCCTTCTTTGACGCGCTGCTTAATTTTGGCGAATAACTCCGGGTAGCGCTCCTTGAGAAACTGATAGAGCTGCGGCTGACTGGACATAAATTTGAAATTCGGATACTCGTCCATCAGCTTAAGAACCGTGGAAAAGCTGCGCACGACCTTTTCCCGGGTCTGATTTACCGTCCACCACCACGCAACGTCGATGTGCGTGTGGCCGATGCAGGTTGCAATCACTTCGTCATGGCCGGCAAGGTCTGTATACAGCTTTTGGGCGATGTACTCCCGCGCTCTTTTGACGGAAGCCGAAAATGCCTCCGACGGTGCGTCCCGCAGATCAATCAGATTCACGGTGTCGTTCACGACCGTTTCGATTGCGTAGCGAGACTGGCTGTCTTTGTCCATGCGACTCAGTGCCCAGAGCGGCACCTGCATATCGTAGTAAAGGCCCATCGTTTCGGGGTCAATCTCCAGTATTTCACCGAGCAGCTGGAACTCGGTATGTAAGATGCCGGTGTAGGCCTGCAAATCGATTTGATAGGTCACCCCTGCTTTGGCGGAGCGCGTTACGAGAACCTCGCGGTGATTCATGTCCAGTCCCTGCAATACTTCGCCGTTGAGAAACAGTAGGAACTGCGGATTCTTTCCGTCGTCCCACTCGTCAATCTGCGTGCGGATGCGAAACCAGAGAGGACGACCCTCAAAGCTTTCCGGCACCGTAAGCATCGTGCGGAACCAATAGTGCTGGTCCGGCCCGTACCAGTGCATCGTGCTGCTGTCGAACAATTTCCACTCCTGCGCGTCCCGCTCCGCTTCTTCCGGACGCAGGAACAGGCCTTTTTTGACTTTCCACTCAGTAATCTCCTGCTTCTGCAGGCAGGCGGCTTTTTTCAACTGGTCACAGATAACCTGCGCCCGCTCTTTTGCAAATATCATGTGCTCCTCCTATCTCTCAGTCTGTCAAAATTCGAATAACAACTGGGTTTTCATCTTTGGCTTTTTCCATTCTTACGGTCAAAGCTTCCGCAGAACGCTCCCACTGCGGCTTCTCCTGTTGGCCTAAAACCGTCACGTCACGAATAATCCCGTGGAAGCATGGCGTCTTTTGCGCGTCGCGGTCTGCAAGCGACTGAATGCGAACTACGCCGTCCTCCGGTGCACGCAGAACAATTGCGTAAATATACGGTCCCTTTGCCGTAAAGCGGATGTCCCTTGACGTATACGCCGTGCCTTTTTCGTCTGCGAACTGACCGTTGGCTGCCTTGGTCTCCCCTTCCTGAGACACGCGCCACACGTGCGTGTCGTAAATTGCTTCACCGTTTACCCGCAGCCAATCGCCGACCGCAAGCAGGATGTTCCGGTCTTCTTCCGGAATGGTGCCATCCGCGCGCGGGCCGATATTAAGCAGCAGGCAGCCGTTTTTGCTGACCACATCCGCAAGTGTGCAGAGAATCTCGCTGACAGGTTTATAATCGTTGTTTTCAGTGTATCCCCACGAATTGCGGGCTACCGAAGTATCCGTCTGCCAGAAGTACGGCTTTGCTTCCGCAAATTGGCCGCGTTCCATATCCAGAACCGCGGTGCCCATCGGAAACGCATCGTACTTATAATTGATGACTGCGCCGGTGCCCCACTCCAAAGCACGGTTGTAGTAGTAAGCCGCAAATTTTTTGAGGTACGGCTTAACGGCGCTGTGCTGAATCCACCAATCGAAATACAGCACTCTGGGGTGGTAGCGGTCCACAATCTCGCAGGTGCGCAGCAGCCAGTCTGTTAGGAATTCCTCGCTGGGCTCCGGCTTACTGAACAGGTCGAGAATATCCGGCTCCGGCATAGAAGGCCAGTACAAATCTCCCTGCTTGAGCGGCTCATGAATATCGCTTGGGAACTCCTTGCCGTGCCCCATAAAGAACCAATGCTCAATCCGATGGGAAGAAGCACCGTACACAAGGCCGCGGTTTTCTATCGCCAGCTTCAGCTCGCCTGCAATGTCGCGGTGCGGACCCATTTCGTAGGAGTTAAAATGCGACAGTTCGCTTTTGTACATCTGAAACCCGTCATGATGCTCTGCTACCGGAACCACATATCGGGCACCCGCCTTCTGAAACAAATCTGCCCACGCTTCAGGGTCAAAATGCTCCGCGCGAAACATCGGAATAAAATCTTTGTAGCCGAAGTCTTTTTGCTCCCCGAACGTCTTGCGGTGATACTCAAATTCCTTGGTTCCCTTCAGGTACATATTTCGGGAATACCACTCGCTTCCGAATGCAGGGACGGAGTAAACGCCCCAATGAATAAAAATGCCGAACTTTGCTTTAATGTACCAATCCGGAATGCGGTACTGTGAAAGCGACTCCCATGTGTCGTGGAAGGTTCCTTCGCGCACCACACGGTTAATCTCTTTCAAATATCTGTTTCGATCCAAGTTTTCTCGCCCTTTTCACTGTCTCAAAAATTTGCCCGCTAATTTATCCTGCGGGGATTTTTTGATTGCGGGCAGCTGTACCGTTACGGTTGTGCCACCTTCTTCGTTGCTGGAATAAATCAGCCCGTACTGCTCGCCGAACATCATGCGGATGCGGTTGTTCACATTGACCACACCGATGCCGTGCTCTTTGGCGGGAACCAAATCTTCATTTTTGAGTCTTTGATTCATTTGCTCGGCATCAACGCCGACGCCGTTGTCCGTCACCTGCAGCTTCACCAAACCGTCAATTACATCACCGGTGATTTGGATGTATCCGCTGCCGTTCTTGCACGCAATGCCGTGTATGATAGAATTCTCGACAAGCGGCTGCAGGATGATTTTCGGAACCATGCAGTCGTTGCACGCCTCACTGACCGTACAGCTGTACTGCACCTTTTCTCCGTAATGCAGTTTTTCAATGACCATGAATTTTTCCACGTGCTGCAGCTCATCCGCAATCGTGGCTTCACTGTCTCGACGGCTGATACTGTACTGCATAATGGCAGAAAGTGCAGAAATTGCATTGGAAATGTCGTACTCCTTGCGCATAATCACCATCCAGTTGATGGAATTCAGCGTGTTGTACAGGAAGTGCGGGTTAATCTGCGCCTGCAAGGCGTCATACTCCGCCTGCAGCTGGCGGTTATGGCTTTCTTTGATGCCCTCAATCAATGTTTGAATTCGCGACGTCATATCGGCAAAGCTGGCATAGAGCTGGCTGACTTCGTCGTTCGGCAGTTTGACATCCGGCAGGTTCGGCACCTCGCCTGCATTGTAATCTTCCATCGTCTTTGTCAGCATGATGATCGGCTTCGAGATTTTCTTTGCAGCGAAGATAACAAAGAACGCACCCAGCAAAATGACGATGATTAGAATCAAAATAATCATGTACAGCACCGGCCGCATTCTCGAAGTCAGGCTGGAATACGGCACGGCAGAAATCATATACCATCCCCACTGCAGTTGGTTGCAGCTGATGATATATGGTTCGCCGTTAATACTGACTGTTTTGCACACATTGTCAATCTGGTTCCGGTCCACCGCCTGCAGGATATCTGTACTGGATGGCTGTGTACCGACAGACGGTGCTGCGTTGTAAATCACGTTTTTGTGGTTGTCCGTCAGCAGAATTGTTGTGGACTCAGCGTACTGTGGCATCTGAATCTGCTGGGCAAAAGCATTCGGCGAAACCACAAACAGTGCAACGCCGATGGAATCCGAAAAAATATAGGGGTTAATAATCAGCTTGGAAATATAAATCTCATTTGTCTTGTCTTCGTCTTTCTGCACGGTAAAAACCAATTCACCGTGCGTTTCGACCGCCTGCCGATACCAGGATGCGTCTTTTACTGCGTCAGTGTTGTAAACGCCGCTTTCCATATTCTCGCTGGTGATATTGTAGGACGGAAGCCACTTTGCAAGCGGTTCGTTGGGGTTTAAAAACAGATACGCGCGGTAAACCGTATTCAGGTCGGTTGCGGGCAGGTCGATAAAATTTGTGAACTGCTGCTTAAGCAGGCGGATGTAGTTATACGCCGACACTGTGTCCAAATCCTGATGATTCAGGATTTCCGCCGTGTACTGGTCTGCGCTCATATACACAAACGCATAGTTGATATTGCTCACCAGCAGATCGATATTTTCCTGGCTCTGCTTGAGCAGGTGCTCGTGGTCCGTCATAACCTGCTGCGTCAGCGTCTTTTGGAAAATCACGTACGTCATGCCGCCGAGGAAAGAGAGAAATGCCGTAAACACCAGTATGTATATAATTGCGATTCTTTTCTGTATGCTGTGCACCCGGCCGCGCCGCTTTTTAGATGGCATTCAAAATTCCTCCGCTGACGTTGCGGTACTCCGACGGTGTCAGGTTGACAACCCGCTTGAACACCTTGGCAAAGTAATGGGAATCTGTGTAGCCGACCATACTGCCGATCTCGTCAATTTTCAGTGAAAAATCCTTGAGCAGCTCCTGCGCTTTTGTGATGCGCACCTGTGCAAGGTAAGAGCTGAAATTCACACCGAAGGCTTTGTGGAACAGCACACTTAGGCGGCTTGGCGTTACACCGAGCTTGTCCGCAACATACTGCAGCGAAAAGCTACAGTTTGCAAACTCCTGCTCCATCATCTGCTTTGCCGCATTGGCCAAAATCGCTCCACGGTCCGCTTTCTCTTTCGACACAAAGGTAAAAATATCGCAGAACAGGCAATGCGTCACGCTGCAGATTTCCTGCGCGGACTTCAGCTCCATAATTTTGTCAATTGCTTCCAACTGAAAGCTGCGGACCGCGTTCAGGTTTAGCCCGATATTCTCATAGTAGCTGAAAAGCAATTCCACCAGCTTCAAGCACATGCTTCTCACATCTTCGATGGAAGCGTGCTCGCTGTATTGTTTGAGCAGTGTCTCAATATCGTCAAGGAGGCCTTCCTTCAAATCTTCAAAAATCCGCGCCTTCAGGTCGCCGTTGTAAAGGTTGCGCATCACGTTGCTTCTGGCACTTTTAACGTCCCGAATTTCTTTGAGGCGGAGGACCAGCTGATTGATTTTATCCAGGTCAATCGGCTTCAGAATATAATCGGACACCCCGTAACGCATCGCAGAACGCGCATACTCGAAATCCTCGTAAGCGCTCATGATAATCACAGAAACCCCGTCCATTGTTTCATGAATCTTTCGCGCAAGATCCAACCCGTCCATAACCGGCATGCGAATATCCGTTATGATAACATCGGGGTTTTCGGCGACCGCCTTTTGGTAGGCTTCCTCGCCGTTTTTTGCACTGATTACCTCGCAGAACCCAAGGGTATCCCACGGAATCACCGTATGAAGGCCCTGAAGAACAACTTCGTCGTCGTCAACCACAATTGCTTTCATCAACTTACTCCTTTCTGTTGAGCGGAAACGCTTTACGCTTCGGAAAGGTTGTCTGCCATTGCCCGCAGCAATTGACGGGTGCTGTCTCCGCCGTGTTCCCAGTAGAACAAGCCTGCCAAATCACGCTGTTTGACATATTCGCACTTGCAGCGAATCGACTCTGGGTCGTCATAGGAAATGAACGTACTGCCGTTAAACAGCCACGGTGCCTTTGCTTCATCGTCCCAATACCGGACATAGCCGTTCTTGTTGATATAGGATTCCACAAGCTCGTCATAATTCGGGCCGTAGCCACCCGCGGACTCCGTCAGCTGCAGAAAACCGTGATTGCGGTCCTGCACATGCTCCCACTTGCGGGAATACATTGCCGCGCCGAGAACAATTTTGTTCTTCGGTACACCGGCCTGCTCAAATAAACGGACAGCGGCATCTCCGCTGGTGCGGTTCAGGTCGCCTGTTACCGTGTAAAGATTGGTGTGGTGCCCGGTCAACGTATGAAATCCGCACCGCAGGTCGTAGGTCATGACAAAGACAAGGTCCAAGTACAGCTGGACTAAATCCATCTGCGTATTTTCAATGTAGTACCGGTCTGCTCCGGCTGCTATGGTCAACAGGCGGTGCTGCGGGAATGCGGCATCAAACGCATTTCGGATTTCGCGGCACAGCAGCGTAAAATTCTGTTTATCCTCAGGGCGGGCTTTAATGAAGTTTTCCGGGCAACAGGGGTACTCCCAGTCTAAGTCGACGCCGTCGAGTCCGAATTTCTTGACCGTCTCCACACAAGACTGCGCGATTTTCCGCCGACCGGCTTCCGTCGCACTGCCGTCCGAAAAAGAGCCTTCCTCCTTTCCCACCAATGAAAGCAGAATTTTTAAGTTCGGATTCCACTGCCGAATCTGCTCGATTTGATCCAGTCCGGTCATGTGTCCTGTATAAATTGCCCCGTCGTCAATTTGTCCGAACGCCAGCATCAGGTGTGTCAGCTTCTGCGCATCCTCACGGGTAAAGTGCGCAGGGACAAACTGGCTGAGCATATAACCTGCCAAAACACGTTTCACTAATGTTCATCCCCAATATACAAAGACTCGTGTGCTGCACGCAGAAGCGTGCGGGTTGTGTCGCAGCCGTGTTCCCAGTAAAACACACCCGCGTAGCCCTGCTGACGCACATAATCGCATTTGCATCGAATCGATTGTTCATCATCGTAAGAAATAAAGGTGTCCCCGTTAAAAAGATACGGTGCTTTACAAACGTCGTCCCAATAACGCTTATATCCGTTCTTGTCAATATAATCGGCCAGCAGCTCGTCGTAATGCGGGCCGTATTCACCGCGCGTCTTGGCGATCTGCAGATAGCCGTTGTAGCGATTCGGTACCCCTTTCCACATCCGTGTGTAGAACGCCATGCCGATTGCGATTTTTTCCTTCGGCACACCGGCGGCAACAAATGCACGTGCCGCCGAGTCGGCACTATCTAAGAAGATATCCCCAACAGGCGTATACAAATTGGTGTGGTGCCCAGTCAGGATTTGGAACGCCCCGCGCAAATCATATGTCATGATATATACGTAATCGAGGTACTTCTGCACGTCCTTCATCTGGGTGCTGTCAAGAAAATATTGCCCCGCACCCACTGCGCTGGTTAGGAGCAAATGGTCTCCGACAGCATTCAGCTGGTTGCGGATAGCCTCAAGCAAGAGGGTGTAAGTCTTGCGGTCTGCTGGGTTTGCTTCCAGTCCGTTTTCTCCGCAGCATGGATACTCCCAATCGATGTCTACTCCGTCTAAGCCGTAACGGCGGACAATTGCCGCCAAATCTTCGGCAATCTGCAGGCGGCCCTCCTGCGTCAGGCAGGGGGTGGAAAATTCTCCGCCAAAACAGACCGAGCATTTTAGCTCCGGGTTCCATTTGCGAATCTGCGGAATGCAGGAAACCCCCTCCTCCGAAACCAGAACTGCCCGACCATCACGGACCGTACCGGCAGCAATATTCAAATGCGTCAGTTTTCGTGCATCGTCAGCTGTTAAGTCCTTTACGTTTTCGTTAATGCAATACCCTGCTAGAATTTTTTTTGACATTTTGTTCCGCCCCTGTTGATAAAATCAAACACAGTCCCGCAGGAATGCGCACAAATCCTGCACCGTAGCACGAATGCGGTATAGTTCGCTTTCCTTGTTGCGGATACGCCACAATTCGGTGAAGCACTGCAGCCACAGCTCCAATTCAACGGCAAGGGTGCCGCAGTCCAGCGCTAGCGGAGTTGTTTCCGCGTGATACGCATATTTCTTCAGCGCGAGGCAGGCGGCGTTCATCAAAGCTGCGCCGCGAGCCGCGCAGAGGAATTCTTTAAAATCCGTGCGGCGCGGTTCCGGCGCAGTAAAGCCGACAAGCTGCTGTTCAATTTCTAAAATTTTTTTATAACCGTTTAGCGCTTTGTCGGCATCCATGTGCTCGATACGCTCGGAATCCTGCTTTGCGCGTTCAATGGAGAGCAGCTGCGACTCTCGCCAGCAAACAACGTCCTGCCAAGTGCCGACCTGATTCATCTCCAACTCGGTGAGCAAATCCATCAGCTTTTCGGACTGTTCGCCGAACTCCAAGCGAGCATAAGCGCGGCAGATTTCCTGCCAGCTGCGCCGGTCGCCGGGATTCCAAGAGAGTGCGGCGCCGGTCGCCATGCCGGGCATGGAGTTGGCAAACAGGTTAATGTGCCCGTAGTCGCCCCAGTCCGTATTAAGCATTCCTCGCGCACCGTACTTGGTTCCGTACTTTGCCATCTGCCCGATATTTTCATACGCCCCGTCCAAAATGTTCATCATCACATTCCAACCGCATACACCGGGGCAAACCATGAAATCAATGCCGGAATCCGCAAGGACTTTGATCTCCTGCTCGTTAACCTTGCGTCCGTAGTTCCAATACAAACAGGTGGTGCCTCTGGGCAATTCGCGAAGATACTGAGGGCTTTTCAGGATAATGTCACTCCAGAAAAGGACCTTTTTCCCTTTGCTCTGCACATATGCGATAATCTGCTTAAGGAAGTCCACGTAAAGACGGTCCTTCCCTATTTTTTCGGCAAGCGCCGCACTCTTGCCGCAGCCGATGTCAAAAGTTTCGTCACAGCCGATGTTGACCTGATTGGAGGTAAACAACGGCAGGTACTGATCCAGCATTTCTTTCACGAGCTGCAGACTGTCGGGATTGGACGCATCCAAGGTGTGGTGGGTCATACGGTCATACCACGCAAACGGTGCCGCGTCGTCAACCTCCAATTCACAGAAACGGCGCCATGTTTTGGTTTTCAAGACCTCATAAAGATGCCCGAACGTGGCAATGGACGGCACCAGCTCAATGTGACGTTCACGGCAGTATTCGTCCAGCTCCAGAATTTCTTCCGCAGTCAGTGGGTCCTTGCCGGTCCATGCTTCGCTGAAGCCACGGAATGCAAAGGTGTGTTCCACATAAAGCTGCAGTTGATTGATCTTATAGAAGGCAAGTCGTTCGGCAAGTTCTTTGAGTGTTTGCAGAGTCGGCACTTTTCCGCGTGTCACATCGTGGAAAAAGCCGCGCGTCTGCATACCGGGTGCATCTTCAATGAGCAGACCGGGCCACTGAGTACCGCATTGGCGCACAAGCTGCCGCAGCGTTTGAATTCCCCAAAAGATGCCGGCGCTGCCGCCGCTGAGTTCCGCCCCCGATGAAGTGATTTTCAGGCAGTATGCGCCTTCTTCCTCCTCATCGCGCAGGCGCAGAAAAAGTCCCGGGCCAACCGGCTGCGGAGCCTTCTCAATGGAGATTTCGGTGCAGACCGTGCGGCAAAGCTCCGAACGGAACTGCTTTGCCGCGCAGAATTCGCTGTAGCCGCAGTTGGTATCCAGCGTAATTACGAACTTCGGACCTATAAGAAAAGATTCACCGGTTTCCGTCAATTTTTTCGGAAGGGGGAGAAATTGCATAAAAACCCATCTCCGTCATATATCAACAGTATAGTAAAATCTGCCGGTCTAAAACTTTCGGATGAGAAAAACAGGCAAAAACCGGAAGTTCAGGCGCACCCGCTTACATCAAGCGGTATTCAGTCCACACGCCGCAAACTTCCGAAGGCGGTCTTCCCAGTATTCGGGAACCACATGGAAATAATGAATCGCTCCGGACAGAATCCGGAACGGTTTTCCATCCAATAGGAAACAATCACCATTTATCACAAATTGACGCAAAAATGCATTTATTTCCTAATTAGGTGAGCGGCAGGATATGTCCCTGATGAAATGTCCGAGTGAACGTAAACGCTCGGCACATTTTTGCATAGACACATCCTGCCGGTTTTCACCATTGTCCTCAAGCACACAACAGCACTAAAAAGTTTTTCAGGCTGGGATTCTGCGGTTCGGCATCACCCAAGCTCCAGCGGATATTTTTTCATGTGCTCAATCAAGTCATCGACTGTTGTGAAGGCAAGTCCCGTAACCGTATCGGCACAGCCATAATAAATCGCAATCCGGCCGGTTGCAGGATCCGCTAGAGCAGCACACGGGAAGGTTACGTTTGGTACGTCTCCAACACGTTCATAAAGTTCCTGCGGTCCCAGAATGTAGAACCGTGAACGCCGCTTGACAATCCACGGCTTTTCCAAATCCAACAGCGCACAGCCCACGCGGTAAACGAAACCGTTGCAGGTGTTGATGACGCCGTGGTAAATCAGCAGCCAGCCTTCATCCGTCTCTAACGGCGTAGGGCCTGGGCCGATTTTCTTGGATTGCCAAGCTGTGCAGTCCTGATTAACTGCACCCATCACATAGCGGTGTTTGCCCCAGAAAGTAAGGTCGGGGCTGAAGCTGCAGAAAATATCGCCGAACGGCGTATGACCCGTGTCGCTCGGGCGGCTCAGCATTGCATAGTACCCGCCGATTTTTCTGGGGAACAGCACGCCGTTGCGATTGTACGGCAGGAAGGCGTTTTCCAACTGATAAAAGGTCTTGAAGTCAAAAGTGTATCCGACGCCGATGGTGGGGCCGTGGTAGCCGTTGCACCATGTGATATAATACCGATCCTCCAGGAAGCAAACACGCGGGTCGTAGCGGTATTCCCGCACAGTGACCTCGGGATCGCCTTCAAACCGGATTGGGTCAGGGGAAATATTCCAATGTATTCCGTCGTCACTGAAACCGGGGTAAATATCCATGCTGACACCCCGACTGTCGCAGCGGAATACACCGGCGAATTCGGAGCCGAACGGCACCACAGCCGAATTGAAGACACTATTCGACGTCGGAATCGCGTTGCTCTGAATCACAGGGTTGCCGCTGTAACGCCAAACCGGTGCCGTGCAGCCGGCCGGGCGATCCTCCCAGGGAATATTTTTCAATTCCTTGCCGATTAATTTACTCATAATGTCATCTCCAGTTCGTTTATCAACAGATGCTCTGAGAGGGATTCAGAACAACTTCATATTTCGACTTTTTGAACTTACTTCTTGCTGCTCAGGAACTTGTCTACCTGCTCCTGCTCAACCTTCAACAGCTCGTCCGCGCCGTTCTGTTTCAGGCTGTCGAGGAATTTACCCAGCATCTGGTCAGGATCAGCCACACCCAAAGTAAGCGGATCGTAGTACTGCTTAATTACATTGGACAATGCGGCAATCTGATTCTTCACATTGGTATCATCAAACTTATAGCCGAGCAGCGGATTGGCGACAGCCTGTGCGTTCCAGTCTTTGTAAACCTGTGCAATGTCTGACGGATAGCTAATGACCCAGTCTTGGTTAAACACGCTGCCGAACTGCCAGCCCATATCGTAGCCGTAGGCTTTGCTGATCTGCTTGACCTGGCCGTTCTCCAAGATGTAATGTGTTCCTTCGATGCCGTGACGCAGGAAATTACCGACGGCCTTATCTGTGTTCACAAGGTTAAGGAACTGCAGAGCAACTTCTTTGTGCTGAGAGTTTGCGGAAATGCAGTGGAAGTCGGAAGCGCCCGTGAAAAAAACTGGTGTCAGCGGGACATAATCCTCAGTGTGTCCAACCGTATTGGAATATGTCTTTTCAAAATCCGGCGCATAGCCGATGATCCATGAGAACAGGCGGCCGGCCTTGTCATCAGCGTTACGGGTATCGTCCGAGTAGGCCTGCGGGTTCTGTACCAGATATCCTGCTTTGTACCACTGATGCACGGTGGAGCAGAATTCCTTGAATTCCGGTGTTGCATACTGGTTGAAAACGGTGTTTTCCTTCTGGTTTGCAAAAGCTTCATGGCCCGGAATGTTTACCTCACCAACAACGCCAGAACCAGCATCAACGGCAAAGCCGGCGGCACGCCAGAGGGAAGCTGCGCAGAGGCCGATAATGTTCGGAGCTTTCTGATGAAGTTCGCCCAGAACGCCGCCCAAATCTTTCCAGCTCTTTATCTTGCTGTAGTCGATGTCGTACTTTTTAGCAATATCGGCATTGACCATCAGTACGTACTGCAGTCCCTCTTCCTTGTAGATCGGAATGCCGTAGATATCTCCGTTAACTTTTGCACTATCCCACACATTTTCCGGAATGGTAGAATAGGTCTCCGGCGCGTATTTCTTGAGTGTCTCTTCATCCAGTTTCATAAACGCGCCTATGGTTGCAGTCTGTGTGTAGTTCGGGGTACCCCATGTGGACGAGTAGCAAATGTCGTAGTTTTGACCGGAAGAAATGATAACCGGCATCTTGGTGCCGTATTCGCCCGCCTGGAAGAAGTGAGCGTTTACGGTCGCGTTAATTTTGTCCTTGACATATTCGTTCATCTTGTCAATAACTTTGGACTGATCCGGCTGAATCGTATCCAGGAACATATACCAATCCAGGGTAACAGTCTTTCCGCTTTTTGTTGCGGCCGCATTCGAGTCTGCCGTTGATGAACTGGTTGTCGAACCGTTACTGCAGGCAGTGAGAGAGAGAATCATCGCCGCAGAAAGCACTGCACTAACGGCTCTTTTGATTCGGGTTGATGCTTTCATGTTTTTTCCTCCCAATAAAATTTCTATATTTATAAAAAATATAGAGTGCAATAAAATCAGCTAGGTAATTAACCCTTTACGCTGCCAATCGTAATGCCGCGCACGAAGTACTTTTGGAAGAACGGATATGCGAACAGAATCGGCGTCATAATGAGTACGGTCAACGCCATGCGGACACTGTCAGTCGGCATATTCAGTGCCATGCGAATACCGTCTGCTGAACTTGCGAAGGAAGCGTTCGTTGTTAAGTAATCAAGAGTCGACTGCAGCTTCTGCAGCAGCACCTGCAGCGGTTCCTTGGACGGTGTATTGATATAAAGCAGACCGGTAAACCAGTCGTTCCACAGGCCGACCATAGAAAACAGGGCAATGGTTGCGAGCGCCGGCCTTGCAATCGGAATCACAATTCTGAAGAAGATTACCCATTCGTCGGCGCCGTCAATTTTCGCCGCTTCAATCAGCGAATCCGGAATTGTCTGAGTGTAAAACGTGCGCAGGATGATTGCATTCCACGCGCTGCACAACGTCGGCAGAAACAGAATCAGAATGTTGTCACCCAAATGCAGCAGATTTGTGTTGACAATGTAGGACGGAACCATGCCGCCTGAAAAAAGCATCGTGAAGAACAGATAAAAAGTAAGCTGCTTTCTGTACTTGAAATCTTTTCGGTAAATAACGTAGGCAATCATGCCCGTTACCACAACGGTCAGCACCGTACCGACCACCGTTACAAACACAGAAACGCCCAAAGAACTCAACAGCTGCTCCGAACTTCCGAGCAGGTATATGTATCCATCTAGCGACCATGATTTTGGAACAAAGCTGTAGCCGATTTCTCGAATACTTTCCGCGCTGCTGAAAGATATAATATACACCAGCGCCACGGGAGCCAAAAAGATGATAGATAAAATCACCATTATGGCATTTAGAATGATATCGTGCAACAGAACCTTTTGGCCGACTCTGGCAACTTTAGTTCCGAACTCGTCCGAATTTCTATCCATACTGCTTACACTCCTATATCAATTAGAACAAAGCGTTTTCATTGTCGATCTTCCGAATTGCTGCGTTGGCAAGCAAAATTGTTACAAATCCGACGGCGGACTGGAACACGCTGGCCGCAGCGGACATATTGATGTTGCCCATCGACTGCAGCGCATTGTAAACATAAACGTCAATTGTTTCCGTTGCCGGGTAAAGCTGTCCCTGATTCATGGGCATCTGATAGAAAAGGCCGAAATCCGAATTGAAAATATGGCCCAATGCCATAATCGTGGTAATCACCATCATCGGTTTCAGTGACGGCAGCGTGATGTACCAAATCTGCTGCCACTTGGATGCACCGTCCAAAATTGCCGCTTCGTAATACTCTACGCTGATGCCGCAGATGCACGCAAGGTATACCACGCTGCTATAGCCGATGCTCTTCCACTGACTCGTCAAAATTAAAATGGCCGGCCAGTATTTTGGGTCAGCGTAAAAATAAACGGGGTCTTTGCCAAACATCTGCAGTACAGAATTGAAAAATCCATTGGTGTCTAAAAGCGCCAACCCTATGTAAGACATGATGACCCAGGACAGGAAGTTCGGCATAATGGAAATCGTCTGGTAAATCTTTGACGCCAGAGGACGCCGAACTTCGTTGAATGCCAGCGCCAGAATCACCGGCAGTACAAGACCTAAAAGAATAAAAAGGAAATTGTAGCCCAGCGTTAATTTTGTAATCTCCCACGCCGTGTTCGACGCAAACAGGAACTGGAAGTTTTTAAATCCGCACCACGGACTTCCCAGAAGGCCCTGTTCGTAATTGTAGCTCTTAAATGCAATTACAATGCCGAACATCGGCAAATATGCAAAAAGGAACACTAGAATTACGCCAGGTGTAGCCAACAGAAACAGCTGCCAGTTTTTTTTGAACTCTTTTTTGAATCCTTGAAGAAAATGCAATATTCTCACTCCTCAGAAATTATCACTGCTGCATAACTTTCTACTTTTCGTCCTGACGCGTGAAGATACGTCTAATTCGAATGTGTAAAAGCTTTTCAAAAAATCTGCTGTATCCATCGATGGGATCGGTATATACTTCCTTTTTCAATAACCCAAAGCGTTCCGGAAGGTCCCTGCTTGGAATTCAAGATCATTTAATTGTGAAATATAAACAATTAATTTGTTGATCTGCCACTCTTTTCATTTGTAATTATACCATCGCTATCTTAGAGAACACATCGGTAAGATTTTTATAATACGTGTACTTTTTTCATAGAAATTCTGTATTTGTCTTTTTAAGAACAACAGCCAAGGGGTAATGATTTCGCATCTCTGGCATGAGTTGCCATTAAATTTGATATTCAAAGGAAAAAATTTCGGTCCATCGTTCTGGTGGAACACGATGGACATCACACAAAAAAGAGTAACGCCGACAATTTTCAGCGTTACTCTTCTCTCTGATTTTACCTTTAAAAAGTTACTTATATTTTTAGTTGCATAAGGCTTGCCACGCATCATCCGATAGCCTGAGAGCTATAACGTGACTCCATCCTTAAAGATTGCCAATTCGCGCTTATCGAACGCTTCGGATTTTGTTGTCTGCTTTCCGGAAGCGACATTGATGACATAATCGAGCAATTCCTGTGCGAGCTCCGAAAGTTCGGTGCCAGTCAATAATTTCCCTGCGTCGAAGTCAATCCATCTTGCCTTTTTGCGAGCTAGTTCCGAGTTGCTCGAGATTTTTACCGTTGGAACCGGGCAGCCGAAAGGAGTACCGCGCCCTGTGGTGAACAAAACCATGTGCGCTCCCGAAACAGCGAGAGCCGTAGAAGCTACAAGGTCATTGCCGGGTGCCTGTAGTAGATTGAGGCCGTTTTCATGAACCGACTGGCCATAACGAAGCACATCGTTAACCGGCGCCGTTCCTCCCTTTTGGACACAGCCGAGGGACTTATCCTCCAAAGTGGTAATTCCACCCGCCTTGTTGCCGGGAGACGGGTTGGAATCAATTTTTTCGTTGTATCTCATGAAATATTTTTTGAAGTTGTTGATGAGGTCTACGGTTTTATCAAAGACTTCCTTGCTGCGGCAGCGGTTCATCAAAATCGTTTCCGCGCCGAACATTTCCGGCACTTCCGTTAAAATCGCCGTACCTCCCTGCGCAATCAGCAAGTCGGGCAAAGCACCCACAAGCGGATTTGCCGTAATTCCGGAGAAGCCGTCTGACCCGCCGCATTTTAAGCCTATGGTAAGATGCTCAACACTGCACGGCTCCCGCTTAAACTGCGAAGCATACCGGCATAATTCCTCCACAATCTTTACGGCGTCTTCTACTTCATCCTCGTGTTCCTGGCAAACCAGAAATTTCACACGGTCACTGTCATAATCGCCCAGTACTTTTTTCAACTCGTCAATATTGCTGTTTTCACAGCCAAGGCCGAGGACGAGCACAGCTCCTGCGTTCGGATGATGAATCAGTCCGGACAGTGCCAATTCCGTGTTCCGCTTGTCCTGTGAAAGCTGTGAGCAGCCGTACGGATGGCTATATGAATAAATCCCGTCCAATTCCGGAGTTAAAAATTTCTGAGATTCCTCTTCAATCAATTTGGCTATGGAATTGACGCAGCCAACCGTCGGAATAATCCACACTTCATTGCGGATTCCGACCTTGCCGTCTTTCCTCTTATAGCCCAGAAAAGTTCTGGGGGTTTGGGGTTCCAGCGGCTTGAAGCTGGGCTCATAGGAATAATCCAGCAAATCTCCCAGCCTGGTTTTGGTATTGTGAGTATGGACCCAATCGCCGGCAGCGATATTGCAGGCCGCTGTGCCGATTGGAAAGCCATACTTTACGATGCATTCGCCTTCCGGAATATTTGCTATGGCAATCTTGTGGCCTGCGGCGATGTTCGCGTTCAGCGTGATCGTTTTTCCGTCTGCCGGAATGTTCTCGCCTTTTTTCAGGTCTTGCAGAGCAACAACTACATTATCCTTCGGATTGATTTTATAAATTGCTTTCATCTTATGATTCCTTTACAAGCGCCTCGACTGTCGCTTTCATGCCGTTCTTTTTCATACTGTCCAGATCTTCGCAAACCATATCCACGAAATGATTGTACTTAGTGAGGTCCTCGCCCCAGAAATCCGTGTTCGAGGCAAACGCGGTAACGAATTCGCGGGTAGGCTTGCTTTTGCTGTTTGCCGCAAAGAATTCCAGAACCTTCCGGTCGTCTTTAATCTCATAGCGCTCGCCGTTACGGTCGCCGACCAGCACGCCGTTCTCCAGCTTATCGGAAGTGTAAAACGCCATCAAAGCGGCGAAGGAGAAGGTTAAAAATTTTGGCGGAGTCTGATTCTTTGCATAGTCATCTTTGAACGTCGGCAAGATTCTCGTTTTCCACTTGGAAACGGAATTCAGTGAAATGGAAAGCAGCGCATGGTCGACAAACGGATTGTCGAAACGCTCATAGACTGCTTTTGCAAAGTCGATTGCTTCCTGCCACGGCAGTTTGACCGTGGGAACGATTTCATCAAACACGATTTTGTCCATCAGTTTACGGACAAGGGCATCGTTCATGCACTCACGCACAATGTTTTTGCCCATAAGGTAAGCGGCAAGAACCGTGGAAGTATGTGCACCGTTTAAGATGCGGACTTTTCTTTCGCGATACGGCTTCTGATTATCGGTAAAAATGACATGCATACCGACTTTGTCCAGCGGGAACTTCTCAGAAATATCCTTGTCGCTTTCGATAACCCAAAGGGCAAACGGTTCACCGGTATCGAGCAGCTGATCTTCATATCCCAGCTGTTCGCAGATTTCCGCTGCCTGATTTTGGGGATATCCGGTAACAATGCGGTCAACCAGTGTGCTGCAAAAGATATTGTTTTCGCAAATCCACTTTTTGAACTCTTCGCCCAGGTTCCACAAATCGACGTACTTCAGCACGCACTCTTTGAGGCGGATTCCGTTGTCCTCGATCAGCTCAACCGGCAGAATGATGAGGCCCTTGCTAGGGTCGCCGTGGAATGTTTTGAATCTTTCGTACAGGAACTTTGTCAGCTTCCCCGGATAAGTGTTCGGCGGGGTCAATTCAAATTTATCATCCGCATCAAACACAATTCCCGCTTCCGTTGTGTTGGAAACTACGAACTGCACCGTGTCAAGACGGGCAAGCGCCATATATTCCTCATAGTCGTTATAAGAACTTATCGCTTTCTGCACGCTAGTAATGACGCGGTTTTCCACATAGATTTTCCCGTTTCTCTTGCCGCGTAGGGAGACGGTGTAAATGTTATTCTGCGCGTGAAAGCGTTCCATGTCTCCGAACGGTCTCGGTTTCACGATGGCAATATCGCCGTTGAAAACTCCTTTTTCATTGGCAACATCAATCATATAATCGACGAAGCCTCTTAAAAAGTTGCCTTCACCGAATTGCACTACTTTGATTATTCTGGGTTTACGAGTGTAAAGTTCGTTGATTTTCTTCATGTCGTTATACCTCTTATGTTTGTAAGCGCTTACATTCTCATTCTAGCTACCATAAATGAAAAAATCAATGCGCTCAAAAAAAGTATTTATTATTTTGCGGTTACTTTATACGTTTTGGAAATTCAGCAGATAAATTTGCAATTTGTATAGATAGTACTATCTTTCATCTATTGAAAATATCTAAAAAAGCCCATGTATTTTCTATATTTACTATTGATTTATCAGCAGAAATACATTATACTCTTTTGTAAGCGCTTACAACAGAGGCGGTTGTATGAACATTTATGACATCGCAAAGCGAAGCGGCGTGTCGATTGCAACGGTTTCGCGCGTGCTCAACGGAAGCGAGAAAGTCAGCCCAAAAACACGGGAAAAAGTTCTGAAGGTCATGCAGGAAGAAGGATATACGCCGAATATATTTGCCCGCGGGCTTGGACTGAACTCCATAAAGATGATTGGCATTTTGTGTACGGATGTTTCAGACATCTTCTACGCCAAAGCTGTTTCGCTGGTGGAAGGGCTGTTAAGGCAGAACGGCTTTGACGCGCTGCTGTGCTGCACCGGAAACGAACTGGAGAACAAGAAAAAAAGCCTGGATCTTTTGCTGAAAAAAAGAGTGGACGCCGTAATCCTGATCGGCTCTGCCTTCAAGGAAAACACAGACAACTCCCACATTGAAAATGCCGCAAAACAGGTTCCGGTCATCATCATAAACGGTTTGGTTGAGCTGCCAAACACATACTGCGTTCTGTGCGATGAACAATCCGCGGTGAGCCAAAATGTCCAACTTCTGCATAAGCAGGGTTACGACGATATACTATATCTGTATGATGTCCTCACTTACAGCGGTTGTATTAAAATTTCAGGCTACAAGGATGGTCTGAAAAAATGCAATCTTCCGTTTCAGGAAACGCTAATGGTTAAGGTGCCGAAATCCATTGACGGCGTTACGGCAAAAGTTACCGAACTGCTGGGTGAGGGACTGAAATTTTCCGCCGTGATGGCATCGGAGGATTTACTGGCAATCGGCGCGCTGAAAGCGCTGCAGAAATTTAATCTGACAATGCCGGTGATTGGATTCAACAACTCGATTCTGGCACAATGTTCGTCCCCTGCCCTGACTACGGTGGACAATATGCTGGATACGCTGTGCCCGACCGCCGTTCAATTATTGGTCGACATCCTTGAAAATAAAACAGTGCCGCAAAAAATCGTAATTTCTTCAAAATTGATTGAACGAGATACCTTTCCTATTTAGGAATTAAATTAACAAATATACGGAGGAACTCAAAAATGAAGCAATTTATGGATGAAGATTTCTTACTGTCCAACGAAACTGCGAAAACCCTGTATCATGACTATGCGGAAAAAATGCCGATTGTGGATTATCACTGCCACATCAATCCGCAGGAGATTGCGGAAGACCGCCAATTCTCAAATATCACACAGGTTTGGCTCGGCGGCGACCACTACAAGTGGCGTATGATTCGTTCCAACGGCGTCGAGGAAAAGTATATCACCGGCGACGGCACCGACCGCGAGAAATTCCAGAAATTTGCGGAATCTCTGCCGAGAGCAATCGGCAACCCGCTTTATCACTGGACGCATCTGGAGCTGAAGCGGTATTTCGGCTATGACGGCGTATTAAACGGCGACACAGCCGAAGAAGTCTGGAATCTCTGCAACGCGAAGCTGCAGACCAAAGAGCTGAGCGTTCGCGGCATCATTGAGAAGTCCAATGTAAAGCTGATTGGCACAACCGACGACCCGATTGATTCTCTGAAATGGCACAAAGCCATCAAAGAGGACAGCACTTGCAAGGTGAAAGTGGTTCCGACATGGCGTCCGGACAAAATCATGAACATTGAAAAGCCTACTTTCGCCGAGTATGTTTCCTCCCTTGCCAAGGCCAGCGGAATGGAAATCAAAACGGTCAAGGATGTATGCGCTGCGCTGGAAAAACGGCTGAATCACTTCGAGGAAATGGGCTGCAAAGCCTCCGACCACGGCATGAACTATGTCATTTACAATCCGGCAAGCGAAGCCGAAGTTGAAGAAATCTTCAAAAAAGGCTTAAACGGCGAAGCACTGACCCAAGATGAAGTGGACAAATACAAATATGCCGTTTTGATGTTCCTGGCAAAGCAGTACGCAAAGCGCGGCTGGGTCATGCAGATTCACTACGGAACCATCCGCGACACAAACACCGCCATGTTTGAGCGTCTCGGCCCCGACACCGGCTTCGACTGCATCGGAACCCCGAACTGCGCAGAAGCGATTACCAAGTTCATGGATGCGCTGAATCAAACCAATGAGCTGCCGAAGACCATTCTGTACTCCCTCAATCCGATCGACAACCAGATGCTTGACTCGGTTATCGGATGCTTCCAAGGGACTGAAGCGGCCGGAAAGATTCAGCACGGCGCAGCCTGGTGGTTCAATGACAACAAGACCGGCATGATTGACCAGATGACAAGCCTCGCGAACCTTTCCGTTCTGGGCAACTTTGTCGGCATGTTGACGGATTCGCGCAGCTTCCTGTCTTACACAAGGCATGAGTATTTCCGACGCATCCTTTGCAACCTGATTGGCACATGGGTGGAAAACGGCGAGTATCCTTGCGACATGAAAACACTTGGCCAAATGGTACAGGATATTTCCTACAACAACGCTGTGCGCTATTTCGGATTCGACGTGTAATTTCATCATAGCGAAAGCGGAGTACCGGCAAACGGTACTCCGCTTTTTTATATTCCTCAAGTTTTTATATTCCTCAAGGCAGAACTCTGTTCTATATTTTCTTATAGTGCAATAAAATCATCCTTGAAATATGCTATGCTGATGGTACAAATTCATCTGCGGAAGAGATTTGAGGATGATGATGTTATGAAAAAAATCTGCACCCCAATTAAAATCGGTTCCAAAACTGTGCGCAATCGCATCACCTTTGCTCCGACCGTCAAATTTGATTGGACAGACGGTTCGGGAATTCCGATTGAACGCTTTGCCCGGCACTACGAGCTGCGTGCCAAAGGCGGCGCGGGTCTCATTGTGGTTGAGGCTACCTGCGTTACGCCGTCCGGCAGGCTTGCTCCGACACAGCTCGGCCTATGGGACGATTCCCAGATTGCCGGACACCGCGCCATCGCCGAAGCCTGCCACAAACACGGTGCGGTCGTTCTGGTACAAATTCACCACGGCGGATATAACACCCACCCCGAATGTGGCCATGCAAAAGGCCCCTCTGCTGGACTTACAATCCACGGGCGAACAACGGAAGCGCTCACCGTAGACGAAATTGAAACCATCTGCGCCCAGTTCATCCGTGCCGCGGAGCGTGCCCATGAAGCAGGCTATGACGGAGTTCAGCTGCACGGGTGCCACGGATATCTTCTGAACCAATTTGCAAGCCCGCTGTCGAATCTTCGCACCGATGAATACGGCGGAACGGTCGAGAACCGCACCCGCTTGGCCTGCCGAATCATCCGCGGCATCAAAGAATCCTGCGGCAGTGATTTCATCGTTTCCGTCCGCACGCCCGGAGCGGAGCCTACCTTGGAGGATGCGTGGGCCATCGCGGATGCGTACATAGCCGCCGGCGCGGACTACCTTCAGGTATCCAGCGGAATGGGCTCGGAACAGATTAACTGCCCCGAGGGCCTGCCGTACACGCCAATCGTCTGGCAGGGAACCGAAATGCACCGGCATATCAACGGCAGGGTGCCCGTTTCGGTCGTAAACGGTATTCTGAAGCCCGAGCTTGCAACCTATATCATTGAAAACAATTTGGCCGATACCATCGACTCCGCACGCGCCATGCTTGCCGACCCAAACTGGCCGAACGCCGTGCTGACGGGGTCTTCTTACGTACCATGCAGAAACTGCAAAATCTGCTTTTGGAGTCCGTTTATGCCGCACCGCTGCCCCGCTGTTGCGGAGCGCCACAAAACCGACCCCGACTGCGTTGATTACAACGAAGCATAAACTTTCAAAACTGCCTTGAAACTTTTCGACATTTTTTGGGAAATCCCGATGGCAAACCTTTGACAGAAAAAATAGCGTTTGATATAATATTTTATATAATAAAATATAGAATTCGGTTGGGCGGCTGCTGCCGCTTCAAGAAGTTACTCCTTGGGTGGGGAGTCCGTTTGGGCTCCCCACTTTTATTCTTTTTTGGAGGATGAGTATGGAAAAAATATTGTTGAATCTGGCACTGATTTTAGTTACTACAAAACTCGGAGGGCTGTTGAGCCGAAAAGTAAAAATGCCGGAAGTGCTCGGCGCCCTTTTGGCAGGCGTTATCATCGGACCGGTCTGCCTGAACCTCGTCAGCTATGACAGCGACATCAAGCTCCTCGCAAATCTTGGCGTAATCTTCCTGATGTTTCTGGCCGGTCTTGAAACCGACCTCGAACAGTTCAAAAAAGCCGGCAAATCTTCGTTTATGATTGCGCTGTTTGGAATTCTTGTTCCGCTGATTTTAGGTACTCTAAGTGCCTTTCTGTTCTACGACAACGTGATTGAGAACCTCTTCATCGGCATTATCCTCACGGCCACAAGCGTAAGCATCACCGTGGAGACGCTGACCGAACTCGGCAAACTGAACACGACAGCCGGAATCAACATCCTCGGTGCCGCCGTGATTGACGACATTCTCGGAATCATTCTCGTGTCGGCGCTGCTTTCCGCAAACAACAGCAGCGATGGGGGCTCCCTTGTGCGGAGTCTTGTTGGTATCCTTCTGTTCTGCGCAGTCGGAATTCTCGCAATTCTATTCGCGCCGAAGCTGATGGAACGGTTTCAGGACAGAATCCACCCTGGCCATACATACTTTACGATTGCCCTTGCCGCTGTGCTTGTGATTGCATTTCTAGCCGAGGGCCTTGGTATTGCGGCCATTACGGGCGCCTACCTCTGCGGGCTGCTGCTTTCGCAGTTCCCGCACAAGCAGTACCTCCAGAAAAATGTGAAAGCGATTTCTTCCGGTTTTCTCTCCCCCATATTCTTTGCGAGCGTAGGGCTTGAGGCCAGCCTGAACGGATTCAGCATGCGCGAGGTGCTGATTACCTTTATTATGTTCGTGATTGCGGTAATCGGGAAAGTCCTTGGCTGCGGGGCTGGGGCGCGCATCTTCAAAATCAGCAAACGGGAATCGCTTCAAATCGGCGTGGGAATGGTCTCCCGCGGCGAAGTTGCAATCATCACCGCAAACATCGGCCTTCAGGCGAAAATCATCTCGCAGGAGGTTTTTATTCCCACAATTCTGGTTGTTCTACTGACTACAATCATCACTCCGATTCTGCTGAAACTCACCTTTACGCACCGCAGAATGCGCATGGTTGACAGCGAAAATTGACCTACTCATGAATATTTCACACAGGTCATGTTTCCAGAAAGCACAAAAGCGGCTGCCCGAATTCGGGCAGCCGCTCATTTTTTCTAGAAAGAATTAGTGTTGTTCCATTTCATCGAAGAATCTCTCGTGAATCATGCTGACCGCTCTGTCTGCATCTTTGCGGTCAATCAAAACCGAAATCTTGATTTCGCTCGTAGCAATCATCTGAATGTTGATGTTGGCGTCATAAAGTGCCTCAAACATCTTGGCGGCAGTTCCGGGGTGTGATTCCATACCTGCGCCGACGATGGACACCTTGGCGACGTTTTCGTCATAAACAATCGAATTGGCGCCAATCTGCTCCAGATAGTCGGAAAGCAGGTCAACCGTTGTCTTGAGGTTCGCGCGGCTCACGGTGAAGCTGATATCTTTCGTTCCGTTTCTACCGACAGACTGAAGAATAATATCGACATTGATGTTTTTCGCTGCAAGCTTTGAGAAAATCTTGAATGCAAGGCCCGGGCGGTCCGGTACACCGATAATTGAAACGCGGGCAACATCCTCATCTTTTGCAACGCCGCTAATCAGCATTTCTTCCATTTTTACTGCCTCCTTGACAATCGTTCCCGGTTTTCTGGTCAAGCTTGAAAGCACTTCTAGCTCTATGCCATATTTCTTTGCCATTTCAACAGAGCGATTATTCAGTACCTGCGCACCGAGCGACGCAAGCTCAAGCATTTCATCGTAGGAAATTTCACTCAGTTTCCGCGCATTCTTCACTTTCCGCGGATCGGCAGTAAACACGCCCTCAACATCGGTGTAAATCTGGCACAAATCGGCATGCATGGCGGCGGCAAGTGCCACAGCACTCGTGTCGGAGCCTCCGCGCCCAAGCGTCGTCATGTCATCGTAGCGGTTGATGCCCTGAAAGCCCGTAACAACAACGATGTTCTTCTTATCAAGTTCTTTGCGGATGCGGTCCGGCTCTATGCGCTTAATGCGGGCGCTGCCGTAAGCCGAACTTGTGATAAACCCGGCCTGCCATCCGAGCAGAGAAATCACGGGGTAACCGAGCTTTTCAATCGCCATGGCAAGCAGGGCAGCAGACATTTGTTCGCCTGCCGTCAAAAGCATATCCATTTCACGCTTGGAAGCATCTTCGTTGATTTCTTTCGCCTTTGCGATAAGATCATCGGTCGTATCTCCCTGCGCGGAAACGACTACAATGACCTTGTTTCCCGCTTCGTAGGTGCGGGTAACGATATCCGCCACATTGAACAGACGATCCTTGTCCGCGACGGAACTGCCTCCGAATTTTTGAACAATCAAGGCCATATATGTTCCATCCTCCATCTATTTCTGTGATTTAGCGCCACTCACTCTGTGAAGATCTGTGCACCGTTGGGGTCAGCAGTAAGCGTTTCAATTTTCCAGCCATTAATTCCTTTTTCCTTCAAGCGGGATTTGGCCAGAGCGGAAAAGCGCTCCGCCTCATTGGAAGATACCATGGATATGATGGTTGGGCCTGCACCGCTGACATATGTACCGAGTGAACCAAGCTCATAACTCATGCGGAATACATCGTCGAGATGCTCAATGAGGCCTGAACGGTACGGCTGGTGAATCTTATCCTGCACAGCCACCCGCAGATTTTCAAGTTTACCGGAAAAAAGAGATGCCGTCATAAGCGCAGAACGGGAAAGATTGTAGACCGCATCGTCGCGCGAATACTGCTGTGGCAAAACAGAACGCGCTTTTTCCGTTTTGAGTTCAAACGGCGGAATGAACAGCACAAAGCGAATCTTCTCGGAAACGGGGACACTGACGCTGTAAACGCGCCCGGCCTCCATTGCGGAAGCAACCAAACCGCCTTCAATGGCCGGAGTGGTATTGTCCGGGTGACCTTCGATTTCCGCCGCAAGGTCGGTCAGTTCCTTCTGGCTCAAAGGGCTGCCGAGCATTCGGTTGGCGCCGAGAATACCGGCCACGATGCAAGCGGAGCTGCTTCCAAGCCCGCGTGCCATCGGAATATTGTTTAACTGGATGATTTTCAAACCGGGGAGCTTATGCCCGCATCTTTCATAAAGGCTCTTAGCGGCCCAATAGATGAGGTTTGTTTCATCCTTCGGAATTGGAACATCGTCTTTGCTTGTGATGCTAATGGTGTCGGATTCTTCCATCCAGACTTGGTTATAAAGATTCAGCGCAATGCCCAGCGAATCAAAGCCCGAACCCAGATTGGCGCTGGTTGCGGGAACCTGAATGCGTATCATGATAACATCCCCAAACTTACAGATCGCCGATGCGGATTGTGTTCAGAATTTCCACACCGGATTCGGACAAACGTGCAATTCTCTCCACAATGTCTTTTTCTTTCATGACAGGAGTGACAAATGCCGCTTCTCCCGGTTCCGCGTGTTTGCGGGTTATCTGCTCCGCTGTTCCGAACAGTTCCTTCACCTTGCCGGAAACGTCGCTTTCCGATTTCAGGCAAATATACATGGCTGTTTCGTTTTCGAGGTAATCCTCCACATAATCGGGAGCACCATCGTCCCAATACAGATATTTTCTCGCCTTGAAATGCTTGACACAGTCGATGACGTCCGCTACAACCGCACTTGCCGTAGGAAGCTTTCCGGCACCCTTTCCGTAAAACACAACGTCTCCGGTGGAGTCGCCGCGGACCATGATGCCGTTGAACACATCATCGACGTTTGCAAGCTGGCTTTCACGCGGAAGGAACATCGGGCAAACAATAATCTGCACTTTTCCACTTGGGACGCGCTTTACCATTCCGATGAGCTTTACGACACCGCCCCAGGCTGCGGCATATTCAACATCGCGCAGAGTAATCTTTGTAATCCCCTCGGTATGCACCTGCTCGGGGTAAACGTGCTTGCCGTAAGCAAGAGACGCAAGGATACAGATTTTGCGGCACGCGTCGGCGCCCTCAATATCCGCGGCGGGATTGCGTTCCGCATAGCCGAGCTTCTGTGCAAGCGCAAGCGCTTCGTCAAAGCCCATCTTCTCGCGAATCATTTTTGTGAGAATGAAATTGGTCGTGCCGTTCAAAATACCGGCGATCTCAACCACTTCGTTTGCAGCCAAGCACTGGCTGATCGGGCGGATAATCGGAATTCCGCCTCCGACACTCGCTTCAAACAAGAAGTTGAGGTTGTTCCGCTGTGCAATTTTTAGAAGCTCTGCGCCTTTTGCCGCCACGAGCTCCTTGTTGGAGGTTACGACGCTCTTGCCGTTCTCCAGGCACATTTTCACATAATCGTATGCCGGGTGGAGTCCGCCCATAACTTCCACAACAATCCGCACTTCGGGATCATTGAGAATGGTATCGAACGACTTGATGAACTTGCTTTCAAACGGGCTTCCCGGGAAATCACGAAGATCCAGAATGTATTTTATGTTAATCTGCTCTTTGGCACGCACAGCAATGCTGTCTGCGTGTTTTGTCAGCACTTCAACGACACCCGAACCAACCGTGCCGTAACCCATAACTGCTATTTGAACCATACAAGCACCCCTTGTTGTCCATTTCCCACAACATTTGCCAATGATTTTGCACTTTAACAGTTTAACATGATTTCAGTTCGGATTCAACTGTGTTACTCGCCAAAAAACGCAGCACTATTGCTCAGTTTCATGTGCTGCTTGGTTCCTCCTGTTTTGCGGGATGTGGTTGAGCTGCTGCTACTGCTGCTATCGTCATTATTACTACTACTAAAGTCGCTGCTCGTTTCCTGAGAATCCGCTGAAGAAGGATTGCTCTCGGGAGGAACAAAGGAAGAAGCAGGAGCCGGTGTGGACATCGGGCTGCTGACCTCGCTGGAAACAACAGCCGAACTCGGGCTTGAGGAACCGTCACCGGTGCAAAGCCCCGGCATGCTGTTTTTGTCATACCATCCTGTTCCGATTTCCAGACATTGGCCGGGAACTGCCAGCAGCCCCGTCTTTTTGCAGAAGGTGGCGGAAACCACACTGGAATCAAACTGGAATGTCTTTTTCGCCTTGCCGGAAAGGTACTCGGTCATAATGTTTTTCCAAATTCGTTTTGCGGCATTGGCATCTTTAATCTCGGAAGGATTTAGGTAGCCGGTCCATACGCCGGCGACAGCATACGGGGTGCCGCCCACGAACCAGCTGTCCTTGTTGCTGTCGGTTGTACCGGTCTTGCCAAAGGTCTGCCAGCCGCTGATATTTGCTGATTTACCGGTACCGGATGTCATAACGTGATTCAGCAGCTTGTTCATGACTGTGGCGGCGGAAGGCGAAATCGCCTGCGTAAAGGTAACATTGCGGTTATCCATGCCTTCGATGACGTTCCCGTCGTGGTCGGTCACGTAATAGTACGTGTATGGCTTATAGTATTTACCGCCGTTTCCGAAAATTTGATACGCCGCGGTCATCTCTCGAACCGTGACACCGTGCGTCAAACCGCCGATACCCGAAGCGAGGTTGTAATCTCCGTTTTCAATGCTGGTAAAATCGAGTTTTTTGCGCATAAAATCGAGGCCGATCTTCGGCGTGAGCTGTTTGTAAAGGGAAATGGCCGCTGCGTTGTATGACTGCTCAAGGGCATATTCCACTGTAATCATGCCATGATAATCGTGGTCTGCGCTGTCCCAGTTTTTCGGGCCGGGCTTGCCTTTTCCGAAGTAATCCGGCTGCGGCTCGTCGTTGATAAGGCTTGAATAATTCACAATGCCGGAATTAATGGCCGGTGCATAGATTGCTAAAGGCTTAATGGAAGAACCGGGCTGCCTCTTTGCGTCTGTTGCAAGGTTAAACAGGCGGTTCTGAGTTTTTGTTCCGCGGGCACCTTCCACTGCGAGGACTCGGCCTTTGTAATCCATTGCCACAAAACCGGCCTGCAGCTTTAAATCCGACTGTGAAAAAAGCTTCTTGCTGGTAAAGACATCATCAGCCGCCTTTTGCATCTCCACGTTCATCGCAGAATAAATGTGCAGGCCGCCGCGATAAATGAGGTCGATAGCGTGTTCGGCGGAACAGTTGTAGGCCTTCATGAGGCCTTCCTTTACATCGTTGAACAGAGTCTCGGTGTACCAGTTCCAAACTTCGTTTTCGTCGATGACTTCTTCCTTTTTCTTGCCGACGAACTGCATATGATTAGACTCCGCCATGGCACTCTTGTACTCGCTTTCCGTGATTTTCTTCTGCTCGTACATTTCGGTGAGCACCGTCTGCTGGCGTTTCCTGTTTGCCTCCGGATGGAGCAAAGGATTATAAGCGGTTGGGTTCCGCGTAATTCCTGCGATTGCTGCGCATTGGGCAAGGTCGCAATCCTTAATACTTTTGCCGAAATAGAGATTTGCCGCCGCCTCAACGCCGTTGCATCCGCTGCCAAAGTTTACGACGTTCAGGTAGGCCGTTAATATTTCATCTTTCGAGTACTTTTTCTCAAGGTTGATTGCGCGGAAAATCTCTTTGACTTTCCTCGTAATGCTGACGTCGTCCTCACCGGTCAGGTTTTTAATGAGCTGCTGGGTGATGGTCGAACCGCCATAACCGCTGCCACTGTTGGTAAGGTGAAGAAGACTTGCCGCCGCACCGATTGTACGCTTCCAGTCCACGCCTTTATGATCATTGAAGCGCTTATCCTCAATCGCAATAATGGCGTTCTTCATATTGGCCGGGATTTTATCGGAATCCACCCAGACACGGTTCTCTGTGCTGTAAAGGCTTTGGTATTTTACCGGCTTGGTGGGATCGTCATTTTCGCCGTTCACATAGATAAACGAAGTGTAGTTCAGTTGCAGCTTCTGAAGGTCGAGGTCTACGGACGAGTTCCTCATGCTGAGCACGTATGAAGTTATGGTAACCACAACAATTACCGCAGCAATGACACAAATGACAAAAAAGGTGAGAAGGCCCTTCAAAAGCATATGAACAATCGACTTGCCTGTCGAAATTCTATCACCCTGAACCATGACCGGGCCGGCGTATTGATTGATATCGGTTTTTCTCATGGAGTACCGCCTTTCCGTTTGACAAATGCCAATTATGGTGAATAATTTGGAATATTTTACAAATTATAAAGATTGAGGTGATGGGCTGTTGAAAAAAATAAATATCTTATTGTATAGTATTGCCGCAGCCGCAATCTGCACAATCATATATGTGAAAGCCGGCAACACACTCAGCCTCGAAAACCGGCAATACAATTCGTCAACACCTGGAAACAGTATGTCAAGTTATTTTACCTCAAAAGCGCCTTCAAGTCAAGAAAACGAGAGCATCGCGCCGGCATCGGAAAGCAGCGCCGACGTCTACATTGTAAAAGCTTATAAAGGGCACATTGCTGTCTTTCACGGCGATGATCCGAACCCGATTGAAGAAATCAATACCGATGTGTCGATCCTTCCGAAAGAGGACCAAAACGTGTTGGAAAAGGGAAAGGTTCTCTACTCAATTGCCGAAGTGAAGAAACTTATGGAAGACTATGACAGTTAAAATCGGAAAAGATCAAAAAGCGCCGCCCCATCTATGATGGAACGGCGCTTTTGTCTTGTTAATGCTTTTTCTTCTTAGATTTTGACTTTTTCTTTTGGCCGCCGGTGGTTTTCGCCTTCGGAGCAGCCGATTTGGAAGAAGTGCTCGTCTGAGGCTTCTGTGCAGGAAGCTCCTCTGCCTTTCCAGCCGGTTTTTCAACTGCCTTTTCCCCGCCTTTGGAGGCATTTGCTGCCGCAAGCTTCTTCGCCTTGTGGTTCTCCCACATGACGTAAAGAGGTCCGGCTATGCAGATAGAAGAATAGCAGCCCGTAACAATACCGACCATCATCGGCAGGGCAAACGAAGTAACACTTGGGAGATTATACACCAAGCCAACAACATAAACCGTTGTAATTGACACAAACGTGCAGGCAGCCGTATAGATCGAACGGGTAAGGGTCTGGTTGATGCTGGTGTTGACTAACGCAGCATACCCGGCCTTGAGGCCCATCAGCCTGCGGTTCTCGCGGATACGGTCATAAATAACGATGGTGTCGTTCAGAGAATAACCCAGAATGGTAAGAACAACAGCAATGAAGTTGTCGTTCAGCGGGATGCCTGCAATGATAAACGTAAAGTAAACCATCACGACATCGTGCAGCAGCGCTACAATGCCGAAGAAACCAGCCGCACTGCCGCCGATCTTGCGGAAACGGAACGCAACGTAGATATCGAGCAGAAGGAATGTGATGATGACTGCAACAATGCACTTCTGGAAGAAGCTCGTACCCATAGTCGGGTCAACCGAGTTTGAAGAGTTAAGTTTGAAGTTTGCCTTCGGGTAAAGCGATTGCAGCGTTGAGAGCAAAGTTTTTTGGTCATCAACCGAAAGCGCCTCGTTGCCGGCAAAAGTGAGCGTTACATTGTTCTGCGTTTTGTCACTGTCCGCAGACTTCACATTCATGTTCGTCGCAACAGAGACATCACGTTTGATTGCACTTTCGACAGCCTGTTCGATTTTGTTAGGTTCGACATCGCCTGTGTAAGAATACTTAATCATGGCACCGCCTTTGAACTGAACGTCAAGCTGTGTGCCAAAGATGATGTTAAAGATGAGGCCCACCAGCATGATGCCGATGGATATGCCAAAATAAATTTTTCTGTTTTCGTAGAAACGGATATGGAATGTTTTCATGCTTCAGAACCTCCGTTCATTAAAGCTTCACGGGATTCTGAAGGCCCGCCGTACAGCCATTTCTTGCGTGCAAAGCTGAACGCTGAAAGAGATCTGGTCATCAAGCGGGTGGTAACAACGCCAAACACGAAGTTACCCACAATACCGATCAGCAGCGTGTAGCCGAACGAATAGATGGAACCGGTCGTAGAGGGACCGAACATGAACGAGAGAATGTTCTGCGGGCCAAAGACCAGCATCAAAATCACAGCCACGATGATGACCGTGATGTTGCCGTCGAAAATTGCGGAAAAGCTGTTGTCGTCGCCTTTTGTAATAGCGCTATCAAGCGTTTTGCCCATCCACAGCTCTTCCTTGATGCGGGTTGCCGTAATGATGTTCGCGTCGACGCCCATGCCGATGGAAAGGATGATACCAGCAATACCGGGGAGCGTCAGCGTAAAGCTGTTTACAAACGGGAAGAAACCGGAAACTGCCGCAAAGGACAAAGCAATCTGCCCAAGCAGGGAAATGATTGCCACAAAACCCGGCAGGCGGAAAACAATTAGCATGAACAACGCAACAAGCGAAAATGCAATAATGCCTGCAACGAGCATTGCCCTGAGCGAAGATTGGCCGAGCGTCGGGCTGATGGTATTGGAGTTGGTGACCGTCAGCTTAAACGGAAGGGCACCTGCATTAATCTTATTGGCAAGCGAGGAAGCCTCAGCAGCCGTAAAGCCTTTGGAACCGCCCTCAATCTCACATTCGCCGTTGGTGATTACCTGATTGACCTTCGGCCAAGAAATCATCGTGTCGTCCATCCAGATGGAGATGATCTGGTCTTTGAGCCTTTTGGTAGCTTCCGCGAATTTCTTCGCGCCATCCGAGCTGAGTTTCAGGGTAACCACATAAGTCGAAGTTCCGGTTGTCGGGTTTGTCGTAATTTGCGGCTCAGCCTTTACAATATCACTTCCCTGAAGAATAATCGTGGAAGCGGTCTTCCCCTTTGGAGTCTTGTATATCGGTTCACCGTCGGAACCGGTTGTTTCGGTTGTATATTCCATGCCTTCACGGAAAGTGACCTGCGCCGTTGCGGCAAGTTCTTCAATCGATTTCTCAGGATCAAAGTCCTTTTCGTCCGTTTTCCATGGGAAACGGACAATAATCCGGCTGTGGTTGTAGTCTTTGTAGAGTTCGTAGTCGGTAATGTTTTCAAGAACCAAACGCTGTTCAATGATTGATTCTGCAGCATCCATCTGCGCATTTGTCGGCTTCGTAGATGTTGCCGGTGCAAAGGTTGCTTCTACGCCGCCGTGAATGTCAATTCCCCATCTAATATCGTTGACACCTTTGATATAGGTGACCGTATTATCCCCATTTTTTCCTTTGATACCGAAAATAGAGGCGTAAGTAAAAAATAGGATGAGGAGGGCAACGATGAAGAACACAGGTTTTTTAGCTCGCTTCATTCGGAAATCCCCCAATGTAGTGGTGTTCTGCGAAAAATGCAGACGTACAAGCCTAATTATATTGTGAATGGCCTAAAAAGTCAATCGTTTCGGGAATAACTTTGTCCATATTGCACGCAAGAATTGCAATCTGTGCTTTAGCAAACAAAATGGCTGTTTCGCAGTTCAGAAACTCTCTGCGGAACAGCCGTATAGAAAGCAATTGTTTTTAGGCGAGCAGCTTTTCGACTGCTGCCAGCTGAACGGAAATGCAGAACAATTCCATGGCCTGCTCCAATTCCGAAATCGGAGGGAAGGTCGGTGCCACGCGGATATTGGAATCCTGCGGATCCTTGCCATAGGGGAAAGTCGCTCCGGCATCCGTCAGCTTGACGCCTGCTTCGGCGCACAGCTGAACGACGCGCTTTGCACAGCCCGGCAGGACATCAACGCTGATGAAATAGCCGCCGTTCGGCTTCGACCATGTAGCCACGCCCTTGCCGGAAAGCTCCTTTTCGAGCTTAGACAGAACCGTATGGAACTTGGGTTCAAGCAAGGCACGGTGTTTCGCCATCTGCGCTTTGACCCCGTTGAAATCTTTCAGGAAGTAAAGATGACGCAGCTCATTCAGCTTGTCAGGGCCAATCGTCTGGAATGAGTTGCGGCGGCGCAGCTGCTTATAGTTCTCGTCCCCACAGGCCATTGCGGCAATGCCGGCACCCGGGAACGTGATTTTGCTGGTCGAAGCAAAGAAGAATACATTTTCCAGCGTTCCAGCCTTCTTACATTCGTCCCAGAGGCTGAGCAGATGGTCCGGGGTATCCGTAAGGTCATGGACACAGTAGGCGTTATCCCAGAAAATGCGGAAATCCTTTGCGGCCGGTTTCAAGTTTGCGATGCGGCGCACGGTTTCATCGGAATATGTAATTCCGGTGGGATTGGAATACTTCGGTACGCACCACATTCCTTTCACCGTGGGATCCTTGACGTACTCCTCGACTTCGTCCATGTCCGGGCCTTCCGGCGTCATCTTTACCGTGATGAGCTCAAAGCCAAAATACTCCGTCACAGCAAAATGACGGTCATATCCCGGCGACGGGCAAAGAAACTTCAGGTGGTCCTGTCGGCCCCACGGTTCACATCCGCCGAAACCTTTCGTCATCCCGAGGGAAACGGTGTCGAACATCATATTCAGGCTGGAGTTGCCTCCGAGTATCACATGGTCCGCATCAACGTCCATCATCTGTGCAAAAATGGTTCGGAGTTCCGGTAGGCCATTCGGCAAACCGTAATTTCGACAATCTTCACCCGTTGAGGCGTGCAAATTGGAATCCGAAGTGAGAATATTCAGCATCTCCTCGGAAAGACGAAGCTGGTCCGTTCCGGGTTTTCCGCGAGCCATATTGAGGTTCAGTTTTTTCGCCTGAAAGTCGCGATAACGTTCTTGCAGAGATTGTTTCTTTTTCTCAAGCTCCGTTTTGGGCAATGATGTGAAATCCACCGAAAGAGCATCTCCTTTGAGTTGCAAAATAAATTAACACGTAATTCATATTTTACTCGCAGAAGTGCAGTTTTGCAAGCGGATTTTCAAATTTATGCATTTGTTCAAAAATTTCTTTCAGTTTTGCCCCTCTTTGAACGTTTGGAATATCTTATTTTATTTTATATATGTAGCAAGTTCCTTGTCGACTTTCTGGATATGATTGATGAGCCAATTCATCAGGAAGAAGTTGGTATCCGAGATATTCGCGATATTTGCGCCGTTTTCGTCGAGGCTCTTTTTCAGGTCAGCAACCTTCGCCTTGAAATATTCATGCATTTCCTTGTGCTCCGCGCATTTCGGGTATCCCGAGCTGCGCTGGAGACGTTCTTCGTCGGAAAAATGCTTGATGGTATACTCCTCGAGGAATGCAACCGTCTTTACAATTTCAGCACGGCCCTGCCCCTTGTTGCAGGCATCGAGGAGCTGGTCAATCCTCGAGCAGAGCTCCTTGTGCTCGCTGTCAATCAGCGGTACTCCTATTTTCAGCCCATCATTCCACATCAATGTTAAGACTCCCTTTCTTTTTTATGATGTGTATTAGAATTCCGCAGAACCTGTCGTTCTCGGGAACGGCAGGACATCGCGGATATTTGAGATGCCGGTTAGATACATGACAAGGCGTTCAAATCCAAGGCCGAAGCCGGCATGTTTCGGGCCGCCGTAACGACGCAGGTCGAGGTACCAGCGGTAATTTTCTTCATTCATTCCAAGCTCGGCCATGCGCTTTTGCAGCAGTTCCAGACGTTCTTCGCGCTGGCTACCGCCGATGATTTCGCCGATTCCCGGCACAAGGCAGTCCACAGCGGCGACCGTCTTGCCGTCGTCGTTCTGGCGCATATAGAACGCCTTAATTTCCTTCGGATAGTCGGTGACAAACACCGGCCCGCCGAAAATCTGCTCGGTGAGGTATTTTTCGTGCTCGGTCTGGAGATCGGAGCCCCAAGAAACGGGGTACTCAAACTTGGCGTTGTTCTTCTCCAACAGCTTAACTGCTTCGGTGTACGGAACACGAACAAATTCGGAGGAGACAAGATGGTTCAGGCGCTCCAAAAGACCGTTGTCCACAAATTTGTTGAAGAATTCAAGGTCATCAGGGCAGCGCTCCATCACAGCACGGATGACATACTTCATCATATCCTCGGCAAGCGCCATGTCATCGTTCAGGTCGGCAAACGCCATCTCCGGCTCAATCATCCAAAACTCCGCCGCGTGGCGCTGCGTGTAGGATTTCTCGGCGCGGAAAGTCGGGCCGAACGTGTAAACATTGCCGTAAGCCATCGCCATGCACTCAGCTTCCAACTGCCCGGAAACCGTCAGCGAGGTATGCTTGCCGAAGAAGTCCTGCGTGAAATCGGTCTTGCCGTCTTCCGTTTTGGGAAGATTGTCAAGGTCGAACGAGGTGACGGTGAACATCTCGCCCGCGCCCTCGCAGTCGCTTCCGGTGATGAGCGGCGTATGCACATAGACAAAGCCGCGCTCCTGGAAAAAGCGGTGAATTTCATAAGCGGCTGCCGAACGCACGCGGAAAGCGGCTCCGCAGAGGTTCGTGCGCGCGCGCAAATGAGCGACCGAGCGAAGGTATTCGACTGTATGGCGCTTTTTCTGCAGCGGGTAATCCGGCGTGGATGCGCCTTCTACGTTGATCGAATCGGCATGGATTTCAAAAGGCTGTTTTGCCTGCGGCGTTAACAGCACGCTTCCGGTAACGGAAATAGCCGTGCCGACGTTCATCTTGGCAACTTCCTTAAAATTCGGCAGTTTGCCGTCTTCAAAAACAATCTGTATCCCCTTGAAGCAGCTTCCATCGTTCAGGTCAATAAATCCGAATGTTTTAGAAGAACGCACGGAGCGAATCCACCCACAGACGGTAACGGTTTTGCCACCGAATTGCTCCGGCGCCGCGTGGATGGCAGAAATCTGAGTTCTTGTCAATTATTTCATCCCCAAAACAATAATTATTTCTAATTTCGTTTATTTTACCTCATTTATGACCGTTTTACAACCATTCAAAAGATTTTTAGGAAATTCTGATTTTCTGAAATCTAGGGCTTGATTTTTTCGCTCACCTTGGTTATAATTATAGAGCTCCTCGATAGAGGAACAATAATATTGCCAGTTGGAGAGGTATTCTAATTGGTAAGGAGCTACATTGGAAATGTAGTGCACCGAAAGGTGTTGCGTGTTCGAGTCACGTCCTCTCCGCCAAAGAAAAAGGCACCCGTTTTCGGGTGCCTTTTTCATTTTCGCAGCGCATGAAACAAATTTTAAGCCTCATACGCAATTCAGCTTCTCACATTGTGAGGAGCCTTTTTATGCCTTTCCGCATATCTGCCTCAGCCGATGAATAGGATTAATTGCGGCTGTGCCGTTTCATAGCCTGCCTGCAAGAAGCAGAACCCAAATTTTTAAGAAAGCTGGCTGAGGTTATGTACTCCGTATAACACATCAGGTGGAAACCGCTGATCATCTTCCTCGCCGTCACGCTGGGCACCGGCACACTTGCCAATTTGCTGACGCAGGGGAGCATGGAAACCTACCAGCAGTTTCAAAAACCGCCGCTGTCTCCGCCTGCAATCGTATTCCCTATTGTGTGGACAATTCTGTTCATCCTGATGGGCATTTCCGCCTATCAGATTTATGTATCGGACTTGGACTGCCGCCGACCCGCCCTGATTGTTTTCGGCGTACAGCTTGCATTCAATTTCCTGTGGTCGATTTTCTTCTTCAATCTGCGCGCATACCTGTTCGCTTTTCTCTGGCTGATTCTTCTCTGGGCACTCGTGCTTGCGATGATTCTTCTGTTTTACCGCTGCCGTCGAAGTGCGGCGCTACTGCAAATTCCCTATCTGCTGTGGGTAACCTTTGCGGTTTACCTGAGCTATTCCGTGTGGATGCTGAACCGCTGAACAACGGCCCTCTCACATGCCGCAAGGCATCTGGGAGGGCCGACTCTTTATTGTGCATATTTCAGGGAGTACCGCACATAATAGCAAAAAACGGAAAAGGAGATTGCTAAATGGGAGTTGTTTCCACCTGCACAGATCAATATCAAACCTGCATTGACCAGTGCAACCGGTGTGCTCAAGCGTGCCATGAGTGCATCATGCTCTGCCTGAAAGAACCGGATGTGGCTGCCAGAAAAGACCACATTGCGATGATGATGGACTGCACCAGCCTCTGCAAAGAAGCCGCCTGCCTGATGTCATCGAATTCCAAACATGTAAAGGAAATCTGCCAGTTGTGCGCAACAGTCTGCGATGAATGTTCAACCGGCTGCGCACAGTTCAAAGACGACCACTGCCAGAAATGCGCGGCCGAATGTAAAAAATGCGCTGATCTCTGCCGTTCCATGTAACGCTTGTTGCCTTTCGGGGAATTGAAAAAGCCGCTGCAGCCTTTTGTAGACTGCAGCGGCCTATTGTTTTATTAATTAAGGAACGATGGTAAGCTCTTTTGAGTAGCTGTTGAGAACTTCGCAGCCCGTCTCGGTAACAAGGACAAGGTCCTCAATGCGGACGCCGAGTTCTCCCTCGAGGTAAATGCCGGGCTCAATGGAAAAAATCATACCCGGGCGAACCTCGTTTCGGTTGGAAGCGGAAACGTCCTCCCCTTCATGAACCTCAAGCCCGATGGAATGGCCAAGACGGTGCGTAAAGGCTTCGCCGTAGCCCTCTTTGGTGATGAGGTCTCTCGCGGCCGCATCAATGTCGCAGAACCGCACGCCCGGCTTAATCATCGCTTCGGCGGCCTCATTGGCGCGCTTCACAATGTCATACACCTGTTTGGCGTGGTCAGAGGCACTGCGGTAAAAGAAGGTGCGCGTCATATCGGAGCAATAGCCGTCTTTGCGGCAACCCACGTCAATCAGCACGCAGTCGCCTTCGTGCAGAGGCGTATTATCCGGCGCATGGTGTCCCAAAGCGGCGTTTTTGCCGAATGCGACAAGCGGCTCGAACGAATAACCCTGCGCGCCGTTTTTCCGGTAGATTTTCAGCATGGATTCCGCGAGGGACAATTCCGTAATGCCCGGGCGGATACCTGCGAAAAATTCCGCCATGGAAGCGTCGTTGATGCGAGTTGCTTCCTTCATCAGCGCTATCTCTGTCTCGTCCTTGCAGGAACGCACTGCGCCTACGCAGTCGGAGGCGAGCACATAACCCGTTGCGGCTTTGCGGTCAATGAGCGGCAGCAAAAAGCGCGCCGCAAAGTTGCGGTCGATACCGAGCGGCTGGGTATGGTCGATGCCGTCAAATAGAAGGCCAATGGAATCATCGGAATCCGAAAAACGGATTTTCTCTGCTCCGAGGTCTTCCGGGACGGTGAAAAGGTTATTGATATAGATTTTGCGCACACCGCTGCGGTTGAGGTAAAGGGCAAGCAGCCTCTCACCGGGGTCAATCAGGCGCCCGGTAAGGAAGAAAATATCCGACGGGCTGCTAATAAGAATCTGGGAAAGGCCCTTCGCCTCCATATTTTGCAAAACGCGGCTGACACGTCTTTCATTCATCGTACCGATTACGCTTCCTTTTTGGCATCGTCCGGCATGCCGTTCTCATACAGCTTGCACGCAACATGATGGTTCGGGGCTACTTCTCTTAACATGCAATCGAAGGTCTCACAACCATCCATTCGCTTGAAGCAGCGGGAGCAGAATCTGCAGCCCTCCGGCGGATCAATCGGGCTAGGCACATCGCCTTCCAGAACAATACGCTTTTTGCGCTTGTTGGGGTCGATGGACGGAATGGCCGAGAGAAGGGCCTGCGTGTACGGATTGAGCGGATTATGATACAGTTCGTTCTTCGGCGCAATTTCCATCAGCTTGCCGAGGTACATAACGCCCACTCGGTCGCTGATATGTTTCACGACATTGAGGCCGTGTGCGATAAACAGGTATGTTAGGTTGAATTCTTCCTTCAATTCATCAAGGAGGTTCAACACCTGCGCCTGAATGGAAACGTCAAGAGCGGAAACAGGCTCATCGCAGACAATCAGCTTCGGCTCAACTGCAAGGGCGCGTGCAATGCCGACACGCTGACGCTGGCCGCCGGAAAATTCATACGGGTAGCGGTTGCGGTAGGCGCTGGAAAGTCCAACATAATTGAGCAGCTGCTCCACGCGCTTCTCCACTTCGTTTCTGGGGCGCAGCTTGTTAATGATAATCGGCTCAGCGATAATGTCGCCGATTGTCATGCGCGGATTCAAAGAAGCGTACGGGTCTTGGAAAATCAGTTGAATGTCTTTGCAGTATTTTCTGCGTTCCTTTTTGGGAAGCGCAGTGAGATCGGTTCCTTCAAAGATAATCTTGCCGCTGGTAGGCTGGTAAAGGTCCACAATCATTTTGCCGATTGTACTCTTGCCGCAGCCTGATTCACCGACAAGGCCAAATGCTTCGCCCTTCTTAATCTGGAACGAAACATCGTCGACAGCCTTCAAAATGGAAGTAGGTTTCCCGAAAAAGCTCTTCTCCACAACGAAGTACTTTTTCAGGTGCTGGACATCAAGTAAAACTTCTTCGCTCATTTTGTCTCCTCCCCGCTTTCATACAGGAAACACCGCACCATGTGATCTCCGACCTGGCGGAGCTCCGGTTTTTTCTTGCGGCAGATTTCCATGCAGCGGTCACAGCGGTCGCTGAACGGGCATCCCTGCGGCATATGGAGCGGGTTCGGAACCATGCCCTTAATCATGTAGAGTGGTTCCTTGCTTTCATCCTCAAGGCGCGGAATAGATTTCAGAAGTCCGAGCGTATAAGGATGCATCGGATTTGCAAACAATGACTTTACTTCTGCGCTTTCCACAATCTGACCGCAGTACATCACGATAACGCGGTCGGCTGCCTCGGCAACAACGCCGAGGTCATGCGTGATAAGCATGACGGACATATTAAATTTCTCGCGCATTTCGTAAAGGAGCTCCAGAATCTGAGCCTGAATGGTTACGTCAAGGGCCGTAGTAGGCTCGTCGGCAATCAACAGGTCAGGCTGGCAGGCAAGCGCCATGGCAATCATGACGCGCTGGCGCATACCGCCGCTCATCTCGTGCGGGTAATCGTATGCGCGCTCTTCCGGAGAAGGAATACCTACCGTGCGGAGCATTTCTATGGTGTGCTGGAGCGCTTCCTTCTTTGTCATTTTGCTGTTGTGCGTCAGGATGCTCTCCATGATTTGATCTTTAATGCGGTAAACCGGATTGAGGCTCGTCATCGGCTCCTGAAAAATCATGCTGATTTTGTCGCCTTTAATTGCGCGCATTTCACTCTCTGATTTTTTCAGCAGGTCTTCGCCTCGGTAGAGGATCTCACCGCCGGTTACTTTGCCGTTAGGCGGCAGAAGTCCCATGATGGAAAGCGAAGTAACACTCTTTCCGGAACCGGATTCACCGACAATTGCAAGAATCTCGCCTTCATTGACATGGAAGCTGAGGTTATTCACTGCACGAACGGTGCCGTGCTTTACCTTGAATTCCGTGGTAAGATTTTTAACTTCAAGCAACATAATTTCACGCCTCAATTCTGTCTGGATTTCGGGTCGAGAGCGTCGCGCAGGCCGTCACCGAGCAGATTGAACGCGAGAACGGACAGCGAAATGGCAAGGCCCGGGAAAATCATCGAATACGGGGCCATCAGGATGTAGTTACGCGCACGGCCGAGCATGTCGCCCCATTCGGCTGCCGGCGGCTGAACGCCGAGGCCGAGGAACCCAAGTGCCGAAGCATCCAGAATTGCTGAGGAAATACCGAGCGTAGCACGGACAATAATCGAAGACAAAACATTCGGAAGAATGTGATGGAAAACAATTCGTGAATCCTTGTTGCCGATTACCTTTGCCGCCTGAACATAGTCGTTCTGCTTTACGGAAAGAATTTCACCGCGGACAATGCGGGCATATTCCGGAATGGAAACAAGGCTGATGGCTATGATAGCTTTGTCAATACCCTGTCCAAGAGCAGCCATGAAGGCAATTGCCAGAAGAATGGACGGGATGGAAAGCATAATATCCATAATACGCATGATGAGCGTATCCACCCAGCCGCCGATGTAACCGGCGAGGGAACCCAGCAGGATGCCGAATGTCAGAGCAACGGCAACCGCAATGACGCCAACCGAGAGGCTGACGCGGGTTCCAATCATAATTCTGCTGAAAATATCTCTTCCCAACTGGTCAGTACCAAACCAATACTCCGAATTGGGGGAAACAAACGCTTTGGTAAGGTCTTGTTTATATGGGTCATGCGGAAGAATTCCCGGGAATATCGCCGTGACAATCGCAATGAGGACCAAAATACCGATGAAAACAAGGCTGACCATTGCCGCCTTGTTCTTTTTAAGGCTGTCCCACATTGATTTCCAGACGGATTCCGGTTTTTCCTGGAGCTCCGTTACTGAGGAGTTCTCCATGATTTCATTTGTCTCATCCATGTTGATTACCCCTCCTCCTTTGAATACTTGATACGGGGATCCAGGAAGGCATAGATCAAGTCAACAATCAGGTTGATAATCACATAAATCGTTGCAATGATCAACACGACAGCCTGTACCACAGGGAAGTCCGATTTTTGAATACACTCTACTGTGTATTTGCCGATGCCCGGCCATGCAAACACTGTTTCGGTCAACACGGCGCCGCCGAGCAGGGAACCGAACTGCAGGCCGATGACCGTTGTAATCGGAATCATGGCGTTGCGAAGCGCATGGTGACGAATGACACGTCTGTTTGTAATGCCCTTTGCACGTGCGGTACGGATATAGTCCTGATTCAGCGTGTCAAGCATGCTGGAACGAGTCATGCGGGTGATGATTGCCATGGAATACAGCGAAAGCGCAAGCGTAGGCATAATAAGATGCTGTACTGCATTTCCGAAGGCTTCAAAATCTCCGGCAGTAAGCGTATCCCAGAGATAGAGGCCGGTACCGCCGACCGGCTGGAGCATCGGGTCGATTCTTCCGGAACTGGGCAGAATATGAAGTGCACCTGTAAACAGAAGAATGAACAGAATGCCGAGCCAGAAAATCGGCATGGAGATGCCGGCAAGAGCAAGCAGGGTGCTGGCATAATCCGCAATCGTGTTTTTATGTACAGCAGCGACTGTGCCCAAAATAACACCCAGCACGGCAGCGATGATGATTGCGCAGATGGCAAGCTCAACGGTTGCCGGAAAACGCGCAAAGATTTCTTGTGAGACAGGCTTATTTGTGTAATATGATGTTCCGAAATTTCCCGTTAACGCATTTTTCAGAAAGTCGAAATACTGAACCAGAATTGGCTGGTTCAGGCCGTGACTCTCTCTCCATGCATCCATTGCCTCTTGGCTGGCATGTTCACCAAGTACAACTGGCGCCGGATCCGGTGAGAAAACGCGCATGATCAGAAAAACCACGAGCGAAACACCAAGTAACACCGGGATCAGCATCAATATTCGTTTGATGGTGTATTTTACCAAATCAAATGCATCCCTTTCCTTTGCCCGTCTCAAACAGAAGAACAGGCATAAGCTAATAAAATGAACTGAAAGCTGCAGAACCTGCAGCTTTCAGTACGGCAGTTATTCCGAATGATTTTTACTTATTTTGAAACAGTCACACCAGCAAAACGGGTAACGCCCGTCTGATGATAGAAGTAACCGCTTACCTTTGGATTGTAGGCAGCGAGGTTCTTGGAGTGCGAAATGACAAGCCATACATTGTCATCGGCAGCCATCTGCTCAAGCTGCGTATAAATCTTTTCACGCTCTTCGCCCTCGGGGGTCTGCTGGCCCTTGAGAATCAGCTTGTGGTATTCCGGATTGTTGTAACGGGAAACATTCATGGAAACATCCTTGTCGTCAAGCAGGTTCATGAAGTTGTCCGGGTCACCGTTGTCACCGGTCCAGCCGTAGAAGCAGATATCGTAATCGCCCTTCTTAACGACGGACTTATACGTTGTCCAGTCATAGGTGCTGATCTTGCAGGTCACACCGACTTCTTTCAGATAACCCTGAATTGCTTCTGCAAGGACCTGACCGCCAACCGTATTGTACGGACGCGGGTTGGAATAGGTAATCATGTTGACGGAAGTAATACCCGCCTTGGCAAGTCCTGCTTTTGCCGCAGCTTTGTCATACGTAGTCGACTTGACATTCTTGCTGCCTGGATTCATGAAGAACGGCATAATGCTCGTAGCCGGAGTTGCGTAGTCTTTGTAAAGGCTCTTGACAAGCTCAGGAACGTTGACTGCCTGGCTGAATGCTTTACGTGCTGCAACATCCTTGAATTTCTCAGAGGTTGTGTTGTATGCCATGTAGTTGATGGTCATACCGTCAGCGGAGAAAATCTTTTCACCGGCATTTTTCAGCTGATCAACATCGGATGCGGAGATTCCGTCGATTGCATCCACTTCACCGGAAGTCAGAGCAATGTCGCGGGCGGAGTTTTCGCTGATGAAGCGGAAAACAATGTTCTTCGTTTTGGCTTTTTCGCCCCAGTAATCGTCATTGCGTACCAGTTTGATGTTCTGGTTCTTGTCCCAGGAAACGAACTTATACGGCCCTGTACCAACCGGATGCTCATTCAAGTTGCCGTTGTATTTTTCCAGCGCCGTCGGGCTGACGATCGGTGCTGCCATAATCATGGCAATATTCTTAATGAAGGAAGTCTGCGGGGTGAACAGAATGATCTGTACCGTGTAGTCGTCTACAACCTTAACTTCCTTAACACCGGTCTTTGCCTTTTTTGAGCCGAAGACGAAAGAAGCATAAGGCATATCGTCAGAAACATTCGGCTCGAGCAACCGGTCAATGGACTTCTTAACAGCGTCAGCGTTGAAATCCGTGCCGTCGTGGAATTTGACGCCTTTGCGAAGATGGAACGTATATGTCACGCCGTCGTCGCTGACCTCATAGCTCTCTGCAAGCCACGGCTCAATTTCGGTGGAATCGTTCTTGTATCTCAGAAGTCCTTCGTAAATGTTGCACATGACCTTGGCAGACTCGCCATCATCCACATATGCCGGATCAAGTCCGCGCGGATCGGCACCCTGAGCATAGGTAAAAGTATCTTTGAGGGCTGCGTCAGTTCCACTTGTGCTACCGGAGTTCACTTCGGATGCACGCTGGCTTTTTGTGCAGCCTGTCATAGCCGTTCCAATGATAGCTGCAGTTAGAATCAATGCGGAAAGTTTCTTGAATTTGCAGTTCTTTTTCATACTAACTAACTCCCTCTCTTTCTCTCGTTCAAACCGTGCGAATTGACAAACTCTAACTGTAATATAACCAACGAATTTTGCAGAAATAACGTGTTAATACATTAAATCATTAACTATAAAAGCAGCGCTTCTTTCAGCCAAATCAAAGAAGCGCTGCTGCCAATTATTTCATGCATCAGCCGTTTTTGAATTCGGCGGTTTGAAAGAGTATAATATATTTCCCCATTCTTTTCAAGGCTGTTTTAAGAAAAATGCAAGATTGCATTTGATTTCATCCAAATCAACAAATTTAAAGCGTTCCAATTTTGCAGGATTAAAGCATTTTGCTCGCAGAAAACGGTTTTCCGAACGTCTGGCTCAAATTCCAAAAGTTGCAAGCCCGCAAAACCTGTGGAAACGGATGCAGAAAAGCAGTCGTTTTTCGCGACCGTTCTGACTTTTTTGACTTTTGTGCAGACGTAAAATCATTTAACCGCTGACTGCACTCCTGTTTCCCTGCCTACAAAACAAAGCTTTTTGAATGCTTCAATAAATTGTGATAAATCGAATTTTCGCAAAGCGTTATGCTTTCGATACATGTTTGCAGTGAAACTTTTTTGCTTTGAAAATTCATACTTTCAAAATTCATAAAAATTTTACATAGCATTTATAAAATCATAATTCGCGGCATGCATAATGAACGTTTGAAAAACAGCCAAAGGAAACAAGAAAGCACAAAAAGACCGCATGAATACTCGATTCTCAGCATCCATGCGGAATGGATTTTGGAGCGGGAAACGGGATTCGAACCCGCGACATTCAGCTTGGGAAGCTGACGCTCTACCACTGAACTACTCCCGCAGAAACGCATCTTGAATTTTACCATAAATTTTGCTTTCATGCAAGCCTTTTTTGATACATATATTGCGGCAGTGTTCCGCAGATGAAATATTTTCCTCTTTATTTCTGAATATAAGCTATTTCATATTTCTCTTTCCTGTTTTTCCCCTTGCTTTAAACAAGCTATTAGTATAAAATACCTTAGGTTTGTCCTTTAACCTTTTCTTCGATGATTTTGCTCTCTCCATCAACCAAAAAGAAATCTGAAAACAGTCTCTTTTCAAAGGAACAGGGGGATTGAATATGCCCGTTTCGCCTTCACCTCAAACGATTGCTTATGATATTAAAAATTCACATAAGGTAGCCGACTTAAAATTATATCCGTCCATTTCATTTACACCCAGCCAACGGAGATACTGTGTTGTAAAACGCGCTTTAGATATCATTCTTTCCAGTCTGCTATTACTGCTTCTTTCGCCTCTTTTCTTAACAATAGCTTTAATAGTTAAAGCCACTTCACGCGGTCCAGTATTGTTCCGTCAGAAACGAATGGGACAATTTGGAAAAACAATTCTCGTTTATAAATTCCGCACGATGTACTGCAGTGCCCCTAATGTGGCGACCTGCAAACTGCATAATCCGGACCAATATATAACACCTGTGGGGCGTTTCCTCCGCGTGACAAGTCTGGATGAGCTTCCTCAGTTGATCAACATTCTGCACGGCGATATGAGCTTTATCGGGCCGCGTCCATTGATTCTCTCGGAGACAGAGATTCACACAGGCAGAATGCAGAGAGGTATTTACTATCTCCGTCCGGGGCTTACTGGTCTTGCACAAATCAACGGACGTGACCTTGTTTCGCAGAGACAAAAAATCCGTTATGACGAAGAATATCTTCATTCCTTTTCCTTTAAGATGGATTGCAAAATCTTTTTCCAGACAATTAAAGCTGTGTTAAAACGAGATGGAATCTCGGAAGGGGATTCGGCATTCCGCGGAAATTCCGATGCTTCTTCTGAATCAAAAGATTTTTCACAAAGCGATAACGTGAGAACATAACCGACTTAGCACCGATAAAATGTTGCACGCAAACGCAACATGAAAAAAGACGCGGAGAAAAATCTCCGCGTCTTTTTTCTGTGACCAGGTCTATAAGCCGAGTTCTGTCTTGGACAGCCATCTATCTTGGCCGGGTGTTGCCACCGCGGCTCAATGCCACCTTCTCGGGACACGCCGGGCAAGCGTTATATGTCCCTCTGCGGTGTTGCTCCGAATAGGGTTTGCATAGCCGCACAGTCTCCTGTGCGCTGGTGGGCTCTTACCCCGCCTTTCCACCCTTGCCGCAAAAGCGGCGGTATATCTCTGTTGCACTTTCCCTGGGGTCGCCCCCGGCGGCCGTTAGCCGCTATTCTGCCCTGTGGGGCTCGGACTTTCCTCGGGCGCGCACTTTCGCGCTGCGTCCGCGGCTGCCCGACCTGCTCACGCATTAGCGATTATAACCTTCTCGGGGAATCTTGTCAATGTTTTTCAGCTGGAATATTTTGAAATCATTTCGTTCTTCAGATTCCAGAGCTTCGGAGAAAGGTCCACATAATAACGGTGCGGATTCTCAAAGCGTTTGACTTCTTCCCAAAGCGTATCCACCTGACGGAAACAATACTCTCGAATCTCTTTTAGCGGGCGTTTCTCAACAATGCAGCGTCCGTTGCGGAAAATTTGTTTGCGAATCTCAACAGCCCTAAAGTTGGTAAGGGTTTTCTTCTTCCAGACAAAATCCGGGTCAAAAATCACATAGGGATGCTCGGTGTCTATTTTCTCGCCGAACAACGTGATAACGTCGGCAATTGCTTTTTCGGTTTCATTATCGTATAAACGATAAATTGTTTTGAAACCGGGAGTCGTAATCTTTGTTACGTTCTCGCTAATTTTAATTTTCGGTATCACATTGCCCTCTTCGTCTTCCACGCCGCAGAGCTTGTAGACTCCGCCGAAAACCGGATGGCTTGAAGACGTAATCATGCGCTCGCCGACGCCAAAGATGTCAACGCATGCCCCTTGAGTAAGCATATCTCGAATAATATATTCGTCAAGGGAATTGGAGGCACAGATTTTGCAATCCGGGAAGCCAGCATCGTCAAGCATTCTGCGGGCTTTTCGCGACAGGTATGTGATGTCACCGCTGTCGATCCGAATTCCTGCCGGACGGTACCCACGGGGAACAATTTCTTCGCGGAAAACGCGGATTGCGTTTGGAACACCGGATTTTAGGACATTGTAAGTATCAACAAGCAGGGTGCAGTTTTGCGGATATTGGCGCGCATAAGCGCGGAATGCATCCAGCTCGCTATCGAACAGCTGAACCCAGCTGTGCGCCATGGTTCCGAGCGCCGGAATGCCGTATTCCTTTCCGCAGAGGGTGCATGCTGTACCGCAGCAACCGCCGATATACGCCGCTCTAGCTCCAAGGACGGCTCCGTCAGGCCCCTGTGCGCGGCGGGAACCGAACTCCATGACAGGCCTTCCGTTCGCAGCGCGGCAAATGCGGTTCGCCTTTGTTGCAATCAAGCTCTGGTGGTTGATGGTGAGTAGAATCATCGTCTCCACAAACTGTGCCTGTATTGCCGGTCCGCGCACGGTGATAATTGGTTCACCCGGGAAAATCGGCATTCCTTCCGGAACAGCCCAGACATCGCAGGTAAAATGGAAATTGGCAAGATACGACAGGAACTCCTCGCTGAAGATGCCGCAGCTGCGCAGATAAGCGATATCATCTTCGGTAAAAGTGAGATTATTGAGATACTCAATCAGCTGCTGTACGCCCGCCATAATGGCAAAGCCGCCGCCGTCAGGAAGCTCACGGAAAAACATATCAAAATAAACAATCTTATCCTTAAAGCCGTTTTCAAAGTATCCGTTTGCCATGGTGAGCTCGTAGAAATCCGTAAGCATCGTCAGATTCGTTTTAATCGGTTCCTTGTTTTTCATTGATAAGTCCCCCTAAAAAAGATTCATGAGTTTCGGTTGCCCTCTGTGTACCTGCTTTCATATTATAGAGTGAAGTCAAAAAAGCTCCAACATTCGATTAATCAATAAGTGGTCTGAGGAAATTTAAATAATCTTCTGAATAATTAAATTCTCTTTTTGATAAAATAAGAAAAGCCGCTATGCATATTTCACATATTGTAATATAAATTTTGACATTTTTCTTTTTTGTGTGAAAATAATCCAATTATTTGTTGTAAGAATACTAAAAACGTATTATACTATTAAATGACAACGGAAGACATCAGCATCTGACTATTTTGAAAGTAATCCGATGACTTTTGTTGCAAATGTTTTGTGGAAAAGCGGTAGTCAATCTGCAACCAATTTTTGTGAGGAGATGAATGATTTGAGACTGCGCAAACAGGCATTAGGCACTCGCAATTTGGTGGGCGCCCGCGTGGAAATGGCACGCAAAAATCAAGGCATGAAGCAGAAAGAATTGCTGGCTCAACTTCAAGTCAACGGTATTGACATGAACGCTTCCGGTCTTTCTAAACTGGAAGGACAAATCCGTTACGTAACGGACTATGAGCTTTCTGCTCTTGCTAACATTCTGAATGTTTCCGTTGACTGGCTTCTCGGAAGAGAAGAAAAGTAACGATCGCTTCATGTGAAAGGAACGCTCCGCATTCGCGGAGCGTTTGTTTTTTTGAAGTTTCAAGCTGTTATCATACACGAAATATTCGCAAATAGTAAATTTTGGATAATGTCAATATTGGTGTAAAGACATTGTAGCGCTTTTCTACCATCTAGTCAACTCATCCTGCAATCAGTTTTTTCCGGGAGGTTTTGCGATACTCTGCTCGGATGCGCAGAACGGCCTTTTCCAGTTCGATGACCGCAAGCGGCGCAAGGGACAGAATCGCTACGACAAGCCATTCCGTCAGATTCAGCGCAGATGTTTTGAAGATTGCCCCGAGCGGAGGTATGGCGATGACAGCAGCCTGCATCAGGGTGCAAAGAATCGCCGCGGGAAGCAGCTTATGGTTCGGCGTAAGCTGTTTATCAAACACAGAACGCTCTGTGCGGACATTAAAGGTATGCACAACCTGTGAGAGGCTCAGGACTGCAAATCCCATCGTTCTGCCCACAATCGGCGAACCGGGGGCAACGTCGAAAAAGACTCTGCCGATGCTGTACGCCAGCAAAGAAAGCGCACCGATGAGGCAGCCTTCGACGACGATATTGTACGCCATTCCTCCGGAGAAGATACTTTCGCCGCGCCGAACCGGTTTGCGGTCCATAATGCCGGGGTCAAGCGGCTCCACACCGAGGGCAAGCGCAGGCAAAGAATCCGTGACGAGGTTCACCCACAAAAGCTGAATTGCCGCAAGCGGCAGCGGAAGCCGAAGCAGGAAGCTGACAAAAACAGCTAAGATTTCGCCGATATTGCAGCTCAGCAGGAAATGTACCGTTTTGCGGATATTATCATAGATGCCGCGTCCCTCCCGCACGGCAGCGACAATTGTCGCAAAGTTGTCGTCCGTCAGAATCATGTCCGCAGCAGATTTTGCGACTTCGGTTCCGCTTTTGCCCATGGCACAGCCGATATCCGCTGCGCGCAGAGCAGGTGCGTCGTTGACGCCGTCGCCCGTCATGGCGACGACTTCCCCGTGTGACTGGTAGGCCCGTACAATACGAACCTTATGTTCCGGCGATACGCGCGCAAATACGCTGTAATCATAGATTTTCCGTGCCAACTCTCCATCCGACATACGGTCAAGCTGTGAGCCGGAGAGAACCTCTCGGGTACTTTTCGCGATGCCGAGCTTCATGGCGATGGCCGCAGCGGTTGCCGCATAGTCGCCGGTAATCATGACCGGGCGGATGCCGGCCCTTTTGCAGGTCTCCACAGCAGCGGCAGCTTCCGGACGCGGCGGGTCTTCCATGCCGATTAGCCCCGCGAATATCATATCCCGTTCCGCATCTTCTGCTTTTGCGGGAAGCGTATCCAGCTTGCGGTATGCGACACCGATAACACGCAGGGCTTTCGACGCCATGATATCATTCTGCCGCGGTGCTGCACCCGAAACACAGAGCGGGAAAAGCAGGTCCGGCGCTCCTTTTGTTACCGCGAGATACCCGCCTCCCTCCATACGGTGGATGGTCGTCATGCGCTTGCGTGTGCTGGAAAACGGCACTTCCATGACACGGCGGTATTTGTTTCGGTCGTGCAAATAATCCGACGGGGAGACCGCTCTTACGATTGCGGTTTCCGTTGGGTCGCCCCGGATACTGCCTTTCGGCGTAATTTCACAGTCGGTGCAAAGTGCAGCGAGGCGCAGAAGGCGTTTTGCTTCCGGAGAACCGAGCGCCAGCTCCCCTTCCGCATTGCGAAGTTCCGCCACCGTCATGCGGTTCATGGTGAGCGTTCCCGTTTTGTCGGAGCAAATCACGCTTGCGCTGCCGAGCGTTTCCACGGCAGGCATACGCCGCACAATGGCACGCTTTGCTGCCATGCGTCGGACGCCGATGGAAAGCGTAATGGTAACGACGGCAGGCAGCCCCTCCGGAATAGCCGCTACGGCAAGGCTAATGGATATCAGGAACATTTCAAGCGGGGGAACATGCTGAATCAAACCCATAACAAAGATGGCAAAGCAGATAACAAGTGCGCCGATGCCAAGGTATTTTCCCGTCTGTGCCAGTTTTCGCTGGAGCGGTGTCTGAGGCGGCGTCTGACTGCCTATCATTCCGGCAATCCGACCCACCTGCGTATGCATGCCGGTTTCCGTCACAATTCCTTTGCCGCGGCCTCCCGTTACGGCAGTAGCGGAAAACAGCAGATTACGGCAATCCCCGATGGGCGTTTTGGGCGGCAAAACGATGTCAGCGACTTTGTGCACGGGCAGGCTTTCCCCCGTTAACGCACTTTCCTCTACCTGCAAGTCATACGATTCCGTAATCCGCAAATCGGCAGGAACCAAGTCGCCGGCCTTGAGAACTACCAAGTCGCCGGGTACGAGCTTCGAGGCATCAATGACGACTTCTTTTCCGTCCCGCACCACATGGGCCGTGGGGCTGGACATCTTCCGAAGCGCCTCAATCGCACGTTCCGCGCGGCTTTCCTGAATCACTCCGATAATCGCATTGACCGTTACAATCGCAAGAATGATAATGGAATCGATGTAATCGCCGTCTTGCTGCCAATAAGAAACAGCGAATGAAATTGCCGCAGCCACCAGCAGGATGATAACCATGAAGTCGCAGAACTGCGCCAGGAAGCGGACAAAGAGGTTTTGTTTCTTTGGCGGGGTCAATTCGTTTGCACCGTATTCCCGCAAACGTCTTTCCGCCTGTCTGGCGGACAGCCCGACCTTCGTGCTGGTGCTCAGCCTTTTTGCGCATTCCTCTACGGTCAGGTTCTGCCAATCCAATGTTCATCATCTCCAGTTTTTAATTATGTATATTCGCATTGGACATAAAATATGGTATAATAAGCGGTATAAAGACTGCGGAGGATGACGTATGGACGTAACAATTTTGAATTATGTGCAGGATCACTGCCATAACCGATTCACGGATTTCATTTTCACTCTCCTCTCACGGTTGGGAAACGGCGGCGCGGTTTGGTTCAGTTTTGCACTTTACCTTATTGTTTTTCCCCATCAACGCCAGCAAGCGCTGATGCTTTGTTTTGCTCTTGCACTTTCGCACCTCATCAGCCAAATCCTAAAACCGATTATCGGGCGCCCCCGCCCGTTTGTGACATATCCCGGCAAAACACTTCTCATCCATACCCCGAGCGGATACTCGTGCCCATCCGGTCATTCTGCAACCTCGTTTGCAGCAGCCACCATTCTTTGCTTGGCCGGAAAACAGTTTGCCATTGCCGCGTTCTTTCTAGCGTTCGGCATCGCCTTCTCAAGGGTATTTCTCTTTGTCCACTACCCTTCCGACACACTGATTGGTGCAGGACTCGGTGTTGCGTGTGCTTTTCTCATCATGCTGTTATATCAATTCTGAATTTTCAATTTCCCTTTCTGCCGCGCTTTTGCGCGGCTTTTTTTTGCGAAACTTTTCCGAGAGACACAAGATATAAACAATCTTTTCTTTTTTACCGATTATTTTGCGGTTATTCTAAATTTGCATTAAATTGGAAGAAAAATCCCCATTTTTCTATTGATTTTGCAAAAATATTGGAATAAAATAGAAGTACTTTATCACCTATTTGTGAATATTTTTCACTGAAAAGAGGAGGCGGAACTTTGGTAAAGTTTGTTGGCAATGCAGACATTCCGGGGGTGAATGTCAAATATTTTGTGTTTGGAAATCGGAGAAAAGGCTATAGTATCCGAATTGTCGAAAACAACGTGAATAGCGCGAACTGTTTTGTTTCGTCTAAACTTTCTGAAACGCTTGACATTGCATACATGCTCCGAAGGTGCTCCGTTTTCCCTGAGAATTTACCCGAAATTATGGAAGATTTGCGTTATGCAGCCATGCAGGAAATTATGTGTCAATCATGAACTACACTAAACTTTCTACCCCGTATAACAAAGGTGTCCGGCGTAAGCCGGACACCTTTGTTGTGTTTATGGGCAGTTTTCCGGTTTTCCAACACCGGAGCGGAACAAGTCTACGAATCGGCGGGCAAGCGGCGACAAGTAGCGCCCTTTTTCCCAAATCACCGCAATTTGCGTCACGAGACGTTCACATTGAATGGTGCGGCAAATCAGCCCATGCGGGTTAAGGACGGTAAGCTCAGAAAGCGGAAGAATTCCCACTCCAAAGCCCTTCATGGCCCATGTGTAGGTTGTACGGGCATCGTCATTCAAACAGCAGATGTTGAGCGGAAGCCCCTTTGAAGCAAACGTCTCGCGAATCAGTCCCTCAAACCTGCGGTAAAGAATCAGCGGATGGCGGGAAAGTTCCTCCAGCGTTACACCGTTTTCTCCGCCGAGCGAACGCTCGGGCGTAGTGACCGCAGCCATCGGTTCGGGCCGCGAGAAGCAACAGTGAAACCGCTCTGCCTGAAATGGAGTTCTCACCACGCCAAGGTCGATGATTCCCTTTTCCAGCATTTCAATAATTGCGTATGTATTCCCTTCATGGATTTCAAAACGCACTTCTGGGTAATCCTTCGTGAAAGCCAGCATCTCCGGGCAAGGCACCGTTCCGCCGGAGGAGGACACGGCACCGATGGAAAGCACCCCGTGCATTCCTTTGCCGAAGCTCTCCGCCTCACGCACTGCGGAAGCCGCCATGTCTAGAATCTGTTTTGCCCTGCGGCAGAACAGCTCACCGGCATCGGTCAGTTCCACACCGTGCGGGCCGCGCTTCAGCAAAAGAACCCCCAGCTCATTTTCCAGTATGGCAAGCTGATGGCTCAGCGGCGGCTGTGCAATGTGCAATTTCTGCGCTGCTGCGGTAATCTGCCGCTCCTCCGCGACCGTTGTAAAATAGCGCAACTGCTTCAGAGTCATGGTATTCCCCATTTCATAGGTATACTTTTTTCGTATATTATACCATGAATTTTAGTATTTCCAATATATCTCGGATGCGGGTATAATAGCTTTTGTATCATAATGGGGTGAATTTTGTGGGGAAACTTCTTGTTTACTTAAAAAAATACCGAAAAGAGTGCATTATCGGACCAATTTTTAAATTTCTCGAGGCTTGCTTTGAGCTTTTGCTGCCAACGATTATGGCGACGATTATCAATGAGGGCGTTGACCAAAAAGACGCGAACTATGTACTGCAAAAGGGCGGCCTTATGATTCTGATGGCGGTGTTCGGGTACGGCTGTGCGCTCGTCTGCCAATACCTTGCGGCGCACGCTTCCCAGGGCTTCGGAACCGACCTGCGCAACGCCGTGTTTGAACGGATTCTCTCCTATTCGTTCAAGCAGTCCGATAAATTCGGCGCACCGACGCTCACAAACCGCATCACAAACGATATCAACCAGCTTCAGGTGTTCGTTGCCATGATGATTCGCCTGATGATTCGCGCGCCGTTTATCTGCATCGGCTCCATCATCATGGCGTTTTTTCTGGACTGGCACCTTGCGCTGATTCTGCTTGCTGCCACGCCGGTGTTGGCGGCAATTATCTGGTTTATTACCTCCAAGACCGCGCCGCTGTACCGCAGCTACCAGAAAAAGCTCGATTCGCTCGGCTCTGTTCTTCGGGAAACTCTCTCCGGCATCCGCGTCATTCGGGCGTTTTCCAAAACCGAGCAGCAGACGGGCCGCTTCCGTGCATCGAATGACGACCTGACGGAAAACGGCCTCGCCATTGCCCGAATTTCATCTCTGTTCAACCCGATGACTTCGATGGCAGTCAATCTCGTGATTATTGTGCTCCTTTGGCAGGGAAATATCCGGATTCAGTTCGGCAATCTTTCGCAGGGGCAGATCATTGCGTTCATCAACTACGCGAACCAGATCCTTCTGGCGCTGCTCGTTGTCTCCAACCTAATTCTTATCATTACGAAATCCATGGCCTCCGCCGCACGCATCAACGAAATTTTGGACACACTGCCGGATATGCAAAGCCCTGCTGTGGAGCCTTCGGAAAATCCCGACGCGCCGGCAATCGAGTTCCGAAATGTATCGTTCGGGTATCACAAAACCGGCGAGCACGCACTCGAAAATATCAATCTCACGATTCGGCGCGGCGAAACCATTGGCATCATCGGAGGGACAGGCTCGGGGAAATCCACCTTTGTGAGCCTGATTCCTCGCTTTTACGACGTAACCTCGGGAACCGTTCTTGTCAACGGAGTGCCGGTGGAACAGTATCCGCTTGAAAAGCTGCGCGCAAAAATCGGCATGGTGCCGCAGCATGCGCTTCTCTTTACCGGAACCGTGGCCGAAAACATCAGCTGGGGGTACCCAAACGCCAGCCGCGAAGCCGTAGAGAAGGCGGCAAGAATCGCGCAGGCCTCGGAATTTATTGAAAAACTGCCGGAGGGCTATGACTCCAAAGTAGAGCGCGGCGGAGCGAACTTTTCCGGCGGGCAGCGCCAGCGCCTGACCATTGCTCGTGCGCTTGTTTCCGACCCGGAAATTTTGATTCTGGACGACGCCTCCAGTGCGCTTGATTTTCTCACCGACGCAAACTTACGCAGGGCTATTCGGGAAAACAGCAGGACGCAAACGGTTCTTCTTGTGTCGCAGCGCATCGGCATCGTCCGAGATGCAGACCGGATTCTCGTTTTTGATGACGGAGAAATCGTAGGCATCGGCACGCACCGCGAGCTGATGCAGAACTGCGAGACATACCGCGAAATCTGCCTATCCCAGATGACGGACGAGGAGGCGATGAAATGAAAAAGACTTTTTTGCGATTATTCCAATACGTCAGTCAGTACAAAGCCTCCCTGCTTCTTGCCGCATTCAGCGCACTCGTCAGCTCGGTGTGCGCGCTGTTCGCCCCGTTGCTGGTCGGGCGGGCAATCGACGACATGGTAAATGCCGAAGGCAGCCGTTTGGAATCGGTGACGCACGTGCTTCTGCTCCTTCTGCTTGTTTACTTCAGCTCGAACTTCTTTCTATGGCTTCTCAACTACCTGACGAACAAAATCTCCTACCGTACGGTCAACCGCCTGCGCCGCTCCCTGTTTGACAAGCTGAATACCCTTCCGCTCGAATTCTACGACCGAAACGCACGCGGCGATACGGTGAGCCGCTTCATCAACGACGTTGACATCATCGCAGACGGCCTTCTGCAGGGCTTTATGGCACTTCTGCAGGGCGTGTTCACCATCTTGGGCGCCATTGTATTCATGCTCACTCTGAACCCGTGGATGACTTTGATTGTCATTCTTTCCGCCCCCGCCTCCTTCTTTACCGCGCGGTTTATCACCACACATTCCCAGAAGATGTTCAAGGAGCAGGCGTCCTGCCTCGGCGAACTGAACGGCTATGCGGAGGAAATCATCGAAGGGCACAAAGTTGTTAAGGCCTTCCGCTATGAGCCGCGCGCGATGGAAAAATTCCGCGAGATTAATGCAAGGCTGTATGAAACCGGCGTGAAGTCCCAGTTTATTTCTTCGCTCTCCAATCCATCCACCCGTGTGGTCAACAACATTGCTTACACGGTTGTAGGCGTTTTCGGCAGTCTTGCCGCTATCCGCGGCGAACTGACCGCTGGCGGCATTTCGAGTTTTCTGATTTACGCCGTGCTTTTTGCAAAGCCGTTCAACGACATTACCAACGTGCTTGCGCAGATGCAGTCTGCCGCAGCATCGGCACAGCGCGTTTTCCGCATCCTCGACCTGAAACCCGAAATCCCGGACCCCGAACCTGCGGTGCATCTTGAAAGCTGTAGCGGCCATGTGGAATTCCGCGATGTATCATTCTCCTACACGCCCGACCAAAAGCTGATTGAGCACTTCGACCTTGACGTTGCGCCGGGCAGCAGCATTGCCATTGTGGGCCATACGGGGGCCGGCAAAACGACACTGGTAAATCTTCTCATGCGCTTCTATGACGTTCAAGCGGGAGAAATTCGCATTGACGGCGTTGATATCCGCAGAATGAAGCGCGACGACCTGCGTTCCCTGTTTGGCATGGTTCTGCAGGACACATGGCTGTTTGACGGCACCATCCGGGAGAACATCGCTTATGCAAAGCCGAATGCGACCCTCGAGGAAGTTATCCGCGCCGCCAAAGAAGCCGGTGCCCACGGGTTCATCCGCCGCCTTGAAAACGGCTACGACACCGTGATTTCCGCCGAAGGCGGCAACATTTCTGAGGGACAGAAACAGTTGCTGACCATCGCCCGCGTCATGCTGGCAAATCCGCCCATGCTGATTCTTGACGAAGCGACAAGCAACATTGACACCTACACGGAGGTAAAGATTCAGAAAGCCTTCTCCGCCCTGACCGAAGGAAGAACAAGCTTTGTAATTGCACACCGGCTTTCCACCGTATTGACAGCCGACAAAATTCTTGTCATGGATCACGGCCGCATTGTGGAAAGCGGAACACACGAGGAGCTCCTTCAAAAAAACGGAAGCTATGCGAAACTCTACAACAGTCAATTCCGCCAAATGAATTCTCCAGAATAGCTTTACATGTTATTTTTTGGAATATATAATTGAAACAGGTATAATAGGTGCAAAATGAAAGGGGCGGAAATGGATGGCTCAATACATCGACAAGATGCTTGTCCCAAGCGTCGGTATCATTCGACACATTGTAGGCTTCGGCATGGGAGACCCTGGTTACAACGTGCTCGACACCCAGTCCAAAGACTATGTCCCTTGTGTCGTCTATTATTTTCGGCGCGGCATGGAAAAGCGCAGTGTTTCCGTTACGAAATATCAAGGAAAGTATTTTCTAGAATACTGTACTTACAGCAGTCTGGATGCCGTTCTGACCACACAAAAAAAGAGTTACACACTTCGCACCGTAACACGCGATTTCCTCTTTGAAGCCGTAAAAGCCTACCGTGCTTACCGGCTGCTCTACAATGAATACCCCGGATTTCGGGAAGACATTTACGACGCGCTGAGACAAGGCATTGGCTGCGTCTACCTCGGCAGCCTCGGCAAAGACAGGACGCGGCTGATTGACCTGATGACACGTTCCGGTTTCCATGTGACCTCATACAATTTCGACACGGTCACCACAAAAGAGGGCATCTGTGTTACTTTAGACGGCCTGTGCTTCCGGCCGGATGAAGTCATTCCCTAAAGCGAACAAAATTCTGTGCGCCATATTGCTCCTGCAAAGAAAAATATTCCTGCTAATGTACCAACCATTTCGACCGATTTCTACTGATTTCCGCTAAATGACTGCGAAAAAAGTGCAGGCACCCAAAATGGATGCCTGCACTTTTGTTGTCAGGAAGTTAGCAGCAGGAAACGCTATGATGGACGCGGTCACGCTCTTCGGCGCGTTTCGCGTTGTTCCAGCGGTCCATGGTTCCTACCAAATAACCAGTAATGCGGCGGACCCTTTCAAACGGAACCGGCTCAAACTCGTAACTCAAATCGGCATACTCGCCATCCAGTTTCACATTCAGATATTTGAGCTTGCGGTTCGGGTACTGCTCAGCAATATGATTGAGATATGCTTCCAGTTCCTTCTCGGAGGCCTCCCCGCCTTCGACTGTAATCTTATCTTTTTCCACAATTGTTCCTACCATGGTTCATTCTCCTTTCAGCTGCACCAAGTATACAGCATATAGTATCATTTGTCAATATTAAATCCTATATATTGTAATCCAGTGCAGTAAAAAAGCCCGGACGAGCCGGGCATTTTTTACACAGGATATTTATTTCTTGTAACTGTCTTTCAAGGAGACTGAACGGTTGAAAACAGGGTGGTCATGCGTAAAATCGCGGTTATCGGCACAGAAGTAACCATGCCGCAGGAACTGGAACGACTCGTTCTTCTTTGCATCGGCAAGCCAAGGTTCCACCTTGCAGCCCTTTCGTACAATTAGGGAATTCGGGTTCAGTTCATTAATGTAATCGCCGTCTTCCGGGTTCGGAACGGTAAAGAGCCTATCGTAGAGGCGTACTTCTGCGTCAATTGCCGTTTTGACATCGAGCCAGTGAATCGTGCTTTTCACCTTGCGGCCGTCGGGCGTATTGCCGCCGCTAGTTGCGGGGTCATATTCGGCGTAGACGGTTGTAACATTGCCGTCGGCGTCTTTTTCACAGCCGGTGCACTTGACGACGTACGCCGCTTTCAGGCGAACCTCGTTGCCGGGGAACAGACGGAAGTATTTCTTCTCGGGGACTTCCATGAAATCCTCGCGTTCAATCCACAGTTCGCGGGAGAACGTAACGCTACGCGTGCCGGCCTCAGGCTTCTGCGGGTTGTTTTCCAGCTCAAAGGTCTCCGTTTTCCCTTGGGGGTAATTGGTGATGACAAGACGGATTGGGTCCAGCACGGCCATTGCGCGGCGGGCGTTTTCATTGAGGTCTTCCCTCAGGCAATGCTCCAAAAATGCGTAGTCAACCGTGCTGTTGACCTTGGCCACACCGATGCGTTCGCAGAAATTGCGAATGGATGCCGGCGTATATCCGCGGCGGCGAAGGCCGCAAAGGGTCGGCATACGCGGATCGTCCCAGCCGGAAACATAACCTTCCTCCACAAGTCTGCGCAGCTTGCGCTTACTCATGACGGTGTTGTTGATGTTGAGGCGTGCAAATTCAATCTGACGCGGTTTGGAAGGCAGATTGACATGTTCAATCACCCAATCGTAAAGCGGGCGATGATCCTCAAATTCCAGAGAACAGAGCGAATGTGTCACGCCTTCCAGGGCGTCTTCAATCGGGTGCGCAAAGTCGTACATCGGGTAAATGCACCACGTTGTTCCTGTGCGGTGGTGCGGCTGATGATTGATGCGGTAGATGACCGGGTCGCGCAGATTGAAGTTGCCTGACGCGAGGTCGATTTTCGCCCGCAGCGTCATTTTTCCGTCTTCAAACTCCCCATCTCTCATGCGGCGGAAAAGGTCAAGGCTTTCTTCAATCGGACGATCACGGTATGGGCTGATGGCCGGGTGCGTCAAATCACCGCGGTATTCGCGCATCTGCTCCGGTGTAAGTTCGCACACATAGGCAAGGCCGCGTTTGATGAGGTCCACCGCAAGTTCGTACATCTTCGGGAAGTAATCGGAAGCATAGTAAAAGCGGTCTTCCCAGTCGAAACCGAGCCACTTGATATCTTCCTTGATGGCTTCGACATACTCCTCGTCTTCCTTGGTGGGGTTTGTGTCGTCCATGCGAAGATTACACAAACCGCCGTACTTTTCCGCTGTGCCGAAATCAATGCAAATCGCTTTGGCGTGACCGATGTGCAGATATCCGTTCGGTTCCGGAGGAAAACGCGTGTGCACTCGTTTTCCCTCAAATCTTCCGCCGGGTGCAATGTCCTTTTCAATCAGGGTATGGATAAAGTTGCCGGAGCTTTCTTCCGCTCCGTTTGTTACGATTTCTTCGCTCATCTTGCAGACTCCTTATGCACCTAATTTTTTCAGTCCGAGATTCAACCGTCTGAGGGATTCTTCCCTACCGAGGATGCAGAGGATTTCAAACGCCCCGCCCGGGGTTACCAGCTGCCCTGACGCAGCGATGCGCACAGGCCACAGGAGGGTACCGTTCTTAACCCCGAGCTTGGGCACAAGATCCATCATGGAGTCATGAATCGCATTCAGCGTCCACTCAGGCAGATTCTGGAGCACCGGAATGGCAGCTTTCAGCATATCTGCCGAATTCTCGAGCGTCGTTTTGCTCTTTTTGTTGACGAACAGTTCTACGGGGTAATCCGGAAGTTCCCGGAAAAAGCCGAGCATTTCGGGGATGTCCGTCAGCCGAGTGACACGGGGCTGCAGAATCATCGTCAGCACATCCCACGGGCGCTCGTCCTTTGGGAAAACTTCTTTGTAATACGGCATCGCACGGCGGGTAAACTCCTCCGGCGTCATGGCACGCAGATATTCTCCGTTGAGCCACTGGAGTTTTTCATAGTCAAACACGGCCGGCGATTTGCTGATTCCATCAATCGAGAAATTCTGAATCAGCTCATCCAGCGTGAAAATCTCGCGATTGTCTTTCGGGCACCAGCCTAGAAGCGCTATGTAGTTCACAATCACTTCCGGCAGGTATCCTTCTTTTACGAGATCCTCAAATCCGGTTGAGCCGTGGCGCTTGGACAGCTTGGAAACGGAACCGTCCGCATTTTTGCCCATAATCAGCGGAAGGTGGATGTAAGTCGGCACCTCCCACCCGAAGGCTTCATAAAGCAGGTTATATTTCGGCGTGGAGGTCAGATATTCGCACCCGCGCACCACATGCGTAATTTTCATCAAATGGTCGTCAATGACGTTCGCGAAGTTATAGGTTGGGAATCCGTCAGACTTCAGCAGGATTTGGTCTTCCAGTTCCTTGTTTTCGATGGTAATTGGCCCGTAGACCACATCGTTGAAGGTGGTGGAGCCTTCTGTGGGCATCTTCTGGCGGATGACATACGGCGTTCCGGCAGCCAAAAGGCGTTCCACTTCTTCTTTCGGCAGATTGCGGCAGTGGCGGTCATAGCCTCCGCCGTTTTCGCCCTTGTTCTCATGCAGCGCGTCAAGCCGCTCCTTGGAGCAGAAGCAGTAGTAGGCTTTGCCTTCCTTCACGAGCTGCTCCGCGTATTTTTTGTAAATCTCTTTGCGCTCGCTCTGCACATAGGGGCCGTACTCGCCGCCGATATCCGGCCCTTCATCGTGCTTTATGCCGACCTGTTCGAGTGTGTGGTAGATAACGTTCACAGCGCCCTCAACATAACGTTCCCGGTCGGTATCCTCAATGCGGAGTACAAAGTCTCCCCCGTTTGATTTTGCGATCAGGTATTCAAAAAGTGCCGTCCGCAGGTTGCCGACGTGCATGAAGCCCGTCGGACTCGGGGCGAACCTTGTCCGAACTTTCTCCGGCATGAATTTTCCTCCTGACATTTCCCCAATAAATTGCGGCAAACGCCGTATTGTTAATTATAGCAAAGATACACCGCAGAATCAACGAGAGGTACTTGTTTTTCCGGCGATATACTCCTCTAAACACTGGCCGGACTTTTTCATGGCCGCTGCGGCCTCTGTTCCGACATAGCGGTAATGCCACGGCTCGTACTTGATGTTGGTAACATTCTCTTTATCCTTGGGGTAGCGAAGAATGAAACCGTATTCGTGTGCATGCTTTTGCAGCCAGCGGAATGCCGGCGTTCTGTCGAAATCATCTTCGACCCCGTTGAGGTCAATCGCTAACCCCGTGGCATGCTCGCTGAAACCGGGTTTTGCGACGGAATGTTCGGCGGCGGCGACTGCTTCCGAATAGGTGGGTGACGTTTTCGCGTACTGCTCCACCTCGCGCTGAAAGAGGGTGCTCTGCTCCGAATCGCTCCGGTAGCCTGAGGAAATCCAGAGAGCGATGCCGTCTTTTGAGGCATCGGTCCGCATTTCGGTAAACGGCTGGACTACCGCCTTGTCAACCTTGATTCCAAAAATCTCCGTCAGTTCGGGCTGATACCACGATGGGAACGGATTGCCCGGCCCAACCAGAACAAGGCAGCGATTCTGTGGATTCTGTGTTACCGTCGCTACGGCAGACGATATTTGCGTTGATGAATCCGCCCCTGACGTCGCATCGGTCTGGGACGCTGCCTGCGATACAGAGGTCTTTTGAGCCGCTGTAGAAGACAACGCGGCGAGCTGCGCCGAACGCACTCCTGCATCGTAAGCGGTGGAAAGCAAAAAGGTACACACGAAAATGCCGCCGACAATCAGCAGCACATAAGCGACAGCATGCAGAAAAATTTTCTTCATCACAAAATCCCCCTAACTCTGTCCATGGATAGTATCGGGGGATTTGTGTCATTTCATTCGGTTGTAAGGAATTTTTGCTCCGCTGGTTACTCGATGTGCACTGCGGTTCCGGAAGCGGAAACCATGAGCATGCCGTTGTTTGCGCCGAGAACCTCGTAGTCGAGCTTTACGCCGACAATCGCATTGGCCCCCATCGCATCCGCGCGCCTGCCCATTTCGTTGATGGCTTCATCACGCGCCCGAATCAGTTCATCTTCATAGGAGCCGGAGCGGCCTCCAAAAAAGTTGCTGATACCGGCTGCTAAATCGCGCACAAAGTCGACACCCGCGACGACCTCACCGCAGACAATGCCGTAATATCTCGTAATGTGTTTGCCTTCCACGGATGGGGTTGTTGTAATAATCATAAATATCCTCCTTGTAATTTCGTTGATACTTTATCCTATGAGGCAATTTGTTTCGCTGTTGCCGGAACCGATTGGTATAAAAAACGGGCACCCAGAAGTGAGTGCCTATGGAACTGTGCAGCCGGTACAAACCCAAGAACTATTTTGCTTGTTTCTTTCCGTGGCGGGGATTCTCTTTTACGATTTTCGCTGCCTCGTAAATGGCAGTCAGAATATCAATTTCAAACTGGCTGGACATGGTGTTTACTTTTACGAACGCTTTTCCAAGCTCCGTGCTGACATAATGCGGTTTCAGCTGATTGAGTGCCAGAGACATAATATCCGTTTTGCACTGGTCGCACTTACAGCAGTCGAGGCTGTCCCACACCTCATTTAGTGTCTGCTGGACGTATTCCTCCATGACATTATGAACAACTTTGTTCATCCAGCTCCCCCCAATCTCGATGCATTTGGAAAATATTTTCACTGTAAATATAACATTTCCAGAAAGAAAAGTAAATGTCGATTTAAAGAATCTATCGTTACGGATTGAACTTTTTTTGTGCCTGTGCTATACTGTTAGCGTTGTCTTGACGCATGGGCCATTAGCTCAGTTGGTTAGAGCAGCCGGCTCATAACCGGTCGGTCCGGGGTTCGAGTCCCTGATGGCCCACCAAAAAGAAATCCCGCTGAAAATTCTTTTCAGCGGGATTTTTTCATTTAGCTGATGCCGAAGAAAAAACATCAAGCTGCTGCAAAAATTTCAGTCAGATGGAAATACGCAAAGCGATATCATACAGTTCCTTGTCAAATACGCGCTTCATGTTCAGTGCCTCGGTGATATCGAGGTCAACAATGCGGCCGCCGCGCATGACAATAACACGGTTGCTGTAACCTTCATACAGTTTCTTTGCGGCTATCGCACCCATCTGGCTTCCGACGACACGGTCGCGAAGAGTCGGCGAGCCGCCGCGCTGCACATGGCCGAGAACCGTTGCTCTCGTCTCAATGCCCGTAGCCTGTTCAATATCCTTTGCCAGCTTGTCAACGCCGCCGACACCCTCGGCAACAATGATGATGAAGTGCTTTTTGCCGGTTTTCTGGGTGAAAGTCATGCGGTCGATAATATCTCTCTGGAAATCGTACGGAATTTCCGGCACAAGGATGCTCGTTGCACCAACCGCAATACCGGTTTGCAAAGCGAGGTCGCCGCACCTGCGGCCCATAACTTCCACGACACTGCAGCGGTCGTGGGACTCCATGGTATCGCGCAAACGGTCTACCATCTCAACGGCGGTATTCATGGCCGTGTCAAAACCGATGGTGTATTCGCTCGACGCAATGTCGTTGTCGATGGTACCCGGAATTCCGATGCAAGGAATGCCTGCATTTGTCAGGTCGCGTGCTCCGCGGAACGAACCGTCGCCGCCGATGACAACGACACCGTCAATGCCCATTTTGCGGCAGTTATCCGCCGCCTTCTGCACACCTTCCGGTGTATTGAATTCGGGGCTGCGTGCCGTATAGAGAATCGTTCCGCCGCGGTGAATGATATCGGAAACCGAACGGAGATTCATTTCCATAACGTCACCGTTCAGCAGGCCGTTGTAACCTCTTAAGACTCCTACCACTCGCATTCCGTAAGAAATGCCTGTTCTGACAACTGCGCGCACAGCAGCATTCATGCCGGGAGCGTCGCCGCCGCTGGTCAAAACGGCAATGGATTTTAGCGCCATGCTGATTCCTCCTATTGTTTGCATTATCCCTGTCGAACTGTTCCGAAGCATACCACAATTTGTCGCATCCAAAAGTACGGCTGTAATGCGGTATGATTGAAACCTACATTTTTATTATAAGCGATAAGGCAAAACTCAAGCAACGCGAAAATATGGATTATTCTATCTACTATATGGACTTTTGTTGCATGTTCTCTACAAAGGCAACATTTTTCTCGCCCAAGACCTTCCGAAGCTCCCGCAGAAGGACATCATTGACGCTGACGCGCATGGAGAGAGGTGCCGCCATCAGTTTTTTCGATTCCGAAAAATAGATATACAGAGGAGTTGCTCCGTCAAAGATCGCGATATACTGCATCGCCTTGCGGTAACCCGGGTCGTCCTTGCTGCGCACTTTCAGATAAAGCCCCGGGCGTCTGTTCGGATGAGCGCTTTCCTGCGCCGCAGCACCGCTCTGCCCCGCTGCCGGAATTTCCTGCACGGTCTGGCAGATGAGTTCCACCTCATTCTCGTCCCGCACACTGATGCGCCCGGACACTTTCAGGATTTTGCCTTCGGCAATCAATCCGGCGTATTCCGTGAGCGATTTCGGGAAAACGAGCACACGAATCGAGCCGTAGAGGTCTTCCAGCGTAACAAAGGCCATGGTGCTGTTGCTCTTCGTCACCTTGAGCTGGACTTTGGTGATGATTCCGAGCACATTCACGGTAGCTCCGTCGCGCAGGCTGCCGCTGCCTTCCTTTGCTTCCTCGAGAATATCGCCGATGCGCACCGCCTGAAGCTCCGCATACCTGCCGGCATACGCCGCCATCGGATGGCCGGAAAGATACATGCCGGTTGCTTCTTTTTCCATTTCGAGCTGGTCGTTCATGCTGAGTTCCGGCATGGGCGGAACCTTGAATTCATCCTGTCCGTTCGTTTGGGCCGCATCAAAAAAGCCGATTTGTCCCTCTACATTATGCTTTTTATTCTCGGCGAGGGTGTCGAGCACGGACTCTGCCGATGTGAGCATCTGGCGGCGGTTCAACCCGAGATTGTCCAGCGCTCCGCTCTTGACAAGGTTCTCCAGTGTGCGGCGGTTCAGCCCATCAAACATCCTCTTGCAAAAATCGTAGAAAGAAGTATATGGTCCGTTCTTCTTGCGCTCTGCCACAAGCTGGTCGATAAAGCCCCTGCCGAGATTGCGAATGGCGAGCAACCCGAAGCGGATATCTTTTCCGGCGACAGTGAAGCCGCTCTCGCTCTCGTTGACATGGGGAGGAAGAACGCGAATACCCAGCCGCAGGCATTCGGCAATATAAGTGGAAAGCTTATTGGTATTATCCAGCACGCTTGTGAGCAGCGAAGCCATATATTCGCGCGGATAATGGCACTTGAGGTACGCCGTCTGGTAACTGACAACGGCGTAAGCCGCAGCGTGGGACTTATTGAACGCATACGAAGCGAAACTTGCCATTTCACCGTAAATGGCTTCGGCGGTCGCTTCGTCAACGCCGCGGCGCACACAGCCTTCAACGATGACATTTCCGTTCTCATCCGTCAGACCGTGGATGAAAATCTCCTTTTCACGCGCCATAACATCTTTTTTCTTCTTGCTCATAGCGCGGCGCACGATATCGGCACGGCCGAGCGAATAACCGGCGAGCGTGCGGAAAATCTGCATCACTTGCTCCTGATAGACGATGCAGCCGTTTGTAACGCTCAGAATATCCTTCAGGAGAGGATGGCGATATGTGATTTTGTCCGGATGATGGCGGTTTTCGAGGTAGCGCGGAATGGATTCCATCGGGCCGGGGCGGTAAAGCGAAATAACGGCAATGAGGTCTTCAATGCTTTCCGGGTGAAGCTGCACCATCACGTTGCGCATTCCGCCGGATTCAAACTGGAACACGCCGTCCGTCGTTCCGGCAGCAAGCATCTCAAAGACTTCATGGTCGTCCATCGGGATATTCTCAATGCGGAAGCCCGGTTCCCGTTTCTCAATCATATCCTGCGCCCTGCGGATAACCGAAAGGTTGCGCAGGCCGAGGAAGTCCATTTTCAGCAGGCCAAGCTCGTCCAAAGCCGTCATGGTGTACTGCGTTACAACGGAATCGCCGTTCTTGGCAAGCGGAACATATTCCGAAACAGGCCTATCGGTGATAACCACACCGGCGGCGTGGGTCGAGGCGTTGCGCGGCATGCCCTCGAGCCGACGCGCCATGTCAATCAGTTTTTTCACCTGCGGGTCGGAGTCGTAACGCTGTTTGAGCTCCCCGGAGGCCTCCAAAGCTTTATCAAGCGTGATATTTAGCTCCGAGGGAATCAGCTTGGCAATTTCATCCACCGCCGCGTACGACATGGCCATCGCCCTGCCGACGTCGCGGATGGAGCCCCTTGCCGCCATGGTGCCGAATGTGACAATCTGCGCCACATGGTCGCTGCCGTATTTGTTCACCACATAATCAATCATTTCCGGGCGGCGGTCATCCGCAAAGTCGATATCGAAATCCGGCATACTGACGCGCTCCGGATTCAGGAAGCGTTCAAACAGCAGATTGTAGCGAATCGGGTCTATGCCCGTGATTCCAATGCAGTAAGCCGCAAGGCTGCCAGCGCCCGAGCCGCGGCCGGGGCCGACAGGAATACCGACTTCTTTGGCGTGGCGGACAAAATCGTGCACGATGAGGTAGTAGTTGACGTACCCCATCTTCTCAATCGTTTCAAGCTCGTAATTTAGCCTGTCGCGAATCGACTGGTCTGGATTTTCTCCGTAGCGGCGGATGAGGCCTTCCATGCAAAGGCGGCGAAAATAGGCGACATTGTCTTCGCCCGTAGGCGTATCGAAACGAGGCAGCTTGGTTTTGCCGAATTCAAACTCCACATTGCAGCGCTCGGCAATTTTCACTGTGTTGTCAGCGGCCTCCGGCAGCTGCGGGAACAGGGCGCGCATCTCTTCTTCCGTCTTGAAGTAAAACTGGTCGCTGCCGAACTCCATGCCGTCTTTGTCTTCGATAGTATGGTTCGTCTGGATGCAAAGCAGAATGCGGTGCATTTCGCTGTCTTCGGGGTTGATATAGTGGCAGTCATTCGTGACCACAAGCGGAATTCCCGTTTCGCGCGCGATGCGGATGATGGAGGGGTTGATTGCTTTCTGTTCCCGTAGGCCGTGGTCCTGCAGCTCAAGGTAGAAATTGCCCCTGCCGAAAATGCTGTCATAGTGAAGGGCAGCCTGCTTTGCGGCTTCATAGTCCCCTGCAGTGAGGTCGCGCGCGACCTCACCCGCTAGGCACGCCGAGAGGGCTATGAGACCTTCATGGTACTGCTCAAGCAGTTCAAAATCGACGCGCGGCTTGGAATAGAACCCCTCCGTCCAAGATTTCGACACCATGGCAATCAAGTTCCGGTAGCCGGTGTCATTTTCGCACAGCAGCACCAGATGGCGATGTTCGGAATCGAGTTCATGGACGCGGTCAAAGCGCGTGCGCTGTGCCACATAGACTTCGCAGCCGATAATCGGCTTAATGCCGCGGGCTTTTGCAGCCTTGTAAAAATCAATCGCGCCGTACATTACGCCGTGGTCGGTAATGGCAACAGCGGGCATATTTCGCTCCGCAGCAGTATCTACCAACTGTTTAATGCGGCAGGCGCCGTCAAGCAGGCTGTATTCACTGTGCACATGGAGATGGACAAACATAACGGCGCACACACCCTTTCAATCTAAAATCTCGCTTCTTTTCTTTGTGCTGAATTTGCCCAGCACCAGAAGATAAGTCCAGCATCTCCTACAGAACCTCGTCAGGAACACTACCGAAGCTTTGCGGCAAAAGCGAGGATTCGCTGAAGCCGGTGATGAACACCGGAACGACTCAGCGGAACGGAAAGCTGACTGCCGAGTTCGCGCAGCGACATATCCGGATTCTGCAAACGCAGTTCGGCAAGCTCCCGAAGGTCTTCCGGCAGGTCATCAAGCATTCCGTGTTTTTGAATCTTCTCGATTGCCAGCACTTCCTGCGCCGCGGCGGATGCCGTTTTTTCCAGATTCGCCGTTTCAAAATTCGTCTGGCGGTTCACGTTGTTGCGCAGGTTTTTGAGCATCTGCACCTGCATCAATTCCATTGCGGCGTTCGGTGCACCGAGGAACGTCAAAAAGTCCGCTACCCGCGAACCACCCTTGATGTAGACAACAAATGCGCCCTTTCTGCGCGAGACGCGGGGAACAAGGTCAAGTTCCAAAATGTCGCGGATACATCCGGCAAGGTCGTTTGCAAGGTTCATGTACGGCACAGCAAATTCCAGACGATATTCACGTTCCGGTGACGTTACGGTTCCGCAGGAAAGGAACGCGCCGCGCAAAAAAGCTGCCTGGCAGCAGTCGTTTTCCATGTTGGCAAAGCCAATATGCAAATTTATCTCGTGGCCGGTGTGGCCAAAGCAGGCGAGGACTTTCCTTGCTTCCTCCTCTCCGACTGCGGAAACCGTGCAGACCACGGCATCCTTCTTGCGTGCCTGCGGGGCTGAAACATCCATAACGGCTCCCGCTACCTCAGCCGCGAACTGAGCCGCGCGGCGCGCAGTAGCAAGGTTCTCCGTCGTCAGAGACACTCCCTGCAAGGAAAAGCTGTGCCCGAACAAAAGCAGGCCGTAGCATTCCGCCTTTCGACAGCAACGCTGCGGCTCAATCCTGCACAGTTCGTTTTTGGTATCCGACGCAAACGACATTTGGGACCTCCGCTACTTTCTTTGAATATCTCTGTGGTTGACACTCACGCGCAGATTCTGCTCAATCAGGTGTTCATACAGCACCTGTGCAAGCGTAACGGAACGGTGGTGCCCTCCGGTGCAGCCAATGGCAATCACGAGCTGGCTTTTTCCTTCGTTGCAGTAGAGCGGAATCATGTAGTCAATGAGGCTGAACAAACGAGAAACAAAGCCCTTTGTTTCTTCGGAGCCCAGGACATAGTCCTGAACCGGCTTGTCGAGGCCTGTCAGGTGTTTGAGGTTCTCCACATAGAACGGGTTCGGCAGACACCTTACGTCGAACACGAGGTCGGCCTCCGTAGGCATTCCGAATTTGAAGCCGAACGAAAGGCAATGAATCTTCATGGCATCGGAAGCATCGCCGAGGAACAAGCTCGAAATGCGTTCTTTGAGTTGAGCGGGTGAAAGATAGGAAGTATCAATGATGTAATCCGCACGTTCCTTGACGGGGCGAAGTACATCCCGTTCCAGCTTGACGGCCTGTTCCAGCGATCCGAGGCAGTTTTCTGCAAGCGGATGTTTGCGCCTTGTTTCTTTAAACCGGTTGATGAGGACGTAATCGCTGGCATCGAGAAACAGGATTTTATAAACTTTGCGCTCTGCGTCCATCTGGTCAAGCGTAGAGAGCAGCTTGGAGAACATATCGCCGCCGCGGATATCGGTCACGACTGCAACGTGCGACAGCGAACCGTGCGACTGCTGCGCCATTTCATAAAATGTCTGAATCAGCTGCGGCGGAATGTTGTCGGCACAGAAAAAGCCGATGTCCTCCAATGCGTTGATTGCGCGTGTTTTCCCAGCTCCTGAAAGTCCCGTTACAATGATAAAATCCATAGTCTCTCCTTCATCCGTTCCTGCAGCCCTATTCTGCAGTTCTAATTTCACATTCCAGTTCTACGCCTGTCTCACGCAGAACGGTTTCCTGAATCAAGGAAATCAGTTTTTTCACATCATCGCAGGTTGCGCCGCCAAGGTTCACAATAAAGCCTGCGTGCTTCTCGCTGACAGCTGCCCCGCCGATGCGTTTTCCTTTTAGGCCACACTGCTCAATGAGGGTGCCTGCATAGTGTCCCGCAGGGCGCTTGAAGACGCTTCCCGCACTCGGAAGTTCCAGCGGCTGCTTACTTTTGCGGCGATTAAAAAGGTCGTCCATTCTCGCCGTGATAGCTTCCCGGTCGCCGTGCTTCAGTTGCACCTGAAGCGAAGTGATGATATATCCGTTTTCGGAATATGCGCTGTGGCGGTATCCGTAATGCAGGTCGCTGCCGGAAATGGTTCCGCAGGTTCCGTCCTGCGTCACATGCGAACAGGAGGTGATAACCTCCGACATACAGTGTTCATAGGCACCCGCATTCATATAGGCAGCGCCGCCCGCCGAACCCGGAATTCCCCATGCGAACTCCATTCCGGTGAGTGACTGATCCCTCGCAAAGGCGCAAAGCGCCGCGAGGGATGCACCTGCGCCGCACACAATGGACGTTTCGCCGCACATGGATATTTTTTTGAAATCTCCGCTGAGCAGAATCACGGCGCCGCGGATTCCGCGGTCTGACACAAGCAGATTGGAACCGTTACCGAGCGGGGTCACTCGCACACCTGTTTCAAATGCACGCGCGCATATCTTTTGCAGCGCCTGCAAATTTTCAACGGTAAGGAACAGGTCTGCAGGCCCGCCAATACGGAATGTGGTGTGCTGGCTCATCGGTTCGTTAAAGACAGCCTCGCATCCAAGTGAACGGGCGTACTCCGCAAGCTTCTCTATTTCGTTCATGTGACCCTCCGTTTATTTGCCGCGGAAAACGCTTGTGTACTCTCTAAGGTAGGCTTCAAAGCGCTCCGCACTGGAATTGACGACAAGCTCCTCCGGAAATTCAAGTTCCTCAAGCAGCCTCAGGCTGTTTGGGAATTCGCCGATGTAAGTGGAAAAATGTGCATCGCTGTCCACAATAATCGGAACACTGTGTTTCTTGCAGAGTTCCATGATTTTTTTGCAGTTCGGCACAGAGCTTTTCCTGCCGGAAAACGTGGCTTCATTGAGTTCCACCAGCTTGCCGTTTCTGGCGAACTCCTTTACGACCGCTTCATAATCATAGACATACTCCTGAGTTCCGCTGTGGCCGATGACGTTAATGTGAGGATTTTTCGCAATATTCAGCCATGCGTTCGTGACTTCTTCGATGGAAGCAGGTTTTGAGGACGGAGTCTTCCGGAAGGTTCCGTCTTCGCAAATGGTATACTGCCCGAACACCGGCGGATGAATGGAGGCAACCACCCAGTCCAGCGAATTTAAGTCGCCCGGGAGAAGGTCGGTATGGCCTTCCGCATCAATGATGTTTGTTTCCTCCCCGCGGAGGACAAGAACGCCTTCCACATATCTCGGAAGTCCTCTCAAGCAGGTAAAATACCACGGTCCGGGCGCTCCCGGCATCAGAACGCCGTGGTCGGTAATCGCGATGGCATAAAGGCCTTTCTGCGCTGCCGCATGGATATTTTCCTGAACTGTGCTGTATGCATGTGTGGAAGCAATGGTATGGGTATGGGTATCAGCGATAAGTCTCATCTTTTTGTTCCAGCTTTCCCTTCGTTCGTTAGAAGTCCAGTTGCAATTTTGTCTCGGTCTGCGGCATATCTTCCGCATTGAAACCGAGGTTTTTCATCAGTTCCTGAGCCGCATTGTAGCCCATCTTCTTCTGGCGATTATTCATGGCGGCAACTTCAATGATGACAGCGAGGTTACGGCCCGGTTTGACCGGAATTGTCAAAACCGGCACCTTGATGCCGAGAATCTCGGTATACTCGTTATCCAAACCCATACGGTCATAGGTTTTCTGGTCATTCCAGATCTCAAGATTAATGACCATATCAATTTTTTCCGTCAGCTTGACGGCGCCCATACCGAAAATACGGCGGGCATTGATAATCCCTATGCCGCGCAGCTCAATAAAATGCTTGATGTTATCGGGTGCCTCGCCTACTAGCGAAATGGCCGAAACCCTCTTAATCACAACGGCATCGTCCGCAATGAGGCGGTGGCCGCGCTTGATAAGCTCAATGGCTGTTTCACTTTTGCCGACGCCGCTGTCGCCCACAAGGAGAATTCCTTCGCCGTATACCTCCACCAGTACACCGTGACGGGTGATGCGGGGAGCCATTTCCACGTTCATGTAGGAAACGAGGCGTGCCACAAGGCTTGAAGTGGTTTCAGCCGTGGACAGAAGCGGAACACCGTTGTTTTTCGACGCCTCCACAAGTTCCGGCACAGGTTTCAGGCCGCGTGCGATAATTGCCGCCGGCGGCTTCTTGGAAAAAAGCTCATTGAGCACCTTCGAGCGCCTTTCTGAGCTGATGGAATTGAGGAACGCCGTTTCCGCTTTACCGAATATTACAATCCGCTTTGGATCGTAATAATCATAGAAACCGTTCAGTTCAAGGCCAGGACGGTTCACATCGGTAGAGGAGATTAAAATCTCGTCCGGATTCCCAGGCATACTGATGACATCAAGAGAGAGTTCTTTAATCACTTTGGAAAGGGAAACGGTATAATTGGTCATTGGGATTCCGCCTCTTTCGTTCAAAATCTGCTATTTATTTCTTTTTTATTATAACCCAATGAGCACCGACATGAAAGCAGATAACCGCAAAAAAATAAAAGAGATTTTGTACAAAAGATTCCAGAATCGAAATTTTATATATTGCTAAAATAGAATCATCGCGAAAATCTTTTCGTTAATGATAGAGAAAATAAAAAGTGGAGGATGCCTATGCAGTATGGTTATTTTGACGACCTGAACCGCGAATATGTCATTACCCGGCCGGATACTCCCGCGCCATGGGCAAACTACCTCGGCTCACCCGCATACGGAGCGATTCTGTCGAACAACGCCGGCGGATACAGCTTCGTGAAATCCGGGGCAAATGGACGAATTCTGCGCTACCGCTTCAATGCGGACGACAAGCCCGGACGTTATGTCTACCTGCGCGACCGCAGCAGCGGGGACTACTGGTCGGTTTCCTGGCAGCCGGTTGCAAAGCCTCTTTCACAGTTCCACAGCGAGTGCCGCCACGGCACGGGATATTCTGTGATTTCTTCGGAATATTCCGGCATTCGGGCCGAAGTGCTGTACTATGTACCGATTGGGCAGACCTATGAAGTCTGGCGGGTTCATGTGGAAAACAAAAGCGGAGAAAAAAGGAACCTCTCTGCGGTGGGCTTTGCCGAACTGACAAATGCCAACAACTACGAGCAGGACGGCGTTAATCTTCAGTATTCCCAGTTTATCAGCCGAACCTACATAAAGCATGGTCAGATGATTGTGCAGACCATCAACGAAAACTGCCTGCTGAGCGAAAACTGCGGTCTGAAAGATGAATCCAATGGTGTGCAGCGCTTTTTCGCGCTTGCCGGAGCGCCTGTCACCTCTTATTGCGGAGACCGCGATGTGTTTCTCGGAGCTTACCATAGCTATTCCAATCCGGAAACGATTGAGCGCGGCAGCTGCGGGAACGAGGATTGCTACAACGGCAACCCATGCGGCGCGCTGCAGACGGATTTCACGCTTGCCCCCGGCGAAAGCTGTGAATTCTGCTTTTTGCTCGGCGCACACTTTGAAAAGGAAGCAAAGGAAATTCTCGACGGCTATATCGCCGATCCGAGCCGCCCCAACCGCGAAGTGGACGAGCTGAAACGTGTCTGGGGTGAGAGGCTCAGCGGCCTGACAGTTCATACGCCGGACAAGAAGTTTGACTCCATGGTCAACATCTGGAACGCCTACCAATGCTTCATTACCTTTACTTGGTCACGTGCGGCGTCGTTTATCTACTGCGGCCTGCGTGACGGCTTCGGCTACCGCGACGAAGTGCAGGACCTGGAAGGTATCCTACACCTTGACCCGGAGATGGCGCTCGGCAAGTTGCGCATGATGATTTCGGGTCAGGTTTCCAACGGTGCGGGGCTGCCGCTCATTCCTTATGACTACCGTCCCGGTCATGTGAAGCTCCCCGGCGAGGTGGGCTACAACTATGATTCTTACCGCGGAGATGACGCGCTCTGGCTGTTCCCCGCTGTCTGGAAATATATCTGCGAAACCGGCAAGACGGAGTTCCTCGACGAAATTATCCCGTTTGCGGACAAGGGCGAGGCCACAGTTTACGAGCACCTCAAACGCGCCATTTCGTTCAGCCAGACACACAGCGGCAGCCACGGTCTCCCTGCCGGTCTTTACGCGGACTGGAACGACTGCCTGCGCCTCGGCGAACAGGGAGAATCCGTGTTCATTGCGTTCCAGCTGTACCTTGCCATGGACATTTTGAAAAAGATTGCCGTGATGCGGCACGACAAAGAGACCGAAAAGCAGATGACAGCCGATGCCGCAAAGTTGAAGAAGTCGATTTTTGAAAACTGCTGGCAAGGCGACCGTTTCATCCGCGGAATTCGTGCCGACGGTGTGAAGGTCGGCTCTGCGGGCGACCCCGAGGCTGACTTCTGGCTGAATCCGCAGTCATGGGCGGTCATCAGCGGATGTGCGGACAGCGAGCAGGGCAAGACGGTTCTGGAAAACGTCGAGAATCGCCTTCTTACGGAATACGGTGCAGCACTGTTTGAACCGCCTTACCGCGAACACGGTTTTGACGGTGCAAGGATGCTGCTGTTCAATGCCTCGACAAAAGAAAATGCGGGAATTTTCTCGCAGACGCAAGGCTGGCTGATTCTTGCGGAAGCGCTGCTCGGCCGCGGCGATGCCGCTTACCGCTGCTTCCGTGCCTGCAACCCTGCCGAAATGAACGAAAAAGCGGAAATCCGCGTCATTGAACCCTACGTTCACGGCCAAAGCACCGAGGGAATTCACAGTCCTCATTTTGGCAGATCTCACGTTCACTGGCTGACCGGAACCGCCACCACCGTCATGGTAAGCTGTGTGGAAGGCATACTGGGCCTGCGCCCGACTCCTGACGGTATTGTGATTTCACCTTCCGTCCCGTCCGATTGGAAAGAGTTTACCATGCGGAAAGTGTTCCGCGGCAAGGTTTTGAACATTACCGTCCGTAACCCAGACGGTGCGCAGGGCGGCAAAACCGAAATTGTGCTAAACGGCACCAACCTCCACAGTGATTTCATCTCGGCTGATTTGCTTCAGTCTGAAAACGAAGTCGTTGTTACAATGGTGAAATAATTTCCTCCACTTTTCGTGCAAAGAACCGCTGCCATGACCGGCAGCGGTTCTTTGCTTTTCACTGCTTTTGAGGGATTACCTTTATGGATTCTTCAGCGGCTTTCAGTGTCTCAGGGGTAAAGCAAAAAAACCAAACTTTCTTCATTCTCCTTAACCAATGTAATATCAACCAATGACCAGCAGTTTGATTGTAGCACGGTAACAGATTGATTCCTGACGGAAAGCGTCAAAAAACGAGATATCATTTTGAGAAACACAAAAAAGCCCGAAGGAATGTAAAACATTTCTTCGGGCGAATACAGTTTTAAGGAGGAAACCACAAGGGTTCTCCCGAATTAATTCTTGATCCTCCACGCAAAATGCTGCATGGCAATGTTGGTAACTGATGTGTCGTTTTTTTCTGCATACTCCTTCAGTATCTTCATCCAAGCCTCATATCCTGAGCCGAATGGATCCGGAATCCGTCTGATGCGCCGATCCATCCGTTTCAATTCTTCCACCGTCATGATAACACCTCCAACGAAATTGTGAGTCTCTCACGAAGCATCATGGAAACGTATCGATGCCAGACGGACGGTTCCCTTCTATTTTTTCCCATTTATCATTATATCACATTGTTACATTAAAACAGTGTTTTCTAATTATTTTTTAATATATGCATAATAATACAAGAAAATGAAAATCAATTCAATGAATCCTGCGCATAAGGGCAAAAAACATGCCGGCAAAAAGCCTCTCACCACGGTTAAATCCATGATGAGAGGCCGTTTTACAAGGAATAATTCTGTTTTGAAAGAAGCACTTTCCTAAGCACGAACTGTTATTCGCTGATGAGGGCATAGGCCGAGATTTTACGGATGCGATAGGTAACAAGAAGGGAAATTAGATAAGAGAGCACAATAATCGCTACGCCGCACAGTGCAATCCAGTTCGGGGTAATGATATAATCTGCCTTTGCGATATACCATAGCCGACTCGCCGACCGACATCACATCGTTCGTCTGCGTGATGCCAAGCACACTGCCAATGAAAACACCTACGGCCACGGGAATTAAGAAACTCAGCGAAACCTGATTCATCAACTGGAACGTCGTAAAGCCGATGGCTTTTTGAATTCCGAGCGTTCGTTTCTGCCGTGTGATGGAGGAATTCACAACGAAGTACAGGATTAGAATAACAATTAGATTGGTAACAACAAAGATTGCAATGCCGACTTTGGAAATAACGGTTGAGTAAGAACCCATCTCTTGGTCGAATTCCTCGTCAACATCAACAAGGTACCGAAATTCTCTGCTGTAATCCTGCTGCAATGTTTTGATGAAATCAGAACTTTTTGTGTTGTCGTCCAAGTAAATTTCCAAAGTCTCTCGTTGGAAATCCGGTTCCAGCCTCAGCATACCGCCATAGGTGAGAAATGCGGTGGGACCTCCCATGCTGATGCCCTGCGTAAAGCAGCCTTTCACAGATGCGAAAACCCGATGATCCGCCGAGATTGATGTCGAGCAGAATCAGTTTCACCTGGTTGTGTTCCAGAAAATCGAAGCACGCCTTTTCATCCGCCGCCCAGAACGTGCGGACACCGAACATATTGAAATATTCGCATGTACTCTGCGACAGGGCCTCTTCGTCATCCACAAGCAGACAATCGTAGTTTGCCATCTCATTTCGCTCCCTTTTTCCCCTATTGCCACCATTATAACATGACAAAGAGGAAAATTCTGCATCATTTCCCGGATCTGGGCAAAAAATCAGCCTGCCGATTAACGCGGCAGGCTGTCTTATGTAAGAGGCTGTTGTCTTTGCGGAAACTCAGTTTTGAATGACCTTTAGTCGGGCAGCGTTATCTTCTCCGGTAATGACATAGCAGTCACCCTCTTCAATCGGTTTGCTGAAACGGCGAAGCAAATTCATGCTGACGTCTACTATTTTGATTTTGGACAAGTCCTCACAAATGAACAGGTACCTTAGTTCCTTCATGCATTTGAGCATATCGGGCGCACTGTAAGAAATCGAAGCGTTTTCAATCGAGCCGAAAACGAAAAGCACCTTAAACTGCCTGTAATCTTTTATCATGCGCTTATACAAATCGACGGTTTCCCCGGAAACCACACCCTCCGAAAAGGCATTGGAATTGCGGATGACGCAAAGCAGCAGAGGCTCGCCGGACAAGACGGAGATTCCCGATTCGCGGACTTTTTCTTTCCTTGACTGAAGCGTTTCCTCCATCTCATGGAGCACTGCCTCAAAATCATTGATTTCGACCGAATACTTGCGGACGAACTCTGCCGTTGAGAAAGGCTGAAGCTTCTTGTCATAATCATCAATAATATAGCCTTCAACAGGGCAGTCGGAGGCATGATTCTGACAGTACTCGAGAATCAAGGTCAGCAGGCGGGCTTGGGTGTCCTCGGAACGGCCGCTGATGCCAATTGTCAGCGCTCTGCTCAAATCGCTGAGGAAGAACTCCACACTGTCGTAATCAATCCCCATCGGTACGCGGTATGGCAGAAGTAGACTGTGGTCGATATTCTCTTCGACGTATTTTTGGTCGAGCCGTGCTGGGACTTCCGGAATCTTTCTCGCAGATACTCCTGCATTGGCTTGATTTTTCTCCTCGATAAAGCTCTGAATCGCCCTTACACGGTCGATTTCCTTTTCCCCTTCAAAGGCCAAATACGTCTGGTATTCATACACCACCTTGTCAATCAATACGAGGCCTCGGCCGGGCACATTCTTCGGCTGCAGGTGACACCGATCAAATAAAGTGCCGTATTCGTCGGATTGGTTGCAGAAAAGGCAGATTCGATTGGGAAAATTGCTCATAAATTTATAACCGATGCCGCTTGTCTGGAGCGAAGTCATCACAATGCAAATGCCGACCGATACACCTTCCCGAATAATGGAGGTGAGGTTATCCTCGTACTGCGGATACAGTTCTCTCAAACCAAGGAAATTGTCGATCAGCACGACGATTTGCGGAATATCGGTATACCCGGCTTCACGATAAGAGGAGAATGACGTAATGCCGAGTTTGGCAAACGTTTCTTTTCTCTTCTTCATTTCAAAAGTCATCATTTTGAAGAAGTTCTTGAGTTTTTCGTCCTCCGCGGCAAGGACAACGCCGCCCACATGGCAGAGTGAATCGAAAACCTTAAGCGCCATCGAAGCAAAGTCAAGAATATACAGGTTGACATCCCGTGGAGAATAACGATCAGCAATTCCGCGGATAATCAACTGCAGCAGGTTCGTTTTGCCATACTGAGAGGAACCGATGATTGCCACATTCCCGGAGAGCAGGCCGAATTTGACGATGCTTTGGATTTGATTCTCTGGGTCGTCGTAAATTCCGATTGGCACCGATGCCGCGGGGCCAAATGGCTCCGGCGAAGCGCCGGGGTAAATGATACGGTCGGCAAGCGGCGGCAGACAAATTCCGGGCAGCTTCTCAATATGTTCCTTTTTGCAGTACTCGTTGATATAATTGACAATCGCCGTGAGCTGCGTTTCCCGTTCTTCTGCCGTTTTTTTCGCTTTTCGGCTGTAAATGGGCGTTTTCTTCCCGCTCAGGTCAAGGCGATACATGGTAAAACTCTTTCCGGAGTCTGTGTCATCCGCCGCGGCCGGCGCGCCGCTGTACGCAGACTGAAACAGCTCAAAGATTTCGTTGTTGCCGACCTGCAGATACGCACGGCCCGGTTCTTTAATTTCCGCAGCAAGCGGGGTCTTTAACACTTCGTTACTGTCCTCCTGGTTCTGCACTTTGAGGCAAAGCTTGAATCGGGAGTTTGACCAAATCTGGGCGTCCACCACACCGCTCGGCTTCTGGGTTGCAAGGATCAAGTGGATTCCCAAGCTGCGGCCGATACGCGCCGCGCTGATGAGTTCTTTCATGAATTCCGGCTGATCGGTTTTCAGCTCCGCAAATTCATCGACAATTAAAATCAGATGCGGCAGCGGAATTTTTGTTTCGCCCTTTTTGTATTTCTTAATATAGGCGTCAATATGGTTCACTTGATACTGTGCAAACAGTTCCTGCCGCTTTTTTAGTTCTGCCTTAATGGATATCAGAGACCGGTTGATTTCTCGGCCGTCGATGTTGGTGATGGCGCCGATCAGATGCGGTAGGTTTTTGAATTGGTTTACCATGCCTCCGCCCTTAAAGTCGATAATGACGAAGCCGACCTCGTAAGGGTGGAACAAAAGTGCCATGGAAAGAATGTAGGTTTGCAGAATTTCGGATTTGCCCGAACCGGTAGTACCGGCGACTAATCCATGCGGGCCATGGTGCTTCTCATGCAGGTCAAGATATTCAATCTGATTTTTCGCCTTGACGCCAATCGGTGCCGCCATAGACTGATAAACCTGCGACTGCGACCAGTTCTTTTCGAGGTCGATGTCGTCCACGCTCAGAATGTTGAGCAGCTCGAACATGGTAATATTTTTCGTAAGGGTGCCATCAAGCGAAACCTCTTCGCAGTAAACCGGAGCCAGTTTGGTAACCGCCCGCTCCATTTCATCGTCGCTGACCGGGTCATATTGGAATCTGCGGACCTTTGTATAGTCGGCAGCGGAAATAATTGACCCGTTTTGCCGGTCTTCCAGCATAATAATATCGGAGCAGCAAGACGGCAGAAACTCTTTCGACTGCTCAAAGAAAATGAAACAGACGCCAAGTGTCGCTGCTTTTTCTAGGAATTTTGAAATTGGGTGGCGCTTGATTCCCATGTCACGGTAAACAAACACCACGATATTGGGCGACGAGATTTTTTGGCTCTCCCTGCGTGAAAGCTCTTTATATAGAAACTCGAACAGGATATTCTTGCTGTCTCCGTCGCAGACAATGTTGCGGACACCGAGCACCTCATTTTTGACATGGGGCAAAAGGCGGAGCCAGTGAAACCGCTCCTGATCCTGTTCCCCAATGATGTAAAACAATTTTAAATCGCCGTAATACTGCCGGACAGCCAAATCGAGCGTGATATTTTTCAAAAAGCCGTAGACGATTTCCTCGGGGCCGACAACACCGGTTGCGCTGTTTTGCTTTAGGGTAAGGACAACCGGTACATCGTCAATCCAGCGAAACTCTTCGGCAATTTTTTCCGGTATTTCCGCCAGTTCGTCGTCGCCTTCAAACTTTTCCTGATGCTGGTAATCAATTTGCCGAATTGCCTCAAGTCGGCCGGTTCCGAGAAAGACATCGAGATAATCCTTGTCTTCCGGATTACGGTTGAACAAATCCGCCGAGAAGTCACGGATCATTTCCAGCTCTCTGCTGGCAGAATAATATTTTTCATTGAGCAGTTGTTTTTCCTCATTGCGGTAAGATGTAATTTGCTCTTTTTTTCTGCTGATATAATCTTTGTATTTTCTGACCCGTTCCGCTTTTTCTTTTTTGTATTTTCTCCGATCGGTAATAATTGCCCCAATGGAGGTAATTACGCCGACTCCGACCGAGCCGGCACTCATCCATATAAATGAGCTGTTGCCGGAACTGATGGAACCCTGCAAAAGCAAAACCAGCGCAAGCATCGCAACGGCCGGCAAAAGCTGCAAAATAAAGTTTGAAGTAGGCTTCTCAACCGGTGCCGGAGGCGCAAGAATCGGTATCTTGTCTTCAGGAATCACAGAATGAATGCGAGTGCTTCGGTTAAAGCGCGGATATTGATAACCGCTTCTGCTGATTTCCATAACGGACGATTTCAATCCGTCAATTTTCAGTTTGGCGCGCCGGTCTGTGAAGAGGCAACCGTTTTTGTAGCAAAAGCTGTAATCGCAGAAGGAGATAAAATCGTTCTCCTGCAGTTCGGTCCTTCCATGGATGCGTTTCCCGTTCAGCCGAATTCCGTATTTTGCCGAGATTTCTTGAAGGTAATGTTTGCCTTCCTCGTGAATGATGGCAAACCGATCCATTTCGATTAGTTCACCGTAAAGATAGATTTGGCAGTCCGCTGTCCCGCCGACATGAAGCTCTTGCAATGAAGCAATATCAATGCTCAAATCATAATTTTTCTTTTCATAATCAAAATCAATCATGAAGCTGAAGCGAAACACTTCGCTGTCGGAGCTTTGATACTTGACGGTCAATTTGTCGCCATGCTTAAGGGTTTTTACGGCAAGCTTTCGGACATCCCCCGCCGTCATGTAGATATTGTCGGAGCAATAGACTACCCAAGCATCGTTCTCGACCAAAAAATTGAGCCGAAACGGTTCAAAAAACAGTTCTTTTCTCAAGCGAATGTCGCAGGACAGCATCGTGCCAACGCTAAGTGACTGCATATCCGGTGAAAGATCAATTTCCCGATAAATATTTTTGCTGAACAGGATAATTTTAAAACGATTCCGCATAAACTCCCATCCTAACCGTTGATATAGACGACTGACCCATCATACAAGCCAAAATCGGCTAGCGTTCGATTGCCTCTTAACAGCACCGTAGGATTATCCGCTTTCAGGTAACACTCCTGGATATTGTCGGTATGAATGCCCAGCTGATAGGCATCATTCAATGCAGTTACCAAATCATTGGCAGTAATGCTTGCGGGTACTTCCACATCTTCTGTCTTCCCCGTTTTGCGGTTGCACACAACAAGCGTAATCACTTCGCTGGCCATGACACTGCCCCTCCTTAGACAAACTGATAAACGAGCCTCTGAACGCCGTCCGTTTTCTCAAGTTCGGCAATGCTGCATTTTCCATCTAAATCGTCAACATAGCAGCTCACAAGGTACTGCGAACTCTGTACTGCCTCGGAACTTCGGTTGTACTTATTGCACACGAAAACAAATTTCTCATTGTCCCTGCAGTCAATATTCCTTAGCATAAATTCCGTCTTTGCGATGGACAAGGTATCCTGCTGTGTCACAATGACAACCTTGCTCGCCTTTTGTATCAGCGCCGCACGGAACGCGTCGATTCCGGACTCCGCGTCAACCACGATGTAATCAAAGTCTTTCGACCCCTTTGCCGCATCGAGAAAATTGAGATAAGACACCCGCTTAAACCCGAGCGAGCCCGGCGTTGCATGAAAAGGCGGAAGATAGGTGAATCCCTCGTTCCTCAAGTAAGGTTTCATATCCTGATATATTCTGGCGGTGTTGTCCCGGAAGATTCGGCATGCCTCCGCCGGCAAAAAAGCCTGCCCCTTAAGGCAGCACTGAAAAGACGGAACAGAACCGACGGAAAAATACAAAACGCGTTTGTAATTGCGCGAGACGGAATCCGCAAAAGCAAGCGCCAAGCTCGTTGTGCCTGCACCACCCGCCGCCGAATAAAACAAAATTATCTCAGTCTCACGTTTGCCGGAGTTTTCCGCCGAAAAAATTGACCCGCCCTTTCCGACGATCTCATTGAAGATTTCCTTGACGCTTGTGTACTTGTATATTTTATCGACGGCAAGATCTTCTGTCGTTCCGCCGGCAGGCTGCTCCGCCAAAACAAAAATGTGGTCAATGTCATGCCTTTTCAGGGTTGAGTCATATAGCCCTTCGCTCACGACGAGGATTTCCGCTTTTTGAGGAGTGGAAAAGAACTTTTGGAAATACTCTGTATCCGTGATGACTATCAGATCAATTTTCTCATAAAGCTCTTCCAGGAACTTCATTTCCAGCGTTGCAATATACTGTTCATCCGCATCCGCTAGAATTACGGTTGGTCTGCTCATTCCGCGTCACCTCCCGAAATCCGAACCATGAAATCGGAATTGGCTAGCCGAACAACGTCTCCGTCTTGGATGGGCACCGGTTTCTGCGGTTCAATGCGGGTGCGATTGACAAATGTCCCGTTGGCACTGTTGAGGTCCGTAACGAAATACCGGTCCTGCGCAAAAGTAATTTTGCAGTGGACCCTGCTGATTGCCCGGTTGAACGTGACAGCTCCCTGCACCGCAGCAGCATTTTTCCCGATGACAAATTCCGGGGTGGTGATGTGAAACGAGACTGTCTCCGGAGCATTGATTGCCGTAAAGGTGAGCGGCGGCTGACCCTTCCCGCACGGTTTGGAATTCTTTTCCGTGCGGGTGGTGAGGAACCGGCAAAGTCTTTCCAGCGACATCGTTCCGTCTGCCAGCTTCGTGCAGATTTCCGCCATAGTCGGCGACACGAAATTCGGCGTAGACTGAATCAGGCGAATCAAATCCGCACGAAGCTCATTCTCGAAATTTGCATTTCCCGGGTCATCCGAAGGCACGCTGACGGGAAGATAAATCAAGAAAACAGAGTGGGTATCTGCGTCGACGAAAATTTTGTCCACGGAGAGGTCAAGATTATGACAATCTAAAAAACCGTTTGCTTCCACTTCCAAAATCTTACCGAGCAGATTCACCAGAATTTGCATGAATGTGTGTATTCCAATTTTGGGGAGTAGGGCAGAAAGCGGCTGATAGGCTGAAGTGAAATAGACCAGTTCAACCTTGCCGTTATACATCAGCCTCGCGCACCTGACAAAACCTCTTTTCTCTTGACTTTGAAGGACCTTATAACCGGTGAGGAAAAAAGTGACACCGTCATTTAGAAGATATGCAATGTTCTGGGGGACCTTAAGCTCTGTGCAAATGCCCCTTTGTACTAGACCATTCATTCTGTTTTGCACAACTCCATTCGTTTTGACGCGGTTTTGGGAATGGCATACGTTATCTTCAAAAAGAATTACTACTGTTCTGCTGCTTTTTTCCGTTTCAAGTGAACGCCCAGCCCGATTCCGCAGGCAATCACCGCTGCACCACCGCCGATAGATCCCCAAAAGAGTGGCTTATCAGCAAACCAGCGGACAAAAGCATTTGTTGAAATGATTACCGCTTTATGGAACGCAAAGGCACTCTTGAACGAAGCAGAATCGGTATCCGTCACATTCCCCGCCATATCTCGGAGAACAATGCGGATATTCTGGGTACTGCTGTTTTCTTCCAGTTCAAAGCTGCCCCTGTAATTGTTGGGGTCCTCTTTGAAATCAGTAACTTCACTGATTTTTTTGCCGTTGAGGTAAACCTCAGCAGCTTTCAACCCTATCGTATCGTAGGCATCATACTGCACCTTTACTTTCTGGGCGTTGATGATGTCGGAGTTAAGGCCCGTTACACTTGTCAGTTCCGGCGGAGTGGAATCTACACGGAACAGAATCGTCTTATCCTTGTAATTTGTGTTTTCCGGGGTATTACCGGCGGAATCCTTTGACGATACGACAATCTTGTAGATACCGTCGCTCTTGAAATTGTCTTTGCTGATGACATACTGGTACTGATACCATCCGCTTTCTCCGGGAGTGACGAAAGAGTTGATCTCCGGCGAAACCGAATAAACAGGTTTTGAAAGCGGGTTGCCGTCGCATGTGATTTCGATGTTCAACGAATCCTGCAGCAGTTTGGTGGCATTGTATTCTGTGATGACCAAGTCGTTTTTCACCGATTTGACATAAGCACCGCCGTTGGCGATAAGATCGTTCAATGCATCGTTATAGGCATACACTGAGCCAAATCGGTTGACGGTAAACGTGCACGATGACGTGCTGCTGTGCCCGGCCTTATCCTTGACTATCACCGTCAGTGTGTAAATACCGTCGTTCTCCGCGACTTTTTCGAATACAGGGAACGACCCGGAGCCTCCGTGCTCATTGATTGACACGAAATTGCCAATGAATTTCGAGGTAACGTCTTCATTCTTTTTCTCATAGCTGGTTCGGGTCAATTTTATCTCATAGCCATCGTAATTCTGGTCGCTGAAACTGACGGACGGAATTACGTCTCCCTGGAACGCTTTTCCGTTTCCGTCGGAGCCATTAATCGCAATAACAGGTGCCTCGATTTTCTTATCAATCGTCAGCTGGTTGGAAGTGTAGGTTGCCATCTGGTTGCCGGAACGGTCGCGGTATGCAATGGAAACCTTGTAATCGCCGTCATCGGACAGCGTAAAGGTTCCTACATGCGTATCTGCATTGACATTTGTCCATCTCGGTGAAACAGACACCGCCGTTCCGTTTTTCGTCACGGACACGGAAACATCCTGCGCACGGAAGTTTGCCTCGTTAATCGTGACCGTTGCGGTGACGTTGCCGGAATAATAGGAGATGCCGTTCTCTTTCTTAACCGGAGCATTATAGGTAATGGTCGCCGTCGGGGCAATGTTATCGACTACGATGCGTTTGCCGTCCTTGTAATCCGTGCTGTTTCCGGAGCGGTCCTTTGCAGTAAACGATACGTTGCCGTTAAATTGGGTGCCCCTCCCCAGCCCCGCCTTGGGAATTCTAAATTTTGCGGTAGCATATCTGCCGTCACTCGAGTAAGTGATATTGGCTGAGGGAATGGTCTGTTTCAGCAGCTGCCCATTGACCGAACTTACACCTGCTGCTTTGATGTAACTGTACTGAAATTCCGAGATACCGGATATCTGGTCGGCAGCTGATATAGTGACCGTCACACCGGCATTGTAGAAACCAAAAGAAACTGCTTCCAGAACCGTATCAAGAACGCTCTGGCTGTAAGAGACCTTCAAATGATCCGGAGCCGTCCGGTCAACGGTAAATGAATCATAAGCAGATTTTATCGTATTCTGGGCAAGATCGGTGCAGGAAACCTGCAACTGATAATTTGCTTCTCCGAAAAACGTTACCGTGGCCGTATGCTGATCTCCCTTACTTGACCATGCGGATTTGGAAATCAGGCTGTTGCTGTTTCGTGCTTTTCCCGTGACATCTTTTGCAGAGACGGACAGGTTTACGCGGTTGGCGTCAAAATTATGCTCCGTAATCGTGACTTTTGCCGTCACCGTGCCGTTATAGTACTTTCTGACGTTTCCGGAACTATCTTTCACCGTATTCTTTACCTGCGCGCCGGAATACGAAATCGAAATGGCTGGTGCCTTTGTGTCAATTGTAATCTTCGGGGACGTATAGGACGCCATTGCATTGCCGGAGCGGTCGGTATAATTGACCGTGAAGACATAATCCCCGTCGCCGGAATGGTTTTTCGGTGCTGCCAGCGTGATTACACCGATATGGTCATCGGTGCTTTTGTCCGTCCAAGACGGCGTGACCGCATAAGGCTTCCCGCCATTTTTGGAAACCATCACTTTGACATCCTGTGCAAAGAAATTCGCCTCATTTACGGTCAGCGTTGCGGTCGCTACGCCGTTGTAATACATCCGTGAGCCGACTGTGCAAGCCGGTGCGCTGTATGTAACTTTCATATTCGGCTGAAGTGTATCTACAACAAGGATGTGCCCGTCGTCGGAATATTCTTTACTGGTATTTCCGCATTGGTCGGTTGCCGTAAACGAAATGCTGCCCCGAAGTTGCTCTTCCGTTTCAGGCAGCGTAATCGTTGCTGTGGCCACGCCTTCCTTTGTTTCCGCCTTCACGGTTCCGGCTTCGGCCTTGCTGTTGACACTGCTGGCTCCCTGCTGCCTAGTATAGGTCCAGTCAAAATGATCCACGCCGGAAGTAGCATCGCGTGCGGTGAAAGTTACCTGCACAGGAGAATCATAGAACCCCAATGTAAGGGCTGAAAGGACGCAGTCGAGTAGAGGTTGTGAATAGGTCACACTCAGCTTATCCGGTGCGGTATGGTCAACCGTAAATTCGGGAGCTTCGACTTGTTCTGCCGACAGGCCGACAATGTCCTGATAGTCAATTTTTAAATCGTAAATACCATCGGCCCAGTTTGAGATTGTAGCAGTATGAACGTCCCCTTGCTTCGTCCAAGTACAACTTCTCAGATAAGCCGTTACATCATACACATCAACGCTTTTTCCATCAATATCCTTGGCGCTTACAGCGACGGAAATATTATCCGGTACAAAATTGTGCTCCGTGACCTCAATCTTTGCGGTCTGGTGCGCCGCGTCATACGTAAATCCAATTACCGGTTTCGTCGTGTCTATGGTAATTGTATCCGAAGTGTAGGGTTCCATCTCATTTCCGGAGCGGTCCTTATAGGTCATTTTTACAATGTAATCGCCGTCACCGGAATGATCCGCAGGTGCTTGGAGCGTCAAAGTGGCCGTGTGGATATCGTCTTCCCCATCGGTCCACATCGGAGTGACCGTATAGGGTGTTCCGCCGTTTTTCGATACCTGCACCAACACGTCGTCCGCGAAGAAGTTGGCTTCACAGATCGAAAGCGTAATGGTTGCATCACTGTCAAAATAGAGATGTTTTCCAATTGTTTTTTTTGGGGAACTGATTTCCACAGTTCTCGTTGGGCTAATTGTATCGATGACAATTACATTGCCGTCATCGGTCAAAACATCGCTTACGTTGCCGGCTGAATCCGTGGCAGTAAATGACAGACTGCCTCGGTACTGGGCGGCTTGGTCGGCAGTTAAAGTTATTTCCGCCGAGGCAACGCCTCCCTTTACATTTGTAACTTGAACACGACCCGTCTGAGAAGGCAGGATGCCTGAACCAGTACCCGCCTGCTTCGTGTAGCTCCAGTCAAAATGGTCGATGCCGGAAACTGTGTCGGCAGCGGTAAAAGTCACTGTGACAGACGGTTGATAAAACCACCAAAAAGTAGCCCCTAGAAACAATTCAAAGACAGAAACAGAATAGGAAATATGCATCTGATTTACAGATGGTTCTTGCGTATCAATTTTCAAATCTGTAATCGGAATGGCGGATGTAATGCCTCCGGTGTCGGATTCTCTCAGATACACCGTCCGAGTTCCTTCTCCCTGGTCGCTGAAGGTAACAGAGTCGCCGAAAGTTGCCGCATTACATACACGGGAGATGGTATAAGCGGATGGATTTTTCGGCATAACGACCACTTGGGAGATATACCAGCCGTTGCTTCCTTTCGTTCCGGTAAGCTGGTAGGCATCGTCTGGAGCGGGCAGGAAGGAAACCGTCACAGTGTAGGAAGCTATGGCAGCAGGATACGCTTCATAATCCGGCAAAGGTGCAAAACTCGGCATGGTTCCCGCATTTTTCTTTGCCGTTACCGTTACCTTTGCCGAACCTCCGCCGGCAGTCAGCGCCTGACCAAGCTTGTCATAGTCAGATACTGTCAGCTTTCCGGTAGTAGAATCCATCGCAAGCCCGATGTCATTCCGGTCGATGGAATATGAAACGCTTCCGTTATCTTCGTTGTACGTTTTTACGGCAGTTTGATTTGCTGCTATGCCGTTGTTCATTCCCAAAATATAAGACTGCGACTCGGTTTCAAACCGAATCAAGTTTTCACTGGGAGCTTGAACGGCGAGAATGTAGCTAATGGAGGTATCACTGTAATTTTCGTTGCCGCTGCACATGGCGGTAACTTTAATGCATGTGACCGCTTTTACCGTCAATTTTCCGCTGTCGTCAATCACCGCAGCCTCAGAGGAATCGCCGGATGTGCTTTCCACCTGATATGTAATGAGATTGCCTGATTCATTTCCATGCGCCGAGAAAGAATAGACATTTTTTGTGGGGTCATTCTGATCCAAGACGACAATTTGTTGGCCGCCGTCCGAATAATTTGGATTATCGAAGGTTAATGACTGCTTTGCTTTTTGAATGGATGCGCTGACGGGAATAACCTTATCGAGAAAATTCTTTCTTGAAATTTTTACTTTGACGGAATATGTTCCGGCATTTTTGATTTGCGGAACTGATGGAGACCATTCTCCGTTCCCCAGCTGATATTGTACGGTATCGCCCCATCGTGTGCCGCTGACCGAAACAGCCGGATGCTCCATTCCGTCGTAGGTACCCGAATAAGGTTCAACAGAAATTCCTGAAATTTCCGTTGCATTGACCTTTATATTTGAAAAAGTCTGCTCGTAGTCCTCATACCCATATCGCGTTACACGCATCTTGACGGAGTAGGTTCCCACATCTTTTACCTGCGGAATGTCCGACTGCTCCGCCCCGCCGTTGAGCTGATAAGTCACCGTGTCGGAAGGCAGCAGCCCAAAGACCGTCAGTGCAGGGTGGTAATTTCCGTCGTAATCTCCGTTATACTCCGTCACATTCAGGTTCAAAACTGCTTTCCTGATAACCGGGGTTACGGTTTGCGTGAAATCCTCACAACCGGTCCTTTTAATGAAAACAGTCAAGGTATAGCTCCCCGGTTCCGTGATGGTCGGCATCTCATTTTGCCATTCCCCGTTATTGAGACTATATTGAATCACATCACCGTCTTGGATTCCGCTGACCGTAGCAGCCGGATGAGCCGCGCCGTCATAAGGAACATCGGTTGCGGTAACGGTCGCATGAATGGTCGATGATTTCAGCGTGGCCCTCAAATCCTGCTCTGTTGAAGCAACAACGAATTTGTCAATCGAAGTATCCGTAATGAAGCCCGAAGCGGAGATCGTAAAGCCGTCCAGCCGAGCACATTTCATTCCGTCTTGGGGCACATAGTCCGCGATGTCGGCCGCCTCTGCAATAACCGCTTCACCGTTGGAATCGGTCTTGACATCGACAGGGACATCCGTCGACGCACCGGTTTCGCTGATGAGTTTCAGTGTGCCGGTTATGCTCGCGTCGGCAATCGGCTGGGTGTTCTCGTCCACGACGGTAATCGTCAAGGCATTCGGATAACTTTCGGTCGCCGCTTTTGCCGTCTCAATAAGAGGCGGTGACACTAAATATGCAATCATCGTAAAGGCCAAAAAGAACGCCGTAATCTTTTTTGTAAGCAGTTTATTTTTTTGCATAATTGCGCCCGCTCCCCACATGAATTGATTTACGGATAAATCTGAACTTCTTTCCATTGAATAAGCAATGCATACAAAACGAAAGAAGAATGAAAAACAGCAGAACATACACTGCATACGTCGTCGTAAGCGAAGGACGGAACAGTTCCATGCAAAATGCAGCAAGAATGCCCGCCAGCAGTACCGCGTCGCTGATGGATGCGGGAATATTGGAAAAGAAGGAGAGAAGTCCAACCCTGCCTTCCATTTTTTCCGCATTTTCGGGCAACTCTTTTTGGTATGCCTTTTGAGCACGGTCCGAGAGAAAATTAAATAGAAAACCGAGGATCAAAAACAACCAAAAAGCTGTACCAGTAGCTTTCAGTTCGATTTCATTCTCATAAGCAAACGGCATGACAAGAATCGTAGCAGACATCAGCAGAAAACTAATAGCCGAAAGAATGAAGAACAAATTTCTTTTCACATCTGATTTCATGGAATTACCTCATCCGTATGGACACTGATTTCGTCATCCAGCATTTCTAGCTGAACCGACTTTCTGTCTGCTACAACAACTGCCTGCTGCCGTTCAGGAGGAGACAGCAGCGCTGTGGTTTCTTCTGCCATTTCTTCCTTATTAAGGGTATTACTGAGCATAGTAGTCTCCTCCGCGCGATTGGCAGGACCCTGTGCCCAGTTATCGGCAAGAATCCCAGTCTGCCCTGCTTCCGCCTGCAGCGTAACCGGCGCGCTCTTGCTGTTGCGTACCGCTGCGCTGACCGGTGAGAGGTGTGTAACTGTTGGATATCTGCCCCTACTGTTTCGTGCCGCAAATTGCGGCTGTAATGTCATTTTTCCTGTTTTTTCATTCTCGGACCGCATCTTTGCAATTTCTTTTTTTGCTGTCCTTCCCGTAAGGTCCCCAATAATTTTGGGAATTTTGAACTTGACCCAAAAAACGACGGCACATATCAGCGCGGCTGCTGACAATGCAAAGAGGGCCCAAGAAATCTTCATTAGAAGTTCCGCCATGTTATTTCCGCTCCTCCGTATTGTGATACGCGCGTTCAATCGCCGCCGCATACTCTTCGTAATGATTGATAATGTCAGATTGCAGTTTCTTCGACTGAACTTTCTGCACGGAACAGCTCCGTGCCCCCTGCTCTACGGTCTTCAGGAGATTCTGAACAGTACTTTCGTCGACATGAACGCTAGCAAGGTTGATTCGCTGGTCATACAGGAGCATTAAGACACCGTGGTATAACGTCAGCTTATCGTACGCGCTTGCCTTTTTGACACTTTCAAGTGTTTTTTGAATGGAGGCGAACAGCTTCTGATAGCTGTCATTGGAAGCTTCCTCCACGTTGGCGGAACTGAGTATGTATGTGCGGTAGAAGGTACAAATTTCATAGTAACAGTCCGAAAGTTCCTTTTCGGCAAAGTCGGACGGCGCATTTTCGTGATTGGCTTTGAAAAACGAATACGCCTTCTGCACCCGGGTTGCAAAGCTGCTTGTACCGTCGTCATTGGTATAGTAGTTGAAATACATTCTGCCGATTTTGTAATTCAGCTCGGCAAAATCTCTCCCGGCAGGATTAAATCCGCTTTGGTTGGCATTGTATAGGGCAAGGAATTCGTCGTTCTCCGCTTTACCGAATTTTCCTTGTTCTTCATACGCTTCAAGCAGCTTCTCATAGGCTCTCGGGTCATAAGGATAGATGGAAATTGCCTGCCGGTATGACGCTACCTTTTTCTCATAATCCGTTGAATCGGCGACCGAGAGGAGGGCATCGTAGTTGCTGCTGTTGATTTGTTTTGCCGCAAACCTGCAGCCCACTCCTCCCAATGCCGTTATAACGGCAAAACCGAAAGCAATCAGGAAAGTTGCCAGTTTCTTCTTCTGCTTTTTGCGGTATTGGTCATCAATCTCCTCATAATGTTCCAGCGCATACATCAGTTCGGAACAATTCTGATATCTGTCGTCGGGGTCAAGCGCGGTGCATTTGTCAATGATTCGTTCCAAACCGCCGGAAAGCTCCGGATTCCACTGGCGAATCGGCTTATAGACGTAATCGGCGGGACGCGGATCGACGCCGGTCAGCAGGTGGTGCATCGTCATGCCAAGCGCGTAAATATCGGAACGGGCATCCGTCTGCCTCGACCCATGCTGTTCCGGAGGAGCATATCCCCTCGTGCCGAGCACGGTTGTATCGGACAAGCTATTCTCCTTATATTCGCGGGCAATTCCGAAATCAATAACTTTGACATTTCCTTCCGGTTTAAGCATAACATTTGCCGGTTTCATATCGCGGTAAATGATTGGAGGATGCTGCGAATGTAGGTAATCCAGCGCATCGCAGAGTTGCTTTGCCCATTCGATGACAAGTTCCTGCGGCTGCGGGCCATAATCATTGATAATCTTATCCAGCGACTCGCCTTCGATGTAGTCCATAACGACATAAATCGTCTCACCGTTATCAATAATGTCAACGATTCTCGGCAGCGCCGGATGATCGAGCTTTTTCATCAAGTTTGCTTCCGCAATCAGGCTGTTTATGACTACCTCGTCGTTTTTTGTTTTGCCCTGTTTTCGGATCTCCTTGACTGCCCACTGTTTATTCAGGCGTTTATCCATTGCCAGGTAGACCGTTGACATTCCGCCTTTTCCGATCTGTTTCAGAATTTCGTACTTTCCCTCAATAACGGTGCCTACCTCCGCCACTGTAAAAAATCCTCCTTCTCTACTTCTGCGCCTTTATAACGATAGCGGAAATATTATCTTTCTCATTTCGCTTCTTCGAAAGACGAATCAGTGCCTGTGTACTTCGATGCATTTCGTTCTGATTTTTCAAACGCGACGGTTTTAGGGAACCGCAAATTTCCTTTGGAGTGATTTCATGCCGGAACCCGTCTGTACAGAGAAGGTAAACGCCTTCCTGCACTTCTCCGAAAACAAGCTGAGGTTCAATCGTTTTAGAAGCACCCACGCATTGCAGCAGCACATTCCGTCTGGAATCCTTTTTTGCCTGTTCTTCCGTCATCCTGCCGGAACGGACCTCTCTTTCGACAACCGTCTGATCCTCCGTTAGCTGGCATAGGTCAGAGCCGAGATAATACACCCGCGAATCTCCGACATGTGCGATTGCATACCGATCCTGTACCATCAGGATTCCGGTGAAAGTCGTCCCGAGGCTGCAGCCGTTCGCCTTGCCGTATTCCAAGATTCGATGATTGAGGTCTTTCAGCATCATCTCCCATTTTCCCCCGATGACCTGAAGATCCGGTGCAGCGAGTTCAAATGGAAGTTCCTTATGAAACCAGTCGGAAAACGTTCGGACGACTGTTGCACTTGCAAGTTCGCCCTTTGCCAGGCCTCCCATTCCGTCACAAATGACTGCCATGACGATTTCCCCTAGGGATGTATTCGCATGTTTTATGCAAGTACTGTCCTGATTTGTGGATTTTAGAATACCGATATCGGTATCCGCTGTAACCAGATAATGCAAATTTCTTCCACCTCACATCAGGAAAGATGAAACTCGAACGCTTCGTTCGCGAGCTTCAAAATGTCCCCGTCATGGATTTCTGTTTCGATTTTTGGCGGCACCTCTCTGTCGTTGATATAAGTTTTGTTGGTGGAATTGCAGTCGATAACAAAACAACGACTTCCGCGCGTTACAATATCGGCATGGGCACGGCTTACCGCATTGTTGCCGTAAACAAAATAATCGACGCTGTCCTTCTCCTTTCCAAGACGAAACACCGGCTTGCAAAGGCTTATTTTTTCATTGGCCGACACACGAATCAAGTAGGGATAACGATTTTCCTGCGCCGGGTTCTCCTTTTGCGGAGCATCATTATCCTGCAGCAGGGTGGTCGCTTCATCGTCTAAAAGAACCGTTTCTTCCGAATCGCTGTATCCCTGTTCGTTTGGCAGCGTCGCTTCCCCGCTGTCGTCGCTCAGCAAAGTCGTCTCTTCATTCTGCAGCAGGCAGGTGTCTTCTGAACCCCCCGGGACTCCGTAATGGGAATAATAATCTGCGGGCTTGTCTGTAAAGAATCCGCTCTGGCTGCCCCTGCCGATTCGGTTCACGATGTTCTTTTCGCGCTTCTGTATGTAGTCACAAATTACGTCAGAAGAGAACTGCGGCATATTTCTCAGGAAATCGGCAAACTGAGCAACATAGTCCGTTCCCCCGTTTTGGTCAAAAGTTGCGGCATAAATCACAGACTCCATAAATCCGCGCACATCAACACAGACATGATTGGAAAGGATTGGCAGGTAGAGAAACTGCAGTTCTTTCGTCGTCTGGTTGATAAAGACATACCTCAAATCCAAAATAATATTATGGAGGAACAGCTCGTTAGATTCGATTTTCCGCGTGATATCTGCAATTTGGGCCATGATAAAATAAAATTCATATCTTGTAAGAGGTGTTTTCAAAAACCGGTTCAGCGGTATTCCTTGTTTGCCGGAGAAGAGAATGGCCTTATGACGTAATTTTTTCGGCAAAAGAAAATCGCGGCTGCCTCTGGATAAGATATTCAGTTCTCGTTGGCTGATTTGATCAGTGGAAGAAAACTTCACTTTTACAAGAATGCGGTCCCGTTTCTTCTTAACCTTGATTTTCAACCGTCAACACCATCCCGTTTCTTTCATTCTCTTTGAGAAGACTGAAAGAGAAACGGACCAGAATTTCTGTGAAATTCCAATCCATTTTCTTTTGGGAACGTAATTTCCACTCAGTCAATCTATATGCTTCATTCGTGTGATTTTTGTATTTCCCTAGAATAATTATTTTTATCATTATAGCACTGAGCAGATACATAATTCAACACTTATAGATAATTTTACCTTTTTGAGTCATTTTTGGATATTTAATTTATCTAGGGATGCGGTCTCTTCTTTTTCCGTTACTAGAGCGCTGCTTCGTAATAAAAAAAATACCCAATGCTTTCCTTAAAGGTCTGCATTGGGTATTTTATTCTATAAGCTGCATCAGTTTTTTGTTCTGCATTGGGTCTCAATCATGATCATTTCAGCCAACCATGTGCTCTCAAAAACTTATCCGGAATGCGCAGTTCGAGCTGCTCTTGTAATTCTCTGAAGAAGACGTTGAAATCCGCTTTGTCATACCACTGTTGGCTATTGGGAAGGGATATTCCATGCTTTCCTGTCGAGATGCAGCATCCGAATGAACCTCTGTCGTAGTTCATTCTAACAATAAAATAGTTATATGCCTCAAATATTACGCTAAATGACCTATAATTTGGATCATCAATCACGTCAAGAATTTGAAAGTCTTTCACTCTATTTCCCAGTCTTCTTCGAGCCATATCGCAAAAATCACTTGCCATTTTCTCTGTAGGATTTAACTCAAACCCCATACCAATATTCTCCTTTCATGGCATTAATTATTTGATAAGATACCAGCCTCATTTTATACTTAATTTTGTAATATATCATACATGTCCTTCCGAAGCCGTTTTCACGAATACCATATCACCTTCTTTCATGTTAGACTTCTCCATTTCTTTTTTAATTAATAACGCTTATCACAAAATCCGCCAATTTGAACTTAGAAATTATACCAGTACCCCATCACTTAATACCTTTTATAGCATACCAATAATCACCTCGTTTAGTAACATCAGTATACCCTATACTTCCATCTATCAATTCTTAATCTATCAGCTTTACTAACCGTAATATATTTTCCCGCAACCTTGGTTGCTGTAATGCCAAGGCCAAGTGAAAGCAGGACATTGATTTCCGGGGGGAAGGCCTGCCTTTTCAGCCACTTTTCCCGCAGAATAGGAAGCTGTATAGGAAAGGGCGTCCACTGCCACACGCTTCGTGATGAAAAGTATGCCTTCATTTCTGCCAATTGCTTTTTCCGCTAATCCAACACAAAACCTTTCTTCTCGACATCAGTGATATCGGTTGAACGTTCTCCAAGCATTTACTTACCAAGTATTGAGCTTATAACTGTACTTTGAGCCCCATGCTGCAGGCCCCCTGCTCACCCGCTGAAAAACAAAAATAAATGAGCAAAAAGAGCCTCTGTGGTTTCATGAGGCTCTTTTTGCTTATGTACTCTTACGCTCTAAACTGGCTTGCAATATCAGCGTCAGTTTGTTCGACGATCTGAGCTGTCTTGTCAAGTGCAGCTGCAATATCATTAATCAGATCTTTTGCTTTTACAAACCCAGGTCTCAATTCAGAAAACTTCTGCGCGTAAGCTCGGCTTGCCGCGCCTTCCCATTCTTGCTGAAGGGTCTGCAGCAATTTGTCCATTCTGCTAATGACTTCCTCAACGGTTTGAGCTTCCTTACGATACTCATTAGCACGTTGGCGCATTGTTTCCGGCGTCATTCTGATCTGGTTTGCCATAATTTTTCTCTCCTTTTTTCGTTATAGTAATTCTAATTTAGATAATAACGCTTTTGTAAGAAATTGTCAATCAAATTATTGAATTAAAAGAATATTTTTCCATTTCAGGTGATAAATGAAGAAAGCTGGTTTGTTCTTCTTAGACAAAAAGCCCGAAACTCAGCTATTTACCGAATCCCGGGCACTGGAATCCTATCAGGTTTTCAGATATTTTAATTCTACGTCAGACAGCTCTCCGGTTATCTCAGATTGCTCGAAGGTCCGATCCTCCTGCAGGCCTTGCACCGGTATATCCACATGGAGCAAGAGGCCTTCCTCCGGCTGCAACTTGCCGACGAATTCATCCGGCAGGCGGAGATGCACTTCCGCAATTCTTGCCGGTGTATTGCGAAACTGAAGTTTCAGCCGGCACTGAATCGCCGTAACATCATGGGGTGAGTGATTGATCCACACCCCGACCATAGTCATTTTACGGGTGATGTGCCGATAAATTCCCTTCAAGGGGACAAAAACAAGTTCGCTGTCGCCAAGGTCAATGTTTTCCTTGTCAAAATAGCTCTGCACGTCCTGCAGCTCATGCAGGACATCCGCATCTACCTGATTTTCACGGTGTCTCGGTAAAACAATCTTTACAGCCTGTTCCATAATTGCTCCATTTCTTCAAATCTCGGATTTACCGAATATTTTAATTCAACTGGTTTTCAATTTCATTCTCTAAAGAATTGATCCTTGCGGCGAGGTCTCCGATAATGCCGTAGTTGTGCAAAATACGGTTCTCATAATCTGTTTTCGCGTCATTCAGGGCATCCATGTTTGCGTCTACTTGGCGTATGACTTGCGGGTAGCTGCTGGAAACCAACCATTGCTGCACGGGATTGACAAACTCCGTTGTATGTAGGTGCCCTTTCCAGTTGGGAAGACTTTCATTTGAAAAGGAAGATAAATCGTTTTTCTGGGCTATAAGGCTCCGTTTTGCGCTCTGCATTTTATCGTAGATTTTTTCAATTTGGCGGATTTTTTGCCGATATTGTTGATTCTGGTTTTTCAGACGTTGGATTTCCCTTTCTATTTCATGAATACGTTCATACAGCCAGCTCAGCAACATATTGTTTTCCCCCCTGTAACTCGATTACTGGGAATCTCCTTTGAAATTGGACATTGACATCTTCACGTTGCTGTTATCGGCATTCTTCAGATAGTTATAATGTTCACTATCCAAATTGATATAAAGCGGTTTTGCGACATAGGGTTTCAGTTCACCGAAATCATCTTCCGTAAGGACGATCTCTTTCCCATCAAGTATCGTATCATCCGCTACTTTCATAGTAAGATTAAAAGACATATTTTTAAAGGTTTTATCCGTTCGATTCACGACAAAAAATACCGTATATTGGCCGCCGTTTGAATTTCGCCACTGCTCACCCGAATACAAAACGGAAATATCGTTTTCCGCCCCGATGTAGGGATGTTCCGAAATCAAATTGGAAAGCGTTTTCAAACTCTCTAAATTTTCGGTGGAATAGCCTTCCTCCTGCATCGACTTTGGAATTTCAAAGGTTAGCGGCTTCCCGCTTGAAGAACTTTGAGAACTGCTGTCACTCGGGCCAATGTGCACAACACAACCTGTAAATGTAAGCATCAACAAGGTCATGAAAGCTGCAATCACTTTTTTCATATTACTCTTCCTTCCAATCGCAATCAATAAATCTACCGTTTTTCAGCAAGTCTCCAGAGATGATAACTCATAGAAGAAATCAATAGGGCATCGCAAAGAATAGATAAAAACAGGGTAAGCGGAGCCGCTCCCGACATGCATTCCCCAAGGAGTAACATGGCTTCTATAAAGCATAATGCAAATATATTTGTGAGAAACACTCCTTTTTTACGAAACAAATCTAACTGATATTGAAATCTTGCTCTGCAGTCAGCATAAAAGTCTCCTTCTTTGTTTGCATATATTCGCAATAATCTAGAAAAATATCGAATATTAATCCATGAAATTCCAAACGGGAAAAAGAAAAAGAAGCGGAAACAGGTAAACGCCGGATATGGAAAATTAAGACTTCCCACAACAAAAGAACAAACGGCAAAGATAAACCATATTTTCCCTAATCCCCTCCAGATGCGGAACCAAAAAGAATTTGTGTCTACCTGTTTTAAATATCCAAACTGTATTCTCCTGGGTTTCATAGTGTAATTCTTATTATAATAAAGGTCATATGTCCGCAGAAAAAACAGAATTAAAGAAATCACTGCGAAAATGATATACAGGATCCACATTGTCGGAACCCATACGGATAAATTAAATGCTTCCATAGGGATGAATCCCATATTCTTTTTTTGAGGATAATTTAATATGTCGGCGAAAGCCTTGATAATGATTCCTTGAATGACAATATTGAAAAGTATCACAAACCAAATTCCAGACGATTGAATCGCTGCAATTCTCTGAAAACCTTCACGAGTTTTATTTCGGCATTGTATGCGACCAATTCCTATGAGCACACCATCAATGAAATACATAATCGCTGGCATTATAGCAAACAAGCCAATATAGGGATTCAAAAAAGCTGAGGCGATACCAAGTAAACTAAACAGCCACCATGATTTTTTCAACACTTCCATTGTGTGAATTGAATCTCCTTTCTTCAGTTACCCGAAGGATAGCACAGGTATTGTTGCATTAATTGAGAAGCCTAATAATGCAGCAAAATTAAACTGCACTGTGACTGCGTTTATATCAACAAATGAACTATCATAGAGATTTTTACTTGATATGCCTGCTCCGATACTGCCGCCACCCTCTGCCTTTGCACTTACATGGAACCTAAATAGATTAATTTCTTCTTTGTTCCCATTTTTATCTTTTTCTGTTTCTCTTAAATTTAGAAACGAAAAACCACTTGAAGCCTCTGCTTTTGCAAATGCTGCCTCTCCATTAAAGCCAATACTAAAATTGTTTTTATCTTTGAACTCACAAGTTACATATCCATTTGCGCTGCAGAATTCCGCATCGCCCTTTATGTAGCCATTAAAGTCATCGGTACCTACCTTAAGAGAACCTTCCGCTTTTGCTACGGCGCCTTCGCCTTCTACACGAAATCCTTTGTATTTATCCGACCATCCGGCTTTTGCCTTGACACTGCCGCTGACGGCACTCGCTTCAGCTGAAATCCGAGCCCAGTCTGTCGCCTGTGCGTATGCATTACCGCTTAAAACGGAACCGTCTGCATTAAATTCATACACTCCGTCATCATGCTTGGATTCATAATTTCCACTCAGAAAACTGGCACCGGCATAAGCGTAAATATCACGGTTAAGCCCCGTTGCCCACTGATTTTCGTAACGAGCCGCATGACCTGCCTGATAAGAAAACGGGTCTTCCGTCAGCAGTCGGTTAAGCACCGTGTTGCTTTCCGGCTGATACCACTTTTCCGAAGTGATTTGCGCCAGCTTGTCATAATTGATTCGGTCATTGCCGGCATAATGGTAGCTGTTATCAACCGTTGCAACATCGGAAGCGAGCTTGGCGATGTGGTCATAAAGCGAAGATGCCTTCTTTTCCGCTTGACTGTTTATCAAAACAAAATCATTCTGGACTTTGGACAGATTTTTTTGAATTTTATTGAAATCGCCTTCAACGGCTTCAAACGACGGGGAAATAACCGAAATATAGGACGCCGCTTCGGAATCGATTGACTGAATTTCATCTGCCAGAGCAGAAAAGCTGCGCATTTTTGCCGACAATTGTTTTGAGACATTTTCTACGGTCTTCTGGTCCACAATTCCTTTCGAATCCGATTCATAAGAAGCTATCAAATCTTTGATTGAGCCAATAACCTGCCCCATTTCATCGACCGTGTTAAGAAAGCGATTGATAAAATAAATCGATACCTTTTCGATATATTCTTTGTAAGAGTCTGCACTGCCTCCGTAAAAATTGTTGCTATAGACGAGGCAATAAGCAGATTTATACTGATCATAAAGCGCTTCTTCCAGATCTTTGCAGTACTTTGTTGCATCGTCTGCTATACGCTGGATTTCCTCATTCAAAAAGACAGCCATAGTTCCACCTCTCACATACCGCTATCCAGATGCATCCAATCGTCCTTCACCTTACGAAGATTTTCGGCGTCTTTGACCGACAAATCGGAAAATGCAGCAATGGCGTTCTGCATTTTCTGAATACATTCAAGATATTTTTGAATGCTTGAAATGTTGGTTTGAATTCCGGAAAAAGGATACTTAACATCCTGAATCGCTTTCGAAACTTTTTCGTAATTATCCGCTTCTTTTTCCAGTTCTTCAGGCTTAATGATGATTTGGCTCATCTGTATCACCCGCTCTTAAAAATACGCCGCCTTCGCAGACGATAGGATCAGATTTCTTGAATAGTCTTAAGGCTCCCTCACAGGAACATGCCTCCAGAAGATGAATATACTCCTGTAGATTTATCCCATTCATCATCAAGCTGCTCCATAGAGCCAGAAAATTCTCCGGCTGTTTAGTCTGCATGGAATAAAGCGCATGAAGGATCCCGCCAGAGACGTCACATATTTTCGGATCACTCAGTGCATCTGCCAAACGGTATTTATATTCGGAAACCATACGGTTCCAGTAGATAATACTTGCATCGGCAGCATCGACGTGGACGTCGTAATCCTCTTGAAACAGAACCGCTGCGAGAAGGGAAAGGAGAAAATACCGTTCCGTCGCGGAAACGTCTTTTCCTTTAAAAAAGAATTTCATACAGCCGGCGGAATAGTCCAGAATATCCGGCTGGACTACATGAAAGTCGTTTCCAAAATTGATTTCCCGGTTGAAAAAGCAAAAGCGAGGTACCTCGCACGTTTTTTCCCGTTTTTTCAAGCGAAGTTCCGAAGGTATGTTCTCAAAATTGCCTGCTGCCAACAGAGTACAGTTTTCCGGTTGAATAAAGCATGTTTGATATCTGCTGAATTCGGCAAAATCGAGTTCTTGCATATCTCTTGCCAGTTTAGAAAAGCGAAATCCTTTTTCGCTTTCTGAAAATTCCAACATTTTATATAAAGCGCGGTAGCGAATTTCCGCATATCTTTTTTTCATGGAAGAAATTGCGTTGGCCTTTGCTAAATTGAAAATCTCCTCACTTGGCTCCATGTAGAACAGAATGAAATGAATCTTTTCCATGTTCTCGCTGAAAGCTTCAAGACTTGAAGTACTGAGAAAAAGGATTTCATTACGAAAAATTTTGAAAGGCAGTTTTTTCTGACACTCCCTGTCAGCGTAAAGCGATATGTAATTCGCAAAGATTTCAGGGAAGGCTTGGTTCACCGCTTTTGGCGTACCGCCTTTTTCAAAGACGGCATTCCCGCAGCAGAACCCACAGGGAAATGCAAAGGTAAAATACGCGCTTTTCCCGTAATCGAAACGATTCAGAAAAACGCGGATGTTCGAACTTTGACCCATTTCACCACATCCAAGATTTCAGCAAAATAGAGCCTTTCAGAAGCCCACTATGCTCTACGCTTATTTTTCCTTATGATAATTCCGATTATGATAATAGGCCTTTTGCTATCATTTGTCAATCAAATACTTGAAACATATGAATATTTTTCCAATAGAAAATCTGCTTTACAGCAAAAAACTCGGAATGCGGAATGCACCGGATTCCGAGTTTTTACTGTCAAAAACGGCGAAATGCCGAAGTTTCAGTTGAAAATTGTACTTTTATAATTTATAATACTAATGTCATAAATCGGGTGAGCACCTACCGCACAAGGTTGCCTTGTGCGGTATTTTTTGTGGAGGGTAACTTATGTGGAATATGATTTGGCCGATTCTGGTAGTCGTTGGGAGTCGGGTTGGTTCTCATTACGAAATGAACTCCACAAACAGAAAAAGTGCGGGAAGTGTATTCACACCCCGCACTTTTCCTTTATCTTAACTTTTTTGAAGTCGATTTCACTTGCCATTGCCGCGCCGATTACCATAACGACTCCCACAATCGCCTCAGCGGTGATTCCCTCTTTCAGCACTAAGGCCGAAATAAGAACCGCAACGGTTGGATCGATATAGCTGAACAGCGCCGCCGTCTGAGCCGGAACATTGCGCAGGCTCCCGAAATATAAGGAATAGGCAATTCCCGTGTGAACCACGCCCGCGACCAAAAGCATCAAGACAGAAAACGCATCCATTTTAAGAGCGGAAATGTCGTCTGTCAGCAATACATAGGGCAACAGCGCAATTGCCGAAATCGCCAACTGCAAGATTGTTCTGTCGCTTGCACTTAGACCGACCATTTTCTTATTCAGCGTAACAACGGCGGCATACAGGACGGCAGCCCCCAACCCATAAAAGACTCCCGTCAGTCCAGAGACGCCTGTTTGCGTCACTCCGGAAACAAAAACCATTCCGCACACGGCGATAGCGGAACACAATCCTTTTTGCAGCGTGATTCTTTCCCGAAAAAAGAAAGGTGAAGTCAAAATAATAAAAACAGGAGCCATGTAATAGCAGATTGTCGCAACAGAAATTGTCGTGTAGCGGTAGGCCTCAAAAAGCAGGATCCAGTTCACGCCGAGCGCAATGCCGGATGCTAGCAGCTTCACGACGTTTTTCTTGATGGCCGCTGTGTCGAATTTTTCTTTCTTCACCCTGCGGAGGGCCAAAAGGAACAACGCGCCGATAAAGCCGCGCACAAAAGAAACAAGTGCCGAGGAACAAGGAATATATTTTCGCACCAGCCCGATTGTTCCGAAGATGGTCATTGCTGAGATTAATTTTGCTTTATCCTTTTTCACAGGTATCCTCTTTCCCAATTGGATTGGCTGTCAATTTCCCATTCTGCCGTTCATCGTTCCATGTGCTGCCGTGCCTTTTCCAGCTGCCGAACGAGAGGACGGTAAAGGAACAGCGCCGTGACGAAATTCGCCGCCCCGTGCATTACATCAAACGGAATACCGCTGACAAAATAGGTTGCGGCATAGGCCGGCCCGAAAAGCGCAAGTTTAATTCCCGCGGAGGGAACATCGAACAGAAGTCCGAACAAGCCGAGCAGAACTGCCGCGCGTATTTCGCCTGATGTTTTCCTGAGAAATATCTTCACCAGCACGGTCAGCAGCGGCCAGTTGATGTAATAGAGAACAATCCAGTCTCCGGCTCCGTAGTAGGTACTCTCAACGACGGACAGGGTGGCGAAAACCAGAGCGGTACAGACGCCGCGCTCCAGCCCCATGACAACGGTAAAAACCGCCAGCAGAAGCGATACCAGCTCCACGTTGGCAACTGGGGCAAGCACCAGTTTGGCCGCAAACGTGAGCGCTGCCCAGACGGCGACGAGGGCGATATCTCGTATTGTAACTTTTCCTTTCTTCATCATAGCGAAGTCAGGGTGAACCGATAGGTTTTTCCGTTTTCCAGCGGAAGTTCCGAAACGCCCACAGTCGCATCCTTTCCGTCCACTTTGATATTGAAATATTCCTTCGATGAATCCGCCTGCACACCGAGCATCCCGGTTATGTACAAACCGTACGGGCCGTTTTCTGTGGCAGGTTTCAAAGCATCCTGCTCGTCTTTTAGCAAATCGGCCACGGTGGAACGGCTGGATGTAAAGTGAAACGTCTGATTGATCTTGCTTTTCGGAATGACTACCTGCACAGTCACCGACTTTGTTCCCGCCTGCGGCTTCGGCGCCAGAAAATGAAAATACCCTGTAAGGAGCAGAGCGGCGGCCGCAAGCACCAGCAGAGCCAGGCCGATTTTTCTCTTCATGAAAGCATGTTCCTTTCCGCACAATGGATTGGTGACAAACCAAGAGTTTCAATTGTTTTCCATTATACGACACTTCAGCAAAAGAAAGCAAGAAATACGGATTTTCCAAAGACGAATTGACGGGCTGAATTTTATACCTTATAATTGTAACAATAAATATTCGAAACACAATGACGAAGAGAGTAGGTCCCGTGAACACCAAACAGAGATGTTTCCCGTTGGCTGAAAGGAAACTGGCGCGAAGGCGACTGAAGATGGCTTCCGAGTGGCGCACCGATGTGGAGAATTCCATTTAGGCTGCGACGGGTGTTTCCCGTTACAGAAAACGAGTATCCGGGTATATTCCGGCGTACTTACGGAGGTCCCGAGCCGTGAGGCGGGATGAATTGAAGTGGTAACACGGGAGCAATTCTCGTCTTCTGTTAGGGAAGACGGGATTTTTTATTAGACGGAATTTTCTGTTGCATGAAGGAGGACGCCATGAAAATCAGCGAGATATTGGGGAGCGGGAAGGTCACGGTTTCGTGCGAAGTTTTTCCGCCGAAAAAAGCGGTGGACCTGGAACAGGTGCAGGAGGTCGTTCGCCAAATCGCATCCTATAATCCTGCCTTTCTGAGCGTCACCTACGGTGCCGGCGGCGGGACTTCACAGAACACGGTGAAAATCGCTGCCGATGTTCAAAGGCTGGGCATTCCCGCGCTGGCACATCTGACCTGCGTTTGCGCCACGAAAGAGAAAATCGCCGCTGTGCTGCAGGAGCTGAAAGAGAACCACATAGAAAACGTGCTCGCCCTGCGCGGCGACATTCCCCCCGGGGTGGAATTTCCGACTCCGCGGCAATATCAGCACGCCTGCGAGCTCGTCCGCGAAATCAAGGCAGCCGGCGATTTCTGCATCGGCGCGGCCTGCTATCCGGACGGGCATGTGGAATGCGAACACAAAGATGACGACATCGGCTACCTCAAGGAAAAAGTGGACGCGGGCTGTGATTTTCTGACCACCCAGATGTTCTTTGACAACAACGTGCTTTACAATTTCCTTTACCGAATCATGGCCAAAGGGATTCATGTTCCGGTGGTTGCGGGAATCATGCCTGTGACAAACAGCAAGCAGATTAAGCGAATCTGCGCGCTTTCCGGCACGACCCTCCCGCCCCGTTTCCGCGCGATTGTCGATAAGTTCTCCGACAAGCCAGAGGCGATGAAGCAGGCAGGCATCGCCTACGCGACAGAGCAGATTATTGACCTGATTTCAAACGGTGTAAACGCTATTCACATCTATACCATGAATAAGCCCGAAGTTGCGGGAAAAATCATGGAGAACCTTTCGGAGATAATCGGCTGAGATGAAATTGCAAGAAAGTGAAATCCTTCGATATCTGGGATACCGCGGGAAACAGCCCGATGCCGCTCTGCACAAAATGATTCTTTCCTGTGCGGAAGAGGTGGAGCGGGTCGCCACCCCGCGAAGCGTCTATCGGCTTTTTCCGGTAACTTTTGGTGAGAACTGCGTACAGTTGGGAAACATTACAGTAGAAGGGCACGACCTGCGGCAACATATCCGCGGGTGCAAAGAAGCCGTACTGTTTGCCGCAACGATTGGAATTCAGGCGGACATCCTGCTGGAGCGGTACAGCCACATGGATATGAGCAGGGCCGCTGTGCTTCAGGCTGCTGCCGCCGCCATGATGGAAAGCTATTGCGACGAAGAAGAGAAGAAAATCCGTGAGCAGGTTGCCGACCGCGGACTTTTCCTCCGGCCGCGGTACAGCCCCGGCTACGGGGATTTTCCCATTCAGTTGCAGAAGGATATTTTGAACGCACTGGACTGCCCGAAGCGCATCGGGCTTTCCATGACGGAAAGCTATATGCTGGTACCGACCAAATCGGTGACTGCCGTGATTGGGCTGACCTCAGATCCGACCGGCTGCCACATTGCCAAATGCATGGGATGCAGCAACAAAAACTGCCCGTTCAGAAAGGAAGGCAACGAATGAACCTGTTTGAAACTCTGGGAAAACGGCTGGTGTTTTTCGACGGAGGCATGGGTACCCTGTTGCAGGAGAAAGGCCTTGCAGCCGGAGAACTGCCGGAGCTGTGGAATTTGGAGCATCCGGAAATCATCGAGGACATTCACCGAGCCTATCTGGATGCCGGAGCGGACATCATCAAAACAAACACCTTCGGAGCAAACAGGGCAAAATTGCGCGGCTGCGGCCACAGCGTTTCCGAAATCGTTACGGCGGCAGTCAGACTTGCCAAGAAAGCTGCGGCGGAAAAAGACGCTCTTGTCGCCATGGACATCGGCCCCACGGGAAAACTGCTTCGGCCCATGGGCGACCTCGACTTTGAGGATGCCGTTTTCCTGTTTGGCGAAGCGGCAAAAGCGGGAGAACAGGCCGGTGCCGATTTGATTCTGGTCGAAACCATGAGCGACACTTACGAATGTAAGGCCGCTGTGCTTGCCGCGAAGGAAAACACAAACCTGCCCGTGTTTGCCACACTTATTGTGGACGAGCGCGGCAAACTCCTCACGGGCGGAGACATTCCGGCGGCTGTTGCGATGCTGGAAGGTCTGGGCGTAGACGCCCTCGGTTTGAACTGCGGGCTAGGGCCGGATCAGCTTCTGGAATTTCTTCCGCAGCTGCAGGAGTGCTGCTCCGTTCCAATCATCATCAATCCGAACGCAGGCCTGCCGCACGACGTAAACGGCAAAAACGTGTTTGACGTAGGCCCGGAGGAATTCGCAGCCGATTCAAAAAAAATGGCGGAAGGCGGCGCATGGCTGCTCGGAGGATGCTGCGGCACGACTCCTGCGCATATCCGCGCCATGGTGAACCTTTGCGCCGGCATCACCCCGAAGCCGATTGAAAAGAAAAATTTCACGGTGATTTCCTCCTCACAGAAAGCGGTTTATTTCGGAGGGAAACCGGTTCTGATCGGCGAACGAATCAACCCGACCGGAAAATCACGGCTGAAGCAGGCGCTTCGGGATAACGATATGGATTATCTTCTTCGGGAAGCGGTAACCCAGCAGCAGAACGGAGCCCACGTGCTTGACGTCAACGTGGGGCTTCCCGAAATCGACGAAGTCAGCGTTCTGCGGAAGGCCGTGCAGGAAATTCAGGCGATTGTCAGTCTGCCGCTCCAAATCGACACCTCCAATCCGGCGGCGATGGAAGCCTCCATGCGCATCTACAATGGCAAGCCGCTGGTCAACTCCGTCAACGGCAAAGCGGAAAGCATGAAGGCCGTCTTCCCCCTTGTGAAAAAATACGGTGGCGCTGTAATCTGCCTGACGCTCGACGAAAACGGAATTCCCGATACGGCGCAAGGGCGCTTCGCCATTGCGAAGAAAATCATGAAAACCGCTGAGGCTTACGGAATCGACAAAAAAGACCTCATTGTGGATACACTTGTCATGACAATCAGCGCGGGGCAGCAAAACGCGGCTGTTACGCTGGAGGCGCTGCGCATGGTGCGCGAACGTCTCGGCCTTTGCACATCGCTCGGCGTTTCCAACGTATCGTTCGGTTTGCCGCACCGGGAGCACCTCAACGCGGCGTTCTTCACCATGGCCCTCCAGAACGGACTGAACGCGGCAATTATCAACCCGAATTCCACCGCGATGCTCAACGCCTATTACGCATTCTGCGCATTGAACGGGACAGACGCGCAGTGCATGGACTACATCGGGCACTTCAGTCAGCAGGAAGCCGCAGCCAAGCCGGATTCCGGAACGCAGGTTTCTCTGCCTGAGGCGATTTACCGCGGCCTCAAGGACAGCGCGAAAACGGCAGCGTCCGCACTTCTGGCAGAAAAGGAGCCGCTCGACATCATCAACACGGAAATGATTCCCGCCTTGGACCGGGTTGGCGTGGATTTTGAAAAAGGAACGCTGTTTCTCCCCCAGCTTCTGATGAGTGCGGAAGCCGCAAAGGCGGCATTCGAGGTTCTTCGCGCGAAGATGCGTGAAAAAGGAGAAACGGCAAAAAAGGGGAAAATCATTCTTGCAACCGTCAAGGGCGATATTCACGACATCGGCAAAAATATTGTGAAGGTCTTGCTGGAAAACTACAGCTTTGACGTTATCGACCTTGGCAGGGACGTTCCGCCGGAGACAATTGTGGAAACGGCGCGGGCGCAGAATGTGAAGCTGGTCGGTTTGAGCGCCCTCATGACAACGACCGTTGTGAATATGGAAGAAACCATCCGCCAGCTGCACGCGGCTTTGCCGGACTGCAAGGTCATGGTGGGCGGTGCTGTGCTTACGCCCGAATACGCCAAGAAAATCCACGCGGATTTTTATTCAAAAGACGCCATGGGTTCCGTGCGTTTTGCCCAGAAGGTTTTTGAGCAACAGCCTTGAGATGATTCCGCCATAGCATAAAAGGAAGACCCGCATGAAATATCATGCGGGTCTTTGCGTTTTTCCGTTAACGGAATTGTCTGTAAATCATTTGCTTTAATTTTGGATTGATGACTTCTTCGGTGACCTCTTTCCCTATCGTGGAAACAGATTGTCCCCTCTATGTCCCCTTTTATTTAATTTTTGTTTACTTTTTGTTAATTTTATTGCATTTCCTGCTTACGTTTTGTTAACAAGAAAACGAGCCTAAAAATACGAAAAACCCGCATGAATACTGAACTTTTCAGCACTCATACGGGTTTTTGTTTTGGTCCGAGTGGCGGGACTTGAACCCACGGCCTCTTGACCCCCAGTCAAGCGCGCTACCAGCTGCGCCACACCCGGAAACAACTTTAATAGTATATCATGTTCTGCTGCATCTTGCAAGAGATGACTGCAAATTTTCGCTTTTCCTGCTCCCTTACGAATGACGAAAAAATTTCTCTTTTCCAAAAAATCCTGGGTATGATTTATCCCTGCAAATATGGTTCCCTGTCAATTCCTTCTGCATATTATGAAGATGAAATTAAGATTTTTCACCGCAAAAAGAAAGGAGATTATCATGCAAACATCTGCCGATGCTCTCTCGCGTGCCGGTGTTTCCAGAAAGGACTGCACTTCAAATCCCACTCCTTTCCCGAAGAAGACTCCGGTCGCGATGGCTTATATCCCATTTCAGCAGTTTGGCGAACTCTATCCACCTGAAAAAGGATACCAAAGAGGAACAATTTTCCCCGACCTTGATAAACCGTGGGGAGGCATGATGAAATGACAGAACGGGAAAAGCTTTTGAATCAGCTTGGTGCAGTGCGCTTTGCTATGCTGGACCTACACCTTTACCTCGATTCACACCCGGGAGATTGCAACGCTGCATCGAAACTAGAAGAATACCGCAAAATGGCAGCCGCGCTCGTAGCAAAATACGAATCGGCATACGGTCCATTGAACCAATCACAACAGTACACCAGCCGTTGGGCTTGGATTTCCGAGCCATGGCCATGGGATTGAGAGAGGAGTAACGTAGAATGTGGACTTATGAAAAGCGTTTGCAATATCCAGTAAACATTAAAACGACGAACCCGAAGCTCGCTCAGATCATCATTGCGCAGTATGGCGGGCCATACTGCTTTTTGTGATGGCTGCTTCTGTTAAGAAAGGGCATCGCGGTTCGGTTCGCAATGCCCTTTTTGTTACCTGATTTTCAACACTTGCCCCGGGTAAATCAGATTGGGGTTTGCAATGCCGTTCAAAGCGGCGAGTTTCTGATATGTCGTCCCAAACTTTGCGGCGATTGCCGAGAGCGTGTCGCCCGCTTTTACCGTGTAGGTTGCCGCAACAGCACTTTTCGGAGCCGAATTTCCCGTTGATGCGGAACGCGTCAATTTTAGGACCTGCCCCGGGTAGATTTTGTTCGGGTCTGCGATTCCGTTTATTTTTGCCAGCTCCTGATAGGTGGTTCCGAACTTCGCGGCGATTGCCGAGAGCGTATCGCCCGCTTTCACGGTGTAGGTTGAAGCGGCAGAAGTTTTGGGAATTGAAGTTTCCGGAGTTGAATTTCCCGCCGATGTGGAACCCGTTAGTTTCAGGACTTGCCCCGGGTAGATTTTATTCGGGTCTGCGATTCCGTTCAATTTCGCCAATTCCTGATAGGTGGTTCCGAACTTCGCGGCGATTTTCGAAAGCGTGTCGCCCGCTTTTACGGTATAAGTCACCGCGGAAGGAGTTTTCGGGGCCGAGGCCTTGGAAGTCGAAGCTGCAGCGGAACCCGTCAGTTTTAGGACCTGCCCCGGGTAGATTTTGTTCGGGTCTGCGATTCCGTTTATTTTTGCCAGCTCCTGATAGGTGGTTCCGAACTTCGCGGCAATTTTGGAAAGCGTGTCGCCCGCTTTTACCGTGTAAGTTGACGCGGTAGGAGTTTTGGGGGCCGAAGTTGTCGGAGCCGCTGATACCGGCACAGACGGCTGCTGCGGTGCGTCAAACACTTTATAGCACAAATCCGTGTCGACATTGCCGGAGATACCCGGGACCCTCCCGGCGCTGCTGGTCTGCTGAATTGCGCAGGGAATGTCGGGGTCACCGGTGTAATCGGCAAGCCAGATGTCCCACGCGGCAAGCGTTGTTTTGGAAAAAACATTGCGGCGGTAATCGTTATTCGTGTAAAGCATGGTTCCCCAGCCATCCGCTTTTGCCGAATTCAGGAAGGCGTTAACCATGTCGTTAATCAATTCGTTTGTCGGCGCTGTTCCGCGGACAGAGGTGAAATACCGCACGCTGTCGTACTCATAATCAGAAGCTACAAAACAGATATTTCCGCGGTACGGTTCAATAATCTTCTTGCAGGTTTCCCATTCTTTTTTCGCGTCCTCCAAGCTGCAGCAGTAGTTGAACCAGTAAACGCCAATTTTCAGCCCTGCTTCAATGGCACCTTTTATATTGGCAGAAAACTGCGCATCCTGCTGGAACGCGTCTTTGCCGTATCCCGCGCGGATGATTGCTCCGACAATTCCGGACTCCTTTACCTGTTTCCAGTTAATCACTCCGTTATGGGAGGAAACATCAATCCAATTTTCAGGCATTCATATACCCCACCTTTCGCTTAAATTTGCGTATACGAGATATCTGTTTCGCTTCCGCCGCCTGCTCCGCGCCATGCCGTAAGCAAACGGCGGTATGGTGTTAAATCTCTGCTGATTTGTCTTACTCTCACCTCTTTCCATACTACCGGCTTTTCTGCCGTTCTGTTACCCTATTCCATGCAACTCGCAATAAAAAACCGCCCATTCGGGCGGTTGAACGTTTCCTTTTTCAATGATTCTTTTCGGCAGCCAAGGCATCTGCCTTTGTCTTGTGCACCGTTCCACGGGGATGCTGCGGCGGAGCATAAATGGAATATACTTTCAGCGGAACTTTGCCGATGTTTACAAGATTATGCCATGTTCCCGCCGGAATCACCATCGCGTCGCTCGGCCCGACTTTGCGCTGGAATGTATAGTTGTCTCTCCGATTGCCGAACCTCGCAAGCCCTTCGCCTTGTTCAATGCGGATGAACTGATCCGTGTAGGGGTGTACCTCTGCACCGATGTCCTGCCCCGGATTGATGCTCATTAAGGTAATTTGCAGGTATTTGCCCGTCCACAGGGCCGTACGAAAGTTGTTATTCCGTTCGGTTGCACGCTCGATGTTCACGGTAATGGGAAAAGGCCCATAATCCCTCAATTCATTATTATTCTGCATAAAATGGCACTCTCCTCTATTGGTTCTATGCCATTGTATGAACCGATTCGGGAAATGTGCAGAATGAATTATCCCGCCGCAGTACGGAGCCGGCACTCTTTTCCGCCTCTTGAGGCTCCAAAAGTGTCATTTCTCCGGATGCTCAGAAAGATAAGCAGATATGGTTTCCCCTGCGTGCTCCATCATCTGCTGAAGGAAGGCTTCCCACTGTTCTTGCGGCATTCGGTTCTCAAGCTCCAGCAGTTCCGAGTGAAAGGAACTGTCAGGCTCTCGGCTTTGCAGGAACGTCATTTTCCCTTTTTCCTGCACCAGTCCGTCTTGGTTTACAAAGTACGAAACGACTGTGTATGAATTCTCCATAACACCACCGCTGCATCTGTATGGAGTCAGCAGATTGTCCTATGCAAAACTGCGCATCGAACCCGCATAAAAATACTCCAGGCGAAACTGTTGCTATGGGGGAAACATCCATGAAGACCGCAGCTGCTTACATTCGTGTGTCAACAGACGACCAGCTCGAATACAGCCCGGACAGTCAACTGGAAAAAATTAGGGAATATGCAGCGGCAAACAATATGATTCTGCCCGAAAAATACATCTTCCGAGAGGAAGAGGGAATCAGCGGAAAAAAAGCCGAACGGCGGCCGGAATTTATGCGCATGATCGGCACCGCCAAGCAGAAGCCCAAACCGTTTGATGTAATCATCGTGTGGAAGTTTTCCCGTTTTGCCCGAAACCGAGAGGACAGCATTGTCTATAAATCCATGCTGCGCAAGCAGTGCGGGATTGACGTTCTGTCCGTCACGGAACAGCTGGGTGACGATAAGATGTCCATTATTGTGGAAGCCATGATTGAAGCGATGGACGAATATTACAGCATCAACCTGGCGGAAGAAGTACGGCGCGGGATGAATGAAAAAGTCATGCGCGGCGAGCCGGTTTCGATTCCGGCTTTCGGCTACACGATTCAAGAGAAACAATACAAAATCGACCCCGTCGCCGCTCCGCTTGTCAAAATGATTTTTCAGGACTTCATTGAGGGTATGGGGTGCCGCACCATTGCGCAGAAACTCAATGCCATGAAAGTACCCACCCAGCGCGGAGGGCTGTGGGAGAACCGCACCGTGGAATATGTTCTGAGGAATCCTGTTTACATCGGGAAAATTCGCTGGAACCCGAAGCGAAAGACACGACGGAATTACAATGACCCGGATATTCTCATCACAAACGGCACCCATGAACCTATCGTTGACACTGAAACTTGGGAGAAGGCTCAGAAACGCTTGGCAAAAAGCAAATCCGTTTCTGAAAACGACGCCGTGCCGAAAAACTCATCCGCCGGAATGCTTCGGGGTCTCGTAAAATGCAGCGCCTGCGGATGCACGCTTACGGCCTCGGGAGGAGGCTCTATGCAGTGCCAAGCATACGCTCACGGAAAATGCAACGAGTCCCACAGCATTCTCGCTGCGGCGTTGGAAGAGATGGTTCTTGCGGCGCTGGACGCCGATCTGCATGAAAGCACAATTTCCATAATGCCGACGGCTCTTTCCGATACGGAAGAAATCGCCGCGACCGTTTCCCGGCAAATCGAGCGGGAAAAGCTGAAGCTCGTACGTGTGCGGGAAGCGTATGAAAACGGAGTGGACTCTTTGGAGGAATACCGCATCCGCAAACAGAAGATTACCGAGTGCCTGCGCCAGCTTGAGCTTACGCGCTCCAAAATTGCAAAGCCGCCCCGCACCCCGCTGGCTGCTCAGAAACAAAACGTCATGCAGCTGCTGCGGGACCCGAATGTGCCGGCGGACGAAAAGAATGTGCTGCTTCGCAGCTTTGTGCAGAAAATCGTTTTTTACCAAACGCCGAGATCGCTCGAAATTTTCTATTACGCGTAATCATCTCAAAACGGAGTATGGCGGACCGGACGGCGAAATTTCCGCCTCTCTCCGTTACCTGAGTCAGCGTTATTCTATGCCGTATCCGGAGCTGAAAGCGATTTTGACCGACATAGGCACCGAAGAACTGGCCCACATGGAAATGGTTGGAACCATTGTTCATCAGCTGACCCGGAATCTCACCGAAAAACAGCTGAAAGAAGGCAATTTCGGCGCTTACTTTGTAAACCACACCGTCGGAGTTTACCCCTGCGATGCGACCGGAGTTCCCTTCACGGCCAGCACGCTTCAGGTAAAAGGCGACCCAATCACCGATATCCACGAAGACATGGCAGCAGAGCAGAAAGCGCGCTCTACCTATGACAACATTCTCCGCATGACGGATGACCCCGATGTCCGCGACGCAATACGCTTCCTGCGGGCGCGCGAAGTCGTTCACTACCAGCGCTTCGGTGAAGGCCTGCGCATTATTACGGACCATCTTGACGACCGCAACTTCTACGCGTTCAACCCGGCTTTTGACAAACCGAAGGCGCGCGCTGTTTCGGCGGAGGCAGCGGAACCCCTAGCGGAGCCTGTTTCGGCACCTGCACCGGAATCACCCGTGAGCACGATGGACGAAGCACCCATCGTTTCCGTCGGAACTTCTTCTGTGTTCAATGAAAATGTCGTTTAAGGCAGCAAAACAGCCTCAGAACCCATCTCCAAAAGCCCACTGATGCAGGGTGAAGATAAACAAAAACCGGCACCGCATGAATTGCAGTGCCGGTTTTTGTTGTTAGCTGTATGAATTCTTCACGCGGTCTATCATTCTGCAGGCTGCAGATGGCGGCGGATAAAGTCAGCAACGATGTCAAGTGTGGAATCACGGAAGAAAGCAGGATCGCCGTGGTCTGCATTTCTTACGCGGTAAAACTCCACTTCTTTTCCGGCCCTCTTCAGCGCTTCATACATACGAACGCCATGCTTGAAGGAAACAATGCGGTCTTTTGTGCCGTGCATCAGAAGGATCGGCGGCACAGGTCCGTCAAGATACGCAAACGGAAGCGTCTTGGCGGCCAGCTCCGGATTCTCGAGCACATTCTTTCGGCTTAGGAGCATCCCTTCGGGGCTATCGGGCTGCTGATGATTGTCAGTGCTCGGGAAACCGTCTGTCATGCGGATATCAATAACGCCGTAAAAACTGATGATGCCGTTGACATGGCAGGAATACTCCGGATATAGATCCGTGTCGAGTTCCTTGCAATGCTCCGTCAGGCCCACCAGCAGGGCGGTGTGGCCGCCCGAGGAATCACCCCACACAAAGACGTTGTTCTCCTGAATATTGTATTTGTCCGCATTTTTCCGGAGGAATCGGATTGCCGCCTTCACATCCTGCACCTGAGCCGGGAACGGAGCAATCTCACTCTCCCGGTACTGCACGGAAGCGACAACAAAGCCTTTCCGCGCCAGATAGCCGAGCTGCGGAATCTGGGCGTAAACGTCCTGCTTCATCCACGCAGACCCCTGAATGTACACAAGAAGCGGAAATTTGTGAGGAGTACGCTTGTAAGGGGTGATAATTTGCAGAACGCGCTTTGTCCCACCCACGTCTTCATATTCGATGTTTGGTATGTAAGCGGTCCCCAAATCATCGTCACTGCTCTCGAGCGTTTTCATACCATCGACGAATGTTGTATCTTCCGGAAATCTTTCGTAATCAACCATGTTTCTGTTCCTTTCATATTTATTTGTTCGGCCATGTATGGAAAAAGCAGCTATCTTCTGGCATCCGACCGGAGGAAGGGTTCTTCTACCGTTTTCGAAACCAGAAGATGATATTTTTCAGGGTGGCGGTAAGCATTGCCATGAACTTCCCGCTGCCTGTAATTTCTCAGTTCATCGACAGGGAAATCTGCGATGTAAATGCCCTCTCGCTCGCCGGCTTCCACCACGAGCATATCGCGGGAAACCGGCTCGGAAGGACGATACGCGATTCCGTCAAAGGCTGAGGAATGGCCGTTGCAGTCGGGCTGACCAACAGGATAATTGGCGGTTGCAACGCCAATCATGTTTTCATAAGATCTTGCCCTCAATTGAGAAAGACGGTTAATTTCCATTGGGCAGGCATTGGGCACCAGAACGATTTCCGCACCTTTCAGCATGAGAATTCTGGCGCTTTCTGGAAATTCCCGGTCATAGCAAATCATTGCACCGATTTTCACCATGCCGTGGCCTGTATCAAGTTTCGTGACATAGAAATCATCACCCGGCGTAAGCCTGCATTCCTCGCCGAAATCGCAGGTGTGGACCTTGGCATAAAGAAGTTTTCTCGTTCCGAAGCGGTCGAACAGGCAAAAACTGTTTCTCGGCAGCGGCTCGAATTTTTCAAGGAACGTAACCCCAACCGCCATGCTGAGATTTTTGGCAGCCTCGGCAAATGATTGGAGAAATGGGTCATCTTTCTCGATGGCGCTCTTTTCCAGTTCGGAGATGTCTGCCGGTATTCGGTAACCTACACTCCACATTTCGGGGAAAAGGGCGATATCGGAGCCCATTTCCTTTGCTTTTCTGCAATACTCCAGCCCTTTTTGAAGGTTTCCCTCCAAACTGCCGGTAGGCAGAATCTGCAGCAGCGCAACTTTCAAATTTTCCATGCAAACACCTCTTTGTTATCCATCATTTCGGATTTTCGCCCTGAAGGAAAACGTCTTACGGACGCTCTAAAACGTAATTACTTTCTGAGGCGGAAGGTCTTCGGCGCCAACCGGTAAGCAAGAAGGATTGCAACCACAATGTAAACGAGGCAGAAAACCGTAGACATCGTGCCAAAAACAAGAGCGGAATCCCTTCTTCTGGCTACGAGATAGCAAATGAAGTAAGTGAGATAGTTAACTGTTCCGTAAGTGGTACTTTTCGTTTCAATATCTGCACTGTAGGGCTGGAAAAGGTAGTACATCACGATGTTGTGAACCGAGAAAAAGACGGACATGGAAATGATGGAAAGAAACAAAATAAAGTAATTCAACGACTGGTCTGTCCCCCCGGAGATGAATAGCAGAAGTGGAAGAGACACGGCAATCGCACCCGCGGGCATGAGGTTAATCAGCACCACATATTTTAACCTCTCCACAAACAGACTGACAATCGTTTTCGGCTGACGGTAGAAGCGGTAAGCGAGCATACTGTGGTCACAGTTCATAAACATGGCCTTTGTGATAACCTTGCCTCGATTGATAAGGTACATGACAAAAAGGAAAAACGGCAGGAGGTTCAGCAAATTTTTGTTGACTTCACTGTTAAAATTCGGGAAAACTTTACAAGCAATAACAGCGGCGACAAAAAAGATTGCCATAGCAATTGTAATGTGTTTCGTGCTCTTGGTGAGCAGCTTTTCATGGCGCTTCATGAACAGCTCATTGAAATATCGGTAACCAGTTTTGTTGTTGACCTGCGCTTTATTCAGCGTAATTTTCCGATTCATTGAGCACGTTATTTTCTCCAAGGGATAGATATTCGGGTGTTAAAATCTCCTTGCAAATCTCCCGATACCGATTGCACGAGAAAATATAACGTAAAAGACACTCCGCGAAGTACCTCTTTGTCATCAAAGCTTTTTTTGAGTCCACGAATCACCAATTTCATTTGTCGGCTCCCCACTTACTGTATGTATTTGACGAACTCCGTGTAACTGTTCTTCACTAGCTCATGAAATGGTCTACAACTCACCTCATGCCAATTCTCATTCTATCCAGAATGAAATTGCGTTTGCCGTCTCTCTTTCTCAAAAACAGCAGCCATCCACATGGCGGATGCTAACCAACCGGAATCCGATGAACAGCTTTGGAATATCATCTAATGACATAATAGAAAAAAGGCCCCTGTTATCGGGGCACCTCACAAATCTTGGCGACATTGTTCTCATTGATTTTCAGGCATTGACTTTGCAGAACGACCTTTATTGCGCAGGCACCGGCAGATTTTCTCTCCAGCAAAGCGGAGGCGTGACATGGAATCAGCCGGCAATGCCCACAAAAAGACTATTCGATATTATAGAGGAATTTCCAAAGGGCCGCTTTGTTTTTTTCAATATCAGGCACCAGCACGGACATACCGCGGATTTTCTCAGATTTATAAGCTCCTTTCACAGGAATCGCAAGCTGCTGGGTGTCGTTGTTGAGAATCGCAGAGGCTTGGGTAGCAAGAGCAACAATTTGTGAGTCGTCTAAATCTGTTTTCACCAAAGGCAAAACGGAATCGGCAATACTCATAAGCTGCGCCGGATTGGAATGTTTCAGCGAAGACAAGATTGCACTGATAACTTTACGTTGACGCCCGGTTCGACCGAAGTCGCTGTCGATGTAACGGATTCTGGAATATGCCAATGCACCGCTGCCGCTCAGATGATTCACGCCGACTGTAACTTTTTGAACATTGCCGGTCACAAAATAATCTGGATGGTTATTTAATTCGTTTACCTCAGCCTTCGTTAGGGTGACTGAAACACCGCCCAGAATGTCAACAGCTTTGTCAAAGGATTGGAAGTCAATGGTAACGTAATTGTCGATTTTAACGCGAAAATTATTCTGAATCGTGTCAATTAGGAGTTTTGGGCCGCCGTAAGCATAAGAGGCATTGATGCGGGTATCTCGCATGCCGTTGATTTTGACATACATATCCCGCAGGAATGAAACCAACTTGATCTGATTCGTCTTGCTGTTAATGGAAAGGAGCATCATGGAATCCGAACGTCCATACTTCTCTCCCCCGCGTGTATCGGAGCCGATGAGAAGAATATTTTTGATATTCGGATCGCTTTTGAGATCACCGCTTGCAAACTGCATTGCATCGGGATTGGTAATTCCTTCCGTACCGGCATCTTTTTCTTCCGGAGGAATACTGCTTGCCAGTTCAAAATCTGATAAAGGAGTATATCCGATTTTTGACAAGAAGTAGCCGCCTACTGTGAGGACACTGCCCACGAGAATCAGCACAACACAAAGCAAAGAAAATAAGACTTTTCCTTTCCGGGAATCGAGGAATTGTTTAATGCTTTTTTCCCGATTAGATGTAGCATAACGGTACTTTTGATTTTTCATTTTTATGTTTCTCCTATCTTGTGAATGGAACCAAACAACATGAATCTTTTGCGCTGCTGTGTTGTTGGCCGAATCCAAAAAATATTCTTCTGAGAAGGCAAGGACTACTTAACGAGAAAAATACCATGAAAATTCTTTTCAAATATTACTGCACTGAACACTATGGTAAAATTGATAAGATTATTTGTCAATAGATTTCCATAAATCTAACCATTACACATTTTCCATCTCTGGCTATGTCAAGAGAAGTTCGCAATTTGGGGACTCCACGAAATGAATTAAGCTGCGCTTAGCAGAAGTGTCTGAATCGATTTGGGATTCAAATATGCTCTGGAAACGGACCAGTCTTCAGCGTATTCCATGAGATATGTTGTAACCAACCGCAGATAGGAATCTTTGTTTGGGAATATCCCGACGACGTTGGTTCTGCGCCGGATTTCCTTGTTCAGCCGTTCCAGCATATTGGTCGATGAGATTTTACGGGCATCAAGCTCGGGGAATGCATAGAAAGCCAGTGAGTCCTCCAGCCCGTCTTCCAGAAGCTCGATTGCTTTGGGAAACCGCTTCCCATATTGCTCCGACAACTGTTTTGCGCGCTGTCGCGCTAATTGGACGGAAGGCGCCAGCCAGATTTCTTTCAGTTGGACCGCAAAGGATTCTTTTTCTTTCTGCGGTATATGGGCCAGAATATTTCGCATGAAATGCACTTTGCAGCGTTGCCAGGATGCGCCGGGAAAACTTTCTCGGATGGCGGCAATCAGCCCTTTGTTCGCATCGGAAACCACCAGCAGCGGTGTTTTCAAGCCGCGATCCAAAAGACTTTGAAACAACTGGGAATAGCTCTCTTTGGATTCGTCCAGCATCGGCTCCACGGCGAGAATGTCCCTGTGCCCTTGCTCGTTGACGCCGCAGACAACCATCACCGCCATGCTGACGACACGGCCATCCATACGGACTTTTTCGTACAGGGCATCCGTCCAAATGACAGGATAACGAGTATCCGTCAGAGAACGGTTGCGAAATTCCTGTACCTGTTCATTGAGCCCTTTTGTCATCTCACTGACCTGACTGCGGGAGAGGTTCTCTATCCCCAGACTGTGAGCCAACTTTTCCATCTTCCGTGTGGACACGCCCTGCACGAATGCCTCCTGAATAACCTGTACCAGCGCCGCCTCGCTGCGTTTGCGTTCAGTGACAAAGAACGGGATATATCCATGGCTGCGCAGCTTTGGCACCATGAGATACATCGTCCCTACGCGAGTATCCAGCCTCCGGGGACGATATCCGCAGCGGTAGTCACTTCGAGACGGATTGTGCGCATTCTTTTCCGCCCCCACAAGGCCGGAAACCTCCGCCTCCATCAGTTGAGCGCAGAGCCATTCCAGCATACTGAGCATCGGGTCGGGCTCCGCCATACATTTCAGTAGCAATTCCGTAAGATCTGTGTTATTCTTTCCTTGAGTCATTGGGACCAACTCCTTTTTGAATGTCTTGACACCATTCATTTTAAAGGAGTCCCAATGGCTTTTCTATACTTTCTCGAAATTGCGAACTTTATTGTACTCTATCCCATCTCTGCAAACATGTAATATCGAGAAATCAATAAACTGTTTGGCACTAAAAAAGGCACTTCACAGATGTGAAGTGCCTTTCCGCTAAGCAGATTCTATTTTGAAGCTGTTCTCGGCTTCAGTAAGTTCATCTTCCGCTGCTTCAGGGGAACGTCATGAATGATTTGTCTGGCTGAATGACGGCAGGCGCACCGCTCCCCTTCGGGTCTCTGTGTTCTATAAATAAGGAGCACGCTTTGTAGCGTGCTCCTTTTTTACTGGTGGAGATGACGGGAGTCGAACCCGTGTCCGAGGGTAATTTGCCAAGGTTTTCTACGAGCGTAGCCTATGTTTTCAGTTTCCCGCAGTGTGACGCCCAAAGGCAGGCTTCTCACTTTGGTAGCCTTTCAAGTCATGGCCGGGGTAAAGGCGTCCCCCGGCTCACGTTCACCGCTAGTCGACGCCCTTATCCGGGCCGCGGTGCTCCCGGTAAGGACGGCAGCTTAATTAAGCTGCGAGCGCCATTCTATAATTGGCGTTAGTATTGTTGTCGTTTATTTTGCTTTGCGAAATTATAGCGTTCCGCCTCGCTGCTCGCTTGCCTTGGTTCACAGCCCCCGTCGAAGCCTTTACATCCCCATATTCAGCGATTACGTTCCTTGAGCGCCCTTTCAATATCCCGCTTTGCGGCACGCGCAGCCATGTCTGCCCGCTTGTCATAGAGTTTTTTGCCTTTGCACAAACCCACCTGTACCTTCACAAGCGAACCTTTCAGGTAAATGGACAGCGGAATAAGCGAATACCCGTCCTGCTTCACAAGGCCGAACAGACGCATAATTTCTCGCTTGTGCATCAGCAGGCGGCGCACGCGCATCGGATCCTGGTTGAAGATATTACCATGGTCATACGGGCTGATGTGCATGCCGTTAACCCGCAATTCTCCTCCGTCGATGGAGCACCAAGAATCCTTGAGGTTTACCTGCCCTCTGCGGACGGATTTCACCTCCGTGCCACGCAGCTCAATGCCTGCTTCCATGGACTCCTCCACGAAGTAATCATGATATGCTTTTTTGTTTTTGGCTATCGTTTTCAGCGATTCCTTCGCCATGAAGAGCCTCCGTTCTGAAAGTTATAGTTCACTGCGCCCCTCCAGCGCGCGGGAGAGCGTTACCTCATCAGCGTATTCCAAATCTCCGCCGACGGGGATTCCGTAAGCAAGGCGCGTCACCTTTACCCCAATCGGCTTGAGCAGGCGGGAAAGATACATGGCTGTTGCCTCGCCTTCGACCGTGGGGTTGGTCGCCATGATGACTTCCTTCACCGTTCCGGACTTCACGCGATCCAGCAGCTCCTTGATTCGGAGCTGCTCCGGACCGACACCATTGAGCGGGGAGATGACTCCATGCAGCACATGGTAAGCGCCGTTGTAATCGCGCGTACGCTCCATGGCAACAACATCGCGCGGATTTTCCACCACGCAGATGGTGGCATGGTCGCGCGATTCGTTGCGGCAAATGGAGCAAAGCTCCTGGTCCGTGAGATTGCAGCAAATCTTGCAGGTATGGATTTTGTCATGCGCCTCGAGGATGGCATCGGTGAGCTGTTTGACCTCGCCGTCGCTAAGGCCTAGAACATAATATGCCAGCCGCTGTGCACTTTTATAACCGATGCCGGGCAGCCGCTGGAACTGTTCCACCAGCCGTGCCAGCGGCGCAATATGAAACTCAGACATATCAGAACAACCCCGGCATGCTCAGCCCGCCGGAAATCTTCTCCATCTGTTCCGCCTTATCGGTCTCCGCAGCGCGAAGTGCCTCGTTTACGGCAGCGATTACAAGATCGGAAAGCATCTCGACGTCTTCGGGGTCAACGACTTCCGGTTTGATTTCCAGCGATTTCAGTTCCATTTTGCCGGTAACGGTAGCCTTTACCGCTTCGCCGCCGGAGGCCGCGGAATATTCCTTTGCTTCCAGTTCCTCGGTGAGCTGGGTCATCTGTGCTTGCAGTTTCTGTGCCTGCTGTGCGAGCTGCTGCAGGTTGGAAGGCCCTCCGCCGTATCCCTTCGGTAATCTTGCTTTCATATGGAATCCCCCTGTTTATTTTTTAATAACTTCGATGCCCTCAGCTTCGGCCTTCTTTGCCAAAACCGCAAGCGGATCTTCTTCCGCCTCGTTCTTTTCGGGCTTTCGATATGGCCCAAGGCTGTAGGATTTTCCAAGCACTTGTTTAATGGCCTGCCGGATATTTTCGCGCTGGTTCGGCTGGCGAAGAAATTTCAGTGCAAGCTGATTCGGCGCATCGATTAGAACATAGTTTCCGCTGATATACGCCGTGGAGCCCGTAAAGGCAGCCCCCGCCGCCGGCGAAAACGATTTGATGATTTGAAGAATCTCCGGCCACTCCGCCAGTTGCTTGGCTTCCTTTTGGAGCTGCTCGGCGTCCTTTTTCCCCTCAGCCGGCTTTGCCGCGTTCTCCGCCCTTTCCTGCGGTTCGAGTTTCGATTGCGCAGGCGGCATCTGCTCGGCACGGGTCTGAGGCTTTTCCGCCTTTGTCTGAGCCGGAGCACGCTGGGGTGCACCCTGCTCAAGCGCTTCGATTCTGCGCAGAAGCGCCTCGGCTGAAGTATCCAGCTGCGGCGTGCAGAGGCGAATCATCGCCATTTCAAACACCGTGCGCCTGTCGCCTCCGCGGTACATCTTCTCCAGTGTTTCCTGCATGGTATCAATTGCATGCAGAATCACGGGAAGCGGCGTGGAGAGGGCCTGTTTTTCCATCTGCACGAATTCCGTTTCGGGAACCGCGAGAATCTCCCGCGCGTTCTTCATGGTTTTTATCAGCATCATCCCGCGGAAATGCGAGGACATCTCCTCGCACAGGCGGGCCATATCTTTTGAGGAACGGTAAAGCCTGTCTACGATTTCAAGCGCGGCGGCGGAATTTCCCGCTTTGACGGCATCCGCAAGAGCAAGCAGATGCTCCCGCCCGACAAGGCCGGCCGTTTCCGCAACAACCTGTTCGGTTACATTTTTGCTGCGGCCAAAGCACTGGTCCAGGATGGAAAGCGCGTCACGCATGGCGCCGTCCGCCAGACGAGCAATCAGCAGAGCCGCCTGCGGGTCAAGCTTTGCGTTCTCCTGCTCGGCGACATAAGTCAGGCGGTCGGCAATCTCCTGCGGTGGAATTCGGTGAAAATCGAACCGCTGGCATCGGGAAAGAATCGTCGCTGGGATTTTATGAACTTCCGTTGTCGCAAGGATAAAAATAACATGCGCCGGCGGTTCCTCCAGCGTTTTCAGCAACGCATTGAACGCACCGACGGAGAGCATGTGAACTTCGTCAATGATATAGACACGGTACTTTGCGGCGGCAGGCGTGAAATGTGCCTCCTCGCGCAGGGTACGGATATTTTCCACACCGTTGTTGCTGGCGGCGTCGATTTCCACGATGTCCATGATGGAACCGTTCTCAACGCCCTTGCAAATCTCGCACTCCCCGCAGGGGTCTCCGTCCTGCGGATTCAGGCAGTTGACCGCCTTTGCAAGAATTTTTGCGCATGTCGTCTTGCCCGTTCCGCGCGAACCCGTAAACAGGTATGCATGCGCAATCCGTCCGGACCTTAATTCGTTTTTGAGCGTAACGGTGACCTGCGGCTGACCAACGACATCGGAAAACCGCTTCGGGCGCCATTTCCGATACAACACCTGATACAAGCCTTCCGCCACCGCCTTTCCAAAAATTAATCCTAACAAACGGAAAGCAAGACAGACCGCTAACACGGTTCATGCGAAAAGATATGCGGACGAACAGACCGACTGCATCGCACAGGGACATCCGCTTAATGCTGCTCGGTTCCCCGCCTGACATGGTTCACGGTGCCCTGCCGCACAGAGCCCGCCCGCCCGCATATCTTTTCGCACGCATTTCTGCCTTGCTTAGCTGGAATCGGACGATTTCAGCTTTCTTATTATACCCGTTTTCCCCGAAAAAGGCAACCGTTTCTTGCGATGTTGACAATGGTTCTTTTTCGCCATAGTTGCACTGGGATGTGTGTTGCTCGCCTTCCCATTCTGCACACCGCAGACCGTCCAATTGCATGGGCTGAAAAAATCGGCTATTATCGGGCGTATTCTAGGTATTTTTGTCATCACTCTTGGAATCTCTTTCTATTTCTGGGTATGACGGTATCCATCGCATAAAAACAACATTCGCGGTTTTGGCGTTTTTATTCGCACATATTGGAAGCTTCCGGCCGCTTTTCCGCCATGTCGATTTATGATATAATGAACGGGACTGAAAATCCTCGGGAGGCGCTGCCGCCATGTATACGACATGGGAAGAACTTGAAAATGCGTGCCACAACTGCACAAAATGCGGGCTGTGTGAAGGGCGCACCAATGTAGTTGTCGGAATGGGAAATCCGCATGCTGAAGTGATGTTCGTCGGCGAAGGTCCGGGCGAACAGGAGGACCTGCAGGGAAAACCGTTTGTCGGCCGCAGCGGGCAGCTTCTGGACAAGATGCTGGCGGCAATTGACCTTGACCGCGAAAAGGATATCTACATTGGGAATATTGTAAAATGCCGTCCACCGAAAAACCGCGACCCGCTGCCCGAAGAGCAGGAAATGTGCATTGATTGGCTGCGCAACCAGTTTCTACTTATCCGCCCGAAGATTATCGTCTGTCTGGGCAGAATTGCGGCCATGAAGCTCATACGCCCCGATTTTCACATTATGAAAGAGCACGGGCAGTTCTTCGAGAAAAACGGAGTTCTGATGATGGCAACCCTTCACCCCGCCGCCCTTCTGCGAAACCCGAACAACAAGCCCGCCGCATTTGAGGATTTCCTCAAACTTCGGGCAAAGATGGATGAACTCGGAATCTCTTAAGAAAAAAAGGAGCAGTGTTTCGCTGCTCCTTCTTTTTTTGCTCCTGCCTTTTCATATTAACTCTGTATAAATCTGCGTCAACGCTTATTTAAGGAATGTATTTTGGGGTTTCATTCTGCTATGATATATAAGGAAAAGAAGGAGTGATAAAAGATGGATAAGATGAAAAATATTCAGAAAGCAGAAGTTCTTGCTTTGAAGGACTTGGTTAATTATCAGCCCGGGCAGGTAGTCAGCAAAACATTGGTTCAAAACGATGCCGTCAGCATCACGGTATTTTCGTTCGACAAGGGAGAAGAAATCAGCACACACGAATCCGGCGGAGACGCTCTCGTAACATGCCTAGACGGTGTCGGCAGACTTACAATCGACGGAAAGCCGTATGAACTGCACCAAGGTGAATCCATTGTTATGCCGGCAAAGCATCCGCATGCCGTTTACGGACTGGAACAGTTTAAGATGCTTTTGGTCGTCGTGTTTTAATTTCATTAAAAAACAGAACATGGAGCAGTCATCCCCATGTTCCGCGTTTTCCTTCCTCTATTCTTTCGGAATTTCGTCACAGTCTTTCCACTCTAAGATATCCCCGGGCTGGCAATTTAGGGCTTTGCAGATTTTATTGAGCGTTTCAATCTTAATGGCTTTTGCTTTTCCGTTCTTCAAAATGGACATGTTTGCCAGCGTAATGCCGACTTTTTCGGAAAGCTCCGTCACGCTCATTTTGCGTTTGGCAAGCATGACATCAATGTTAAAAACAATCATGGCAGACTCCCTCAAATCGTCAGTTCATTTTCTTCCCGCAGCTTTGCAGCTTTCAGAACCATGTGGGAAAGTGCCGCAAATACTACGGATAACACAATCCCGCCAAACACAACGAGCAGCGCCATGAGAAACACACTCGGATGGCTCATATTCAAAAACAAAAAAATAAGATTTCCTGCAAAGACAAGGATAGCATCAGCCGCCGCAAGGATTGAAATCAGTTTGAGGCGCTTTGCGTTTTCGAAGCTGAAGGAACGATCTCTTCCGATGTCTGCCGCAATTTTCCATCCGCTCACAAGCGCGATGTAGCATGGAACAGCCGTAATCCACAGAAAAATCAGCCACGGCCAATACCATGAGTGAAACTCCGGGTAATCGGATACAATGTCTTTTCCAATCATCGGAAAGACCAGAAAATAAATCACCGTGCCGCAAATGCCAGTCCCGATAATGATAGCTTTCAGCCATCTGGAAAGCCGTACCTGATCCATAAGCCAACATCCTTTCTATCATAAGTTTACCAGTATTATATGACATTGCAAAGGATAAGTCAATAAATATTTATTGTATTTCAATAAATATTTATTCCAAGCTGTACTTCCAGCATTGCAAGCTGTGCGGCAAGCTGTTCCTTGCCAGAACCGCCAATATCCCCACCTTTTGCAGCGAGAAGTGCAAACGGGAGCAGGGGCGGCGGAACAAACAAAAGTTTGACGAGCAGGCGCGGGAACTGGACTATGAGAAGGAGCACAAAAACACGTATATGTTCTGGCTGCGCGGTGTGGATCACATGAAAAAGAATGCCGCCGATCCTAAACGGATCGCGGCGGCGGAGCAGGCTATGAAGGACTTTCGCATTGAGGCCAAACGGCGCAAGGCCGAGGTCAAGGCCGGGAAAATGGCGGAACGGGATTTCATCGGCTGGCTGCTGAAACAGCGCGGAATTATTGACGAGTTGAAACAGGACGATTGAAAAATCAAAGTCAAGATATACTTGATGAGAAAATATCTCAACTTAATGTATCAATTTTGTATTTTTGCCGGTAAAAGGCTTTTGCAAAACTCAATATGCACAGTATAAATGCAGCAAATATTCCTACAAAGCCACAGACGAATCTCCACTCATGCCCAGAAAGCTGGAAACCGGTCACTATTCTGATCGGATTAAAAATATTCCACGAGTTGAATCGCAAAAATCGTCCTATATAAATTGCTATTCCACCCAAAATTGAGCATATAAAACGTAATAGTAGATTTTTACCTTTCCCATATTTATTTATGAGGATGTTTTCAAAAATCATTTCTGAATTAATTCCATTCATAATTCCATATAAAATCCCTAAAACAATTATGACTCCTTTTGACCATAATAGAAGATTATCTGAATATATGATCTGAGGCTGTTCAACATAGGGAATACCTTTTACTACTTGAAAAAAAGCATCTCCTGTAAAATGAACAATATCTGTTGCCATATAAAACGTATTGGGCCAGAAAATAATCCAAAGTAATGCCCATAATATCCAAAAACGCTTATGATTACTTAAAGAAGAAACAGTAAATTGTGAAAAAAGCACAGGTAAAAATGATAAAAAGGCATTCCAAACTAACATAATAAAAAGGCCGCCATTATCTGATAAATACCATAGTACAAAATTGCATAGCGAATACAGTATAAAGAAAATTAAATGCGGCCTTGAATGCTGAACTTTTATCATACCGACCTCTCCTTATTTGTTTCATTTTACTACTTAAAAAATATATAGTAAAGAGGTCAGAGGATCATAAATCCACTGACCTCCTGAAATTATCGAAATAGACTACTTTAATCCAGTCTTATCCGTTGGAACCAATTTATTTTTCACTCAATAACGCTAACTGCAAATTTTGGTTACAACAGATCTTCCGCGTGGGTAAATCGGATGAGCACCAGCCATAGGATTGCAAGTGGCTGGACTTATAAAAATGAACGTACTTGGAAAAGTGGCGGAACCGCAAACATGTCAGCTTCCATGTCTAAAAAATTGGGATTTATTCCTATCACAACAGTTGATCCCTCCGTATCTATTACCTGTTCTCCAACCGGACAAATTTCCTAATTCACATTTTTCATATACGCTCTTGCCGCAAATTCACATCCGCTTCCTTTCTGCTTCAAACGTCCCTGCCCTTCGCGGCGGCATTGGCATTTGAAACGGAAACGCTGCCAGAGCGTATAACACACTACACTTTGCTTCGCAAAGTGAGTGTGCCAAAGGGGGTGCCCCCTTTGGGAACCCCGCAAAATACCCGGCGGTATTCAGCCCCTTCATGGGTCGAATGCCGCCGGGTATTGTTAATAGCCCTTCGGGTGTACTGCACAGGCAAGGTCAGCGTGAGTTGGTGGTGGTTTCCTTAACTTTGGGAAACTCCGGTTTCCCATTTCGATACCGCGGCGACAGAAACACCGATTGCCGTGGCAAGCTGCTCCTGCGTCAGCCCCATGGCTTTACGTTTATTCTGAATATTTTTTCCAATGGATAACTGCATATAGATTCCTCACTTTCCACTTGAGGAAGGCCTTTCCTTTGCATACTAGTATATCCGATACCCAAAGGCTCCGCAATGGAGGCGTATTTGACTTTTCGCGTCTTCCGTTCAACCTGCGGTTGAATGATTTTACCGTTTTTTTATTGCTCCATATCAGGGATGGCTGTCTGGTTTGTGCCATTGCCAGCACTTATTTGAACACCCAGGTTATAACATCTTTGAATATATCAATCCAATTTACGGCAAAGTGGCTTCAGCACTCTGAGTTCTTGCTCACCACGAAAAAAGGGCCGAGCCGGTTGGCTCGGTCCCATTTTGTATTAGTTCAAAATAGATGCAGGCACAAAAGCGCGCAAAGCAGAACGCTCCCCATCATGTGAGGAGCGTGAATTGCGTGCAGGCTCAGTCTGCTGGCGGAAGCGGTGGGATTCGAACCCACGAGCCCTTGCGGGCTACCTGATTTCGAGTCAGGCCCGTTATGACCACTTCGATACGCTTCCATAAATATAAATAGGTGCTCGCCGAAAAGGAAAGAAAGACGGTATAGCTCCGTGCTGACGTACTTTCTCATTTTAACGGCAAGCACCTGAAATGTCAAGAGTTATTGTTCCCCGTCAGCCTGCGGCTTCCACGGAAGTGGCGTCTTTTGCTTCAGCAGGAAGCTCTACTTTTGGGGTGCTGTCGATGCCCGAAAAATCGCCGGAAACATCGCCTTTCTGTACGGTAATTTGAACTTCGTTTCCCTCGATATTCTGAAAGATATGATTCAAGGCATCTGTGGCATCGAGTTCCAGGCGCACCAGCTTTCCGGTGTCGCCGTCAACATAGCAGTAACCGTAAACCGTGGGTGCACTGTCGACCAGCGCCGGAACGATTGTTTCGGACCCGCTTCCGATGCCGGACGCCGTGACGATATTCTCGATCATACTGCTCAGTACTTCGTTTTTCAACTTCAGTTCTATTTTATGAACTTTCTTTGAGTTGATCTCCGTCTGGCGCACATATTTCTGGTCCTCCACATTGTTCAGCAACTGCAAAACCGAAATCTGCGCGGCAGGAGAAGTATCGAGATTCTCTACCGCTGTCTTCTGCCAACCGGTGGATGTTTTGCAGTAAAAATACACACTCCCGTTCTCGGTAACCGTGTAAGTCTCGCTGGTGCTGGAGGAACCGTCGTTGTTGGAAGTGAGAGAAGATTTGAGTGCAAAGGGGTCGGCGCAGTAAATTGATTCATTCTTTGTCTCAAAAACATGGCGGGTGCCGTCTACCGTAAAAGTCAGGTGATTGCTAACCGATGCGCTACAGCTTTTGGCACTGGAAATTTCGGATTTTGCCTCACGAACCAAAACACCTGCATCTGGAGTACTGCTGCATGAAGTCATCAGCAGCATAATTAGGGAAACTGCAAGCATCAAAGAAATTCGTTTAACATATTTCATTACTGAAACGATTCCTTTCCTATATTTCCGGACCCAAACACTCAAATGTTCGCTGGCAGACAAGGATCCACTTATCTGCCCCTTTACTGACTTCATTCGTTTTATTTTAGCAAATTCCATATCATTCCGCAAGCCGTTATCCTGCCGTTATCTTGACAGCCACTGTTCCTACAGCGTAAAATAAAAAGAAAATAATCGAAAAATATGGCTCAAGCTGAAAACTACTTAGAAACTGGGGAGATCCATGAATCAGATTAGCCGGGCTGCCGCTGCGATGGCATCCCTTTCTGTTTTCCGGGGAATTTTGTCCCAGCCTGTCCCAAAAGCTTTTTACCGCTTGCTCTGCACAGCGGAAAAAGGCGGGCAGGAGTTTTTTCTCGCCTGGGGAGAGTTTGTTTCTGCCCTTTGTGAGGAAGGCAGCTGCGGCAGTTTTGCGCGCTGCCTGACAGAAACGCTTCTCTATGATGAAAATGCATTTTCGCTTGCCGCGGCAAACGGAGAGACATCATTTTCTCCCGAACTGCTTGCCGCAGCAAAACGAGATGTTGAAACCATCCACGAACTCTCGGCGCTTACGCCGAACGATATTCTGGCGGCTTCTCCCTGCGCTGCAGAGGCGGCATCGCTGCATCTGCCGGAATGGAACACCGGAAAACCGATTCCGGAGCTTGACGGAAATCCGAAAGAATTTCTCAACAACCTCGCCTGCTATTACCGCAAAAACGGATGCGGCATTTACAGCCGTTACCACGCGTTTATTTGGCGTAACGGGCAAACTACCCCCGTGTCTCACCCGGACAAAATTCGTCTTTCGGACCTGAAAGGCTATGAATTGCAGCGCAGGCTGGCGATTGAAAATACAGAAGCCTTTGTCAAAGGCTATCCCGCCAACAATTGCCTGCTCTACGGAGACCGCGGAACCGGCAAATCCTCCACCGTGAAGGCATTGCTCAACGAGTATTACCCGATGGGGCTTCGCATGATTGAAATGCCGAAGGAATCTCTTTCGGAATTTCCGATTCTTGCCGACAAGCTTGCGGCTCTTCCCGTGAAATTCATCATCTTTATTGATGACCTTTCCTTTAACCGCGAAGACGACACCTATGCCTCTTTGAAGGCTGTTCTGGAAGGCGGACTCGCCGCCCGCCCGGACAACGTGCTGATCTACGCGACCTCAAACCGCCGTCATCTTGTGCGCGAGACCTTCTCTGACCGCGAAGGCGACGAAATCCACCGCGGCGACTCGATACAGGAAAGTCTCTCGCTCTATGACCGGTTCGGTCTTGCCATCAATTTTGTGATTCCCGGCAAAGAGGAATACCTCTCCATCGTCCGGCGGCTTGCGGAACAGCGCGGCCTGAAAATCGACACGAGCGAGCTCGAAGATGGGGCGGAAAAATGGGCCATCGCCCGCGGAGGAAGATCACCGCGGTGCGCAAAACAGTACATTCGCAGTGTGGAAGCACGTCTGAAACAGAACTCTTCTCCCTGCGTCGACGTGAAAGGAGATAGCGATGTTTAAAAAATGGGTAGCAGTTGTTCTGTCTGTCCTCTCAACGATGACACTGCTTTCTGCATGCACAAAACAGAATGATATTTCATCCGGCGTGGGAAACAAGGATTTCCCCGTTACCATTGGTGAAGTGACAATTCACAGCGAACCCACCGGGGCCGCTGTTTTATCCCCGAATGTAGCCGACGTTATCCTCGCTCTTGGCTATGAAATCACCCTGAAGGCAAAAAGTGCAGACTGCACGCAGAGTGACCTTGAGGCTCTGCCGAATGTTACGGCTGACGATGCGGGAAAAATCAAAGAAGCCGGTGCAAACGTCGTTTTTACTGACACCAAGCTGACAGAAAAACAACAAAAAGCGATGCAGGATAATGGCATTACCGTTTTAACCCTTTCTCCGGCAACCTCCCGCGCTGATCTAGCACGGCTTTATTCAGAAGTCGGTGCAGCGCTAAAAGGTGCCGTGACCGGCTATGAAAAAGGCCAAACGATTGCTTCCGGAATATGGGAAACCATCGACGATATCACGCGCGAGATTCCGAAAAGCAAAACGGCTGTTACCGGCGTTTATCTTTATGATGCCATGGGACATGCCGCCACCGGTGACACGATTGCGGGTAGTCTCGTTTCCGCGGCTGGTATGCAGAATGTGGCGGAAAGCGCGGAGAACAACGAATTCAGCATAGACGAGCTTCTTCTGGCAAACCCCCAATACATCTTCTGTGCAAAAGGCGTAAAAGAAGCGCTGCTTGCATCGGAACAGCTAAAACAGCTTGATGCGGTGAAATCCAACCGCGTTTATGAGATGGACCCGTCTATGATGAAGCTCCAGGGCGAGCAGATTATCAACGCTGTTTCGTTTATGGCCGGAACCGTATATCCGCAGCTGAACCAAAGCACTTCTTCCGTAGCTCCTTCGTCCTCGACTGCGTCTTCTTCCTCAGCAGCTTCTTCGGCAGCGACTTCCTCGGCGGCAGCATCTTCTTCTGGTTCCGCATCGTCTGCGGCATCCTCTTCCTCCGCCGGAATGAACCTGAACCAGACTTTGAAGATAGGCATGCAGAATGACGATGTGTTGACCATGCAGAACCGTCTGCTTGAGCTTGGCTACATGTTCGTCAAACCCAGTGGGTTGTTCGCAGAAGGAACCCAGCAGGCTGTGAAGGACTTCCAGTACCTGAATGGACTCCCCGCTACGGGTATTGCGGACCCGGTAACACTGCAGAAAATGTTCTCAGACAGTGCTGTAAAACGTACCAATTGATTTTCCTCTCGTTCCCGCCGGCAATCAGCCGACGGGAACGATTGTTCATTGACAAAACGACCTGCGTCAACTATAATTGGAAAGTGCCTTTTAAACTTGACTTCGTAGCTCAGCTGGATAGAGCGACCGCCTCCTAAGCGGTAGGCCGGCGGTTCAAATCCGCCCGAGGTCACCAAGAGAAGCCGCAAACCAAAATAGGTTTGCGGCTTCTTCTTTTGCTTAAATATACCATTCCGTAAATTTCTTTGCCCATTACATGAAAAGGCGGCCCATCCCAATAGAGTAGGCCGCCAGACATTTTTTCAGTTTTGAGGCCACTGCTCCTTCGGGACGTTCATGTAAACCTCTTCCATCGTGTGGAAACCGTCCTTGATAACCGTGGAAACCATATTGTCTTTGTAAACCGCAATCGGCTCTATCTTGATGTACGGAACGTTCTTCGTGCCGTCATGAATCTGGTCGTCAGCCCGAATGCTTTCCTGTTTTGCCATTTTGACCGCGATTTTCGCCGCCATGGTAGCAAGCGTGCGAATCGGCTTGTAAACGGTCATATATTGCTGACCCTCCACCACTCTCTGACAGGCGGCGAGGTCGGCATCCATTCCCACTACGGGAACGGAAGGTATCATCTGACATTCCGAAAGCGCGTCGATTGCTCCGCCCGCGAGCGCATCATTTTCCGCAATCACCGCGTCAATTTTCACTCCTTCATTGTGAAGGCTTAGAATACAGTCATATGCTTCATCTGCCATCCAATCATAGGCCTCAACCTGTTTTACAACTTTGATGTTCCCGGAAGCCATGTAGGGGTTGAGCACACTCATAATTCCTTGCTTAATCACAACGGTATTGTAGTCAGACGCAGGCCCTTTAATAATGACATAATTTCCGTTCCCGACCTTTTGGGTGATGGCGGACGCCTGCAAATTTCCCACCTTTTCATTGTCGAAGGATATGTAAAGGTCGACGCCCGCGTTGCGGACCAACCGATCATACGAAATGACTTTCACGCCGTGCTGCTTGGCATAACTGACAGCGGATGCCGCATCGACCGCGTCGTGTGGAATGATCACCAGTACATCGATGCCCTGAGAGACCATCTGCTTCACCTGCTGGAGCTGTTTTGCGGAGTCCTCGTAATCGATGCTGACGAGGATATCCGCATTTTGCCTTTTGACCTCTTCCTCAAAGATTTCCTTGTCGCGATACCATCTTTCTTCTTTGAGGGTATCCATGGAAAAGCCAATCAGCGGCCGCTTTTGGGACGTAGGAGAGGTTTCATGGCGAGGGGAACACCCAACCATCAGCAGCATGGCCAAAACCGATGGAATGATAAAAAGCCGGCATACTTTTCTGAACATGCTGCTAACCTCCCATGATTTCGTCTGCCTTATGGGCCGACAGCAGGAACTGATATTCTGTTGGCGTCGCCCCCACGGTCTTTTTGAATACCCTGCTGAAATAATTCGGGTCGGAATAACCGATGATATTGCAGATTTCCTTGTTACTGAGCCGTCCTTCAGCGATGAGCTGTTTTGCCTTTTTGATGCGAAGCATTGTGAGGTAGTCGATGAATGTGCTGCCCACTTCCTCCTTGAATACCTTGCTGAAATAGGTGGGGCTCACGTTGACCGCACCGGCCACATCTTCCAAGGTGATATTTTTATTATAATTCTGGGCAATGTAGTCGACCGCAATTTTAATTACGGGTGAAAGGCCTTTTTCGCGAATTTCCGTCATCGCGGCACTGACCTGTTGAATCAGATTCTTCACCCATACACGGACTGCTTCCTGATTCTGCAGCGCCAGAAAACTGTTCACATAATTGCTGCCGTAATTCTCCTCACTCTCAAAACTCTTTGAACCCGAAACATTGAAAATGAGTACCACAAGCGGGAGCATCGCCGATTTCAGAGCGCTCAGATCTGCACCGTATCGGTTTATCATCCACCCGAAGAGATTCTCAAAAGAGGCAAGAGCCGCATTCGTTTCTCCGCAGGAAATCTTTTTCAGAATGGACTTTTCTTCTTCCTGCGGAAAATGTTTCTCCTGCTTTGAATTGTCAGAAATGTCCCGGAAGAATATCACCGGCTGATTACTCTCGGAGAGGATTGCTTTGATTGATTCCTCATACGATTTGTACAGGCACTGTAAAGATGTGTATTTGTTCCCCACGCCGATTCGGAAATTCCGGCCGGCGATGTTTTTACAAAGCTGACGGTAAACCTCGGCGGAAAAGGACATGATGTTGTCCCTCTGCCCAGATGTACTGCCCTCCGCACACGGAACAAAAACGGAAACACGATTCACCAGCAGCGGGCCGACCACACATGCCGCATTGGCTTCCTTCAGTATTTCGCGAAGAAGCGGATAGACTTTTCTTTCGCCGAGGTCGGGTGAAATCTCTGCGGCGCCTTCCCCCGGCCTGATTTCAATTGTCATGATATAACCGCCGCCGCTGATATCGAGAATTTTCTCAAGGGAAGCAATCTCCGCATCGTGGTTTCCCGGGAAGGTAATGCAGTGAATCAGGCTGTTCTCAAGAGCCGGGCGTGCATAGGCGATTTTCTCTCGGTAATCCAGCTCCGTCTTCAGCTTAATCTGTTCCTGCTCTTTTCGATTCACTGCGTTTTCAAGAGCATCAATGAGGCTTTTGCGGGTCAGCGGTTTATTTAGATATTCGATCACGCCGAGCTGAATTGCTTCTTTGGCATAATCGAACTTCGCAAAGGCGGAAATGACAATGAACAGGGTCCCGGGGTTCTCCCTTTTAATCTCCCGGATGGCTTCCAAGCCGTTAATTCCGGGCATTTTTATGTCGATGATTACAAAATCCGGATGGCCGGTGGCAGCTTTCTCAATTGCTTCACGCCCGGAATGAGCAACTTCCGTCTGTATCGGGGTATGCATGAACTTTTTGACCATATACTCAATGGAATCCGTTACGATTTGTTCATCATCGACGACCAAAAGTTTATACATAGCTACTTTCCCGCTCTCCAATAGGCAGTATGATTGCAACGCAGGTTCCGACTTTTTCCTGACTCTCGATTTCTACGATTTTGTTTACATCTTCAACATGGTAAAAAAGCATAAGCCGGCTGATTACGTTTTTCAAGCCGATGCTCCAACCATCTTTTCCTTTTGGCCCCGCGGTTTCAAACGGGCAACCGGCAAGGATCTGCTCAATGGTTTCCCTGCTCATCCCGCGGCCGTTGTCGGAGATTTCTACTCGGATGGCCTGCCCACTTCTATGTGCCGCTACCTTAATCTGCCCACCGCTTTCCAGCGAGTTGATGCCGTGGATGAAGGAATTTTCGACGATAGGCTGTAACGTCATACGCGGCATTTCCACATTGAAGATATTTTCATCTACTTCCTTCGTAAACGAAATCTTATTGCCGTAGCGTTCATTCAGCAAATAGACATAGCTCTCAACATTGCCAATTTCATCCAACAAGGTAGACGGAATCCCCATGTTGCCGATGTTGTAGCGAAGCAGTCCGGAGAAATTCTCTAGAAACAACTGCGTTCGGTCAGCACCTTCAAACATGGCAAGCTGCAGGGCGGCATTTAATGTGTTGAACATAAAATGCGGGTCAATCTGTGCCTGCAGAGAACGCAGTTCCGCTTCGTTCAGCATGGATTTCATTTTCAGATTCTGCATTTCCTGTTCTTTCAGGCAGTTTTCAATTCTCGTCTTTTCCTGAATCTCAACAACCTGACGCTTAATGCTCTCCGCCATGTGATTAAAAGACAGTGCAAGCGTTTTCACCTCATCGTTCGAACGGACTTTGACCGGAGGAACGTCGTAGTTGCCTTGCGCGATTTTACTGGCGGCCTTGGAAAGGCGGATAATCGGTTCCGTCATACGATAGGAGAACAAAATAATCAGGACAAAATCGACAATCGTTGCGAGAATGATAACCGCGATATTGAACACCTGCAGGGAGGCAAGTCTCCTGGAGGCCTGAACATAATAGGCGTTATTCTCTTTGAACTCATAGATTTTTAGCTTATCAATGTATTCGCTTGTATAATCGTAGACCTGTGTCGCCTTGTTGAACTGCTGGGTATAGCCGGCTATATCGCGACCACGCTTTTCCTGCACCGCAAAATCCGTAGTCTCTAGGTACGTCACCATGAGATTTTTGATGTTGGAAAGCAGAATATCACTCTCTTTGTTGGAAAGTTTCGGTTTGAGGTTCAGCGACATATCTCGAAGGTCATTGCTTGCGTTGAGGTAATCATACAGGTCGCTCGAACGACTGGTTGTCAAGTAGTCCTTAAGGCTGGATTCGACGGAATTCAATGTGTTGCTCAGGTTTGTGAGGAGGCTGTCGTTACTGAAAATATCGTTCATTTCTTCCGTCAATACTCTGGTCGTGTAGTATGTAAATAGGCTGATGGTATTTACGATAAAAAAAGTTATAAAAAAGAAAAGCAAAAGCTTTTTCCGGATAACATTTCGTGCGCGTTTTTGCCCTTTTGCGAAAGGTCGAAGTTTCAACTTCCGTCACCCTCCATTCAGCTATCCGGGATAATTGACGAGATTGTTTTTTGTGATGGAATACACGCTTGTCTTAATTACCCGAGGTACTTTTTTCCCGTTCATCAGGTCAGCGAGGCACTGAATGCACTTTGCGCCTGTTTCCTCCGGGCTTTCATAAACCGAACCAAATACAATGCTGTTGCGGATATATTCACGAATCTGCATGGAATTCCCGTAACCTATGACATTGATGTCCTTGGTTCTGTTCAGGTCAATCAGCACCTGGACGACTTCCAACGTGTCATTTTCGCTTGTACAAATCACGGTATTGACCTTCGGGTACTGGTAAAGGATGCGGCGGATGATTTCCTCCGCTTTGAAGTAACCTCCGCCGGAGTTATGAACAGACTGCAGACTGATATTCAGTTTCCGACGCAGGCTGTTTTGAAGGCCTTTTTGTAGGGAGTTGCTCATGCTGCTGTTCAGCGAATAATTGCCGCCGAGAATAAGTGCCGGGCAGCTGTTCCCGATCTGCGCAATCAAATCTCCCTGAGCTTGGCCGACATCGTAGCTGTCGGGCCCTATGTATGCTTCACGGTTGCTCTCATTATCATCCGATTCAATCGTAATTACTTTAATTCCTTTTCCGACTGCTTCATTGATGAGCGGCCGGAATTTTGTTTTGTCTGGAACATAGACGGCAATCCCGTCTACTTTTGCGGCGATGGCAATGTTGAAATATTTGAGCTCGGCATCCACATCTTGCACTACGGGGCCATCCGATTCCACTGCGGCCTGAACCTGTTCTGCCGCTTTTAAGGCGCCCTTTTTTACGGATTGCCAAAAGGGATCCCCCATGTCCTGAGCAATCAGTGCAAAATGATACCGGAGCTGCTGGCCGCCGCTGTCAGCCTCATCAATCATTTTGACATGGTTCTGCTCGTTCCAGCCAGAACAGCTGGACAGCGCGGCGCACAGAACGGCAGCAAGAACGCAGGCAGAAATTTTGAACGCACGTTTCATGCCGCAATTCTTTCTTCCATGCCACAAAGCAAATCAACCTTCAATCTGTCGGAAATCCGATTGAAATTTACCTGTAAATTGCACGAATCTATCTAGAAAATTTTATGCACAAAAAATTGCTATTTGCTTTGCCTAACCAGAAAAGTTCGTAAACATTGTAAGAATTTCATAATTTCGTGCAGAGATTTTTTTCGATTTTTATTATAACATATCAATTGTTGAAAGGGAAGAATGATTCTTCCTTAACCCAGCGGACAGTTACGGAACTTTGTCCGGTTGAGAAAATATAAAGGAGGTTTTTGACTTGAAAAAAGCAAAAAAAGTTCTGGCGGCTTTGTTGGCGTGCGCAACGATTCTCTCTCTGTCTGCCTGTAGCAAAAGTACCGGAGGAACCTCGTCCGCACAGACAGATAACAATGCGGCTGCCTCTGGCACGATGATCGGTGTCTCGATGCCGACCCAGTCGCTCCAGCGGTGGAATCAGGACGGTTCCAACATGCAGCAGAAGCTCGAAGCAAAGGGCTACAAGGTTGAACTCCAGTATGCAAACAACGATGTAAACACACAGGTTCAGCAGATTGAAAACATGATTACAAAAGGCTGCAAGGTTCTCGTCATAGCCGCAATCGACGGGTCTTCTCTGACCGATGTGTTAAGCAAAGCAAAGGATAGCGGCTGCAAAGTAATCGCATACGACCGTCTGATTATGAAAACGCCGAATGTCGATTACTATGCCACCTTTGATAACTACAAAGTCGGCGCCATGCAGGGCCAGTATTTGGAAACAAAGCTCGGCCTGAAAGAGGGCAAAGGCCCCTTCAACATTGAAATCTTCGCAGGAGATCCCGGCGACAACAATGCGCATTATTTCTACAACGGCGCTATGGACGTTTTGAATCCGTACATCAAGAGCGGCAAGCTGGTTGTTCAAAGCGGCCAGATTGATTTTGCAAAGGTCGCCATTACCACCTGGACTTCCGCCAAAGCTCAGGAAAGAATGGATAACCTGATTACCTCCAAATACACCGGCGGCACAAAACTGGATGCTGTTCTTTCCCCCAACGACAGCCTTGCAATCGGTATTATCGCTTCGCTGCAGAGCAACGGTTTCGGTACATCCGATAAACCATACCCGATTATTACCGGTCAGGACTGCGACATTGCAAATGTAAAGGCAATCATTGCCGGTCAGCAGTCCATGTCCATTTTCAAAGACACACGCCTTCTTGCTGAAAAAGTTGTCTCCATGGTTGATGCAATGCTCCAGGGAAGCACGCCTGAAACGAACAACACGACCGATTATAACAACGGTGTGAAAGTTGTTCCGACCGAGCTTCTCACTCCTGTATATGTTGACAAGAGCAATTATGAAGACATCCTCATCAAGGGCGGCTACTACACAGCTGACCAGCTGAAGTAATTCACAGCACGTTCACGGATTCGGCTTGCGGGAATACCGCAAGCCGAACCTGTTCCAAAAAGTTTTCTTGCAAAGCGGTGATTCTCATTTTGAGAAACTGGAGATGATAGCGTGAGTGAAAATATACTGGAAATGAGAAACATAACAAAGACATTTCCCGGTGTTACGGCACTGAGCAACGTGAATCTGACGGTAAAACGAGGCGAGATTCATGCCTTGATCGGCGAAAACGGTGCCGGCAAATCCACACTCATGAATATATTAAGCGGTGTGTACCCGTATGGCACTTATACCGGTGACATCGTTTTTGAAGATAAAGTCTGCCAATTCAAAACAATCAGCGACAGCGAAAAGGTTGGAATCGGCCTGATTCATCAGGAGCTGGCACTCATTCCGCAGCTAACCGTAGGTGAAAACATTTTTCTGCGCAACGAACAGGCGAAACACGGATTTATCGACTGGAATTTGACCCACGAAAAAGCCGAAAAGCTTCTGAAAAAGGTGGGCCTTAAGGCGGACACTCACACCATCGTGCGTGAATTGAGCGTCGGGCAGCAGCAGCTTGTTGAAATTGCAAAGGTACTCTCAAAAAACATTAAACTACTGATTCTGGATGAGCCCACCGCTTCGCTCAACGAAGAAGAATCCAACAATCTTCTGAACCTTCTGCTCGAGCTGAAAAAAGAAGGCATGACCTGCATCCTGATTTCGCATAAGCTCAAGGAAGTTACCAAGGTATCGGATACCATCACGGTCATCCGTGACGGAATGGTCATTGAAACGCTTGACAAAGAAAAAGACGACATCAGTGAAGACAACATCATCGAGGGCATGGTCGGCCGCCAACTGACGGACCGCTACCCAAAAAGGGTGCCGAAAATCGGCGACGTTATGTTTTCCATCGAGCATTGGAACGTTTATCACCCGATTATTGCGGACAAAAAGGTGATTTCCGATGTCAGCTTCAATGTTCGGAAAGGTGAGATTCTCGGTCTTGCGGGGCTGATGGGAGCCGGAAGAACCGAGCTTGCCATGAGCATCTTCGGAAAATCTTACGGAAGGAACATCAGCGGCAAAATTTACAAAAACGGCAAGGAAATTCACATAAACAACGTAAAGCAGGCCATTCAGAACGGCATCGCCTACACGACGGAGGACCGAAAAAGCGACGGTCTGAACCTCATCGGTGACGTTGTGCAGAACACAACAATCGCCGGAATTCAAAGCCTGACAAAACGGCACATGATTGACCAAAACGCCGAAATCAATGTGACCGAAGATTTCTGCAAAAAGCTCAACATAAAAACCCCGAGCGTATTCCAGAAATGCATCAATCTCTCCGGCGGCAATCAGCAGAAAGTCGTTCTGAGCAAGTGGATTTTCACAAAACCAGACCTGCTGATTCTCGACGAACCAACACGGGGAATTGATGTGGGTGCGAAATATGAAATCTACACCATTATGAACAAGCTTGCCGACGAAGGAAAAGCCGTGATTTTCATTTCTTCCGAAATGCCTGAACTTCTTGGTATGTGTGACCGCATCTATGTTCTCAACGAAGGACGCATTGTGGGCGAGTTGAGTGGCGAACAAATCTCGCAGGAAGCAATCATGAAGTGCATCATGCAAAGTAACAGGGAGGCAGTCTGATGGATTCATTCAAAAAAGTTGTTAAAAATAATCTGCGGCAATATACGATGCTCATTGCGCTGATTCTGCTCATGATTATTTTCCAGTTTGCAACGGGCGGCGTTCTTTTCCGGCCGATGAACATCAATAACGTAATTCTTCAAAACGCATACGTCTTCATTCTTGCAGTCGGCATGATGCTCCTCCTCATCAACGGAGGAAACATCGACATGAGCGTCGGTTCGGTTCTGGCCTTTATCAGCGCCATACTGGGCATCATGTTGATTAAAAACCACCAGCCGTTGTGGCTCGCAATTATCGTTGCGCTGCTTCTCGGCTTTGGCATCGGGGCTTGGCAAGGCTTTTGGGTTGGCTATTACCGCATGCCCGGCTTCCTTGTAACGCTGGCCGGCCAGCTGATTTTCCGCGGCCTGACCACAAGGGTTCTCGACGGCATGACACTTGCCCCGTTCGACAAATCTTTCCAGTACATAAGCTCCGGATTTATTCCGGATATCTTTCAGTTTACCGGTTCAAGCGTAAATATTACAGCATATCTTGTCGGCGCAATCATTACGATTCTGTTGATTATCATGGAGATCCGGAAACGGGCACAGCAGGCAAAATACACTTCCAATATTCTTTCAAAGCCGCTGTTCATCGCAAAACTGGTTCTGATTGCTGCGGCCATTATGCTTCTGTCCTATTTCTTTGCAGCCTATGAAGGCATTCCGGTCGTCTTCATCATTATTACGGTTCTGGTCGTTGCTTACAGCATTTTCACTACCAAAACGGTTCCCGGCAGATACATCTATGCAATGGGCGGCAATGAGCGTGCTGCAAAGCTTTCCGGCATCAACACCAATAAGGTTCTGTGCCTTTGCTACGTGAACATGGGCGTTCTCACCGCGGTTGCGGCAATTGTTTCTGCGGCAAGAATGAACGCTGCGTCTCCTCTCGTCGGCCAGGGCTATGACCTCGACGCCATCTCCTCTTGCTTCATCGGCGGAGCTTCCATGTACGGCGGCGTCGGCACGGTGGTCGGCGCAATCATCGGCGCTCTGTTCATGGGCGTTTTGAACAACGGCATGTCCATCATGGGCATCGGCACCGACATTCAGCAGGTTGTAAAAGGACTTGTTCTGATTTTCGCGGTTGCATTTGATATCTACTCGAAGTCGAGAGCAAAAGCGAAATAATTCCGAAATGCTTACAAGCGAGTTCAGAGAAAACGAGGCGTCATATGGAAGAGTATATTTCTGCTTTTGATCTGCTGCTGGCGATTGCCGGCGTGTATATGATTTACTGGGGAATCACCGGCAAAGGGACGGTGTACCGCACGGAAACCATTAAGAGCAAATACACCGGCGTCTATGTCAAAACCGTCAAATGGTTCTGCTTAATCGGCGGTGTCTTTGCTGTTTCCTCGGGTATGTTGGAGTACTTCCATGTGAATTTTCTGGCAACGATTTTCTTGTACATTCTTTGTCTTATTGTCTTTGCAGACTTCCTTGTGACTTTTCTCTGGACTGACAAAGAAAAGTACAGAGAACACCGTTTGCGCTGACACACAGCCGATACCTTTGCACTTTTCGGCGTTCTCTTTCCGTTTGCTTTGCAGACTTTGCGTTTTTTCAAAAGGCAGCGCACGGAAATTCGTGCGCTGTTTCTTTTTGCCCTTCCCCGGATGTTGCCGTCCCAGTCCGCAGTTGTTATACTAAAATTAAATTCGATAAAGGTTGGGGCGCTTCGGGCTTTTTCGCACAGCGCGCAGATTGGAATCAACGGAAGGAGCATCGTCATTCTATGAACAAAATCATTCTGATTCCCGATTCATTCAAAGGAACCATGGAGTCCGCGGAAATCTGCCGTTTGATGGCGAACGCCGTCGAAGCACATTACCCCACGGCGCAGATTCTTTCGTTCCCCGTGGCGGACGGCGGTGAAGGCACGGTGGATGCCCTTCTGAGCGCCGCAGGAGGAGAGAAAATCAGCGTAAGCGTGCGAGGTCCTTATTTTGAAAGGCGGAAGGCCAGCTTCGGAATTACCGAAAACGGAGACGCTGTCATTGAAACGGCGTCCTGCGCGGGACTGACGCTGGCAGAACATAATCTGCACCCCGACAAGGCCACCACCTATGGCGTCGGGCAACTAATCGCTCGTGCGGCGGCGCAGGGATGCAGCCGAATTATCGTCGGGCTGGGCGGAAGCTGCACAAACGACGGCGGTGTGGGCGCTGCCGCCGCCTGCGGGGTCAAGTTCTACGATAAAAACGGGAAAGCGTTTATTCCCACCGGCGGAACACTTGCGGACATCGCAGCTATTGACGACTCCGAAATGAACCCCGCTGTGCGAAGGGCTCAGATTATTGCCATGTGCGATGTTGATAACCCGCTTTACGGGCCATCCGGTGCCGCATGTGTCTTTGCCCCGCAGAAAGGCGCAGACGCCGCTATGGTCCAGCGGTTGGACGAGGGGCTGAAGCATTATTCCGACATTCTACGCCAATGCCTCGGCACGGATATTTCCGCCCTTCCGGGTGCGGGGGCGGCAGGAGGACTGGGCGGAGGAATGGCCGCCTTTTTCCATGCTGAGCTTCGCAGCGGCATCGAAACGATTCTGGACCTCGTCCATTTCGACGAACAGCTGCAAGGCGCCGATTTGGTCTTGACGGGCGAAGGAAAAATCGACGCGCAGAGTCTGCGCGGGAAGGTCGTTTCGGGTGTTGCGCGCCACGCAAAAAAGCAGGGCGTTCCGGTTGTCGCCGTAGTCGGCGACATAGAAGGAGATATGGCTCCGCTTTACGAACTCGGTGTTTCCGCTGTTTTCAGCATCAACCGCAAAGCGGAAGCCTTTGAAACCTCCCGTAAGCACAGCCGCGAAGATTTGTCGCTGACGGTCGACAACCTGATGCATTTTTTAAAACGTCTTGGATTCTGAATTTTCAGCAGACAGAAACAATGCCCCCGAAGCAGTTCAATTTCTGCATCGGGGGCATTGTTTTGCTATTGCTCGGAAGAGGGGAGATGCTTCCGAACAGTAATCTTACACGGATTCGTGTTTGACGGCATCATCGGCGATTTTGTCGACAAAGATGCGGGTGAGTTCGTCCGGCTCATCCAGCTTTGCGCCGAATTTTTCCTTCTCGTCATAGAAATGCATGACATACGGCTTCTTTTCGGTAAAGGGCGGCCATTCGGCCATCGGAGTCCCATCGGCGTCGACGCCGTTCGGGTCACCTGTCTTGATGAAGTTGGCCCAATAGTTGCACATCACGCGTGCCAAATCATACTGAGGCCCGGTGAACGGACGCCAGCATTTTGCGAGCGTTTCAAAGAAGAACCACAGGTCGCTCGAATGGAACGCACCGGGATTATCCCACCCAGGCATCCTGGAACCGAACAGATAATAATACTTCGGAATCGTAATGCCTGCACGGTCTTCCGCTGCACACAGGCTGCGCATTGCAACATCCAGTTCACTGATTACCGAGTACTTTTGGATGGCCTCGATGCCTTCATCTGCATGGCAAATTTCGCAGATGCGCTCTGCTTTGTCGCCATAGCGGGCGACTGCTTTTTTGAATTCCTCAACAGACTTCACGGGTGCACCGAAAGTGAATTCATTATCTGTGCGGCCGAACAGCAGAGGTACCGGATGCCTCTTTCTCATGATTCGGTCTTCATATTTGCCCTGCTGGAAAACTCCGTCGTCCACGGTTCCCCAGAACACGCCGCAGGAAATTGCCTTGTCACGCACGTACTCAGCACTCAGGCTGCGTGCTTCCGCAAGCGTTTTGACTCCGAGCTGGCGGAAGAATTCTTTTCCCGTTTCCTCCGCTTCAGCCAAAGGATACTGCATGGCAACCCGGCCATAGGGGCTCTTGAAAAAGCCGCTTTCGATAATCGCTCTCTGGAACAGCCCGTCGCTCTGCGGCGAAGTCAGCAGCGCACAGACGCTCATTCCACCGGCAGACTGCCCGCCGATGGTGATATTATCCGGGTCGCCGCCGAATGCCGCAATATTGCGCTTGACCCATTTAATGGCGAACTGCTGGTCAAGATGACCGAAGTTTGTGGGGGCATCCGGCGCTTCTGCCGTAAGCTCCGGATGAGCGAGGAATCCGAATACATTCAAACGATAGCTTGCCGTTACAACAACTATGCCACGTTTTGCGAGGCGGTCTCCATCGAACTCCTTTTCAACCGTACTGCCGACCTGAAGGCCGCCGCCGAAGAACCAGACGAAAACCGGAAGTTTTTCGCCGGGCTTTTGCGCGGGAGTCCACACATTCAAGTAGAGGCAGTCTTCGCTCATCGGAGTTTCGGGAGGGAGATTCCATTCGCGCGCATAGAGGTGTTCATGGTTGCCGTCCGGGATAGCCTGCATGGGAATCGGGCCGAAGCGGTAGGCATCCAGAATGCCGTCCCAGTTTTTTGCCGGCTGCGGCGCACGCCAGCGAAGGTCGCCCACAGGCGGTGCCGCGAACGGAATTCCCTTGAACACCATCACCTCGGGGTCATAAGCGGGAAGGCCTCTGACCTTTCCGTTCTCGACTTCTGCAATTTCAATCATTTCAATCAAACTCCTTCCAACAAAACACTATCCGCTTTCGGTTTCACGCTGTCAAGGTTCCGGCAGAAAAAGATTCATGCGCGCTGTTTTGCAGAGTCCATGCACCAGTCCATCACGCGCGGCAGGAATGCGTCCCAGAATTTCCACTCATGGCCGCCGGGGCCTTCTTCGTATGTAATCGGAACTCCTAGCTTTTTCGCATAGTTCATGAAGTTCTGCGTGTATTGGTAGGTTGGGTCCTCTCTGCCGATTGCCACATAAAAAGCCGGATATTTTGCCGGGTCTTTTGCAATTTGCTCGAGCATATATTTTGTGTCGTCCGGGCTGTTGCGCAGCTTTTCAAGGCCGCCCCAATTCAGGTTGACAAGAGAACATCTGTCGTCCGGTGAGGAAGAACCGAACCCCTGGCTGAAGATTTCCACGACGAGCGAGGAACCGGAAAGCGCGGCGGAAGCAGAGAAAAATTCCGGCTTGCGGAATGCCCATTTGAACGCACCGTATCCGCCCATCGAAAGGCCCGCAACAAAGCGTTTTTCACGGCAGCCTCCGACTGGGAAGCGCGACTCCACAACCTTCGGAAGTTCTTCACTCAGGTAGGTGAAATAAGGGTATCCGTGAGCCATGTCGCTGTAAAAGGAGGAAGCACCGACTTCCGGCATCACAACCGCGATGCCGCGCTCTTCCGCGTAGCGCTCCACACTTGTAAAACGGACCCAGTCGAACGCATTTTGTCCGCCGCCATGCAGCAGGTAGAGGACCGGGTAGGTCTCCGTTATTCTGCAGGCGTCTTCCAGACTCTGCCCGGGCTGCATCGGTTTGTCCGACGGAATGACCACTGCAACATTCGTATGGAAGCCCAACGTCTTTGACAAGAAGCTGAAACGCATGTAACCCATTACTCTGCCACCCCAATTCCCATCCAGTCAATAATTCTTTTCAGCCACGGATTCCAGAAATCCCAGTCGTGTTTCCCGGGGCCCTCTTCCCAAATTAACGGCAAACCAATCTGCTTTGCATACTCTGCGAAGTCCTTGGAACCTTCGTAGGTCAGCTGATCTTCTGTGCCGCAGCAACTGAACAGGCGCGGAATCGGCCGGCCGGACTTCACCAATTTTTTCGCAAGAAATTTCATGTCATTCTCACTTTCACGATATTCCTCGACCGAACCGAATGCATTGAAAACAGGGTTGTTTGTGGACCCCATCGGGCGGAAGAAGCCAAGCTCCTCCACGCCGCTCACCCCAGACATCCCGCCTGCGGCGTTGAAAAACTCGGGGCAGCGCAACGCCCATTTGAATGCTCCGTGAGAACCCATGGAATTGCCAACCACAAAATGGTCTTCCCTTTTCTCGGAAAGCGGAAACACAGACTGTACGACAAGCGGAAGTTCCTTAGAAAGATAGGTGAAAAACTTTTCGCCGTATGCCATATCACAGTAAAAACTCAGTTTGACCTCAGGGAATACAACGGCAAACTGTCCTTCGTCGGCATAACGCTCGATGTCGGTATTCCGGATATAGGTGGTACAGTCATCGGAACCGCCGTGCAGCACATAAAGCGTGCGGAATTTCTGCCCTTTGCGGTACACTTCGTCGAGTGACTTCTCCGGATGCGCCAGATTGTAAGTCGGCAAAAGGACTGCAATATTAACCTGCTCCAGCAGAACGCGTGAATAAAAGGAATAATTGACAAGTCCCATGATGATCCTCCCAGTTTCGTTACATGGATTTGATTTTTTCTTCTTCCCGTTTCATGAGGAATTTTAGAATCGGAGATGGGCCGCCCTGCTCCATTTGCGGGACATCGCCGAAAAACATGGAATTCGGGTTTTCAAGCGTGTATGGCTTCCATTCAGGCATCGGCGTTCCGTCGGCGTCAAGGCCGTTCGGGTCGCCGGTTTTTGCAAAGTTGGTCCAGTAGTTGCACATCATGCGGGCAAGGTCATAGTGTTTTCCCTTGAACGGGCGCCAGCATTTTGCCAGCGTTTCAAAGGTAAACCACAGCTCGGAAGAATGGAACGCACCCGCGTCGTCTCCCGGTATTTCAGGCCCAAACCGGCTGACATATGTAACTGCTTTGCCATCCTTGGCACGCATCTCGGCCCATGTTTTGTTGGCCAATTCACTGAGGTTGTACGTTCCGTTTTTCCTCATGGTTGCGATGTCGCCGGTATTCTGCGGGTCACAGATTCTGCGGTATTCCGCGGCATCTTTGCCGTAGCGCTTTTGGGCATAAGCCTCGAATTCTTCCAAAGAGTTGAAATGCGGTTGAATAACCAGTTCATTCGTTGTGTTGTTGACAAGAATGGGAACATCAATTTCATGCCCGTTCCGATAAGCAACTGCGGGATCCTCGGGGAGGTACCATCCGTCGACGGTCGGTCCCCACCAGTAGCCGAACTTGTTCATGAATTCCATTGATTTTTCACAAACGGTGCGGGCATCAATCCTGCGCGCTTCGGCAATGGATTGAACGCCGAGAAATTCAAGGAACTTTACGCCCACTTTTTCCGCTTCATGGAGCGGAGCATAACCGCCGCGGCGGTAGGTCGGAGAGATGCCGCCGCCGCTCTGGACAATGGCACGCCGGAACAGGCCGCGGTTCAGCGGAGACGAAAGATGGCAGACGACGCTGCGGCCGCCGGCCGACTGTCCAAAAATCGTGATGTTTTCAGGGTCACCGCCGAAATTCGCAATGTTGCGTTTCACCCACTGAATTCCCGCACGCTGGTCGAGAAGGCCGTAATTGCCGCTTGCGTGGTTCGGGCTTTCTGCGGTCAGTTCAGGGTGAGCCAAAAAGCCGAAGCCGTTCACGCGGTAGTTGACGCTGACAAACACCACGCCGCGCCGCGCAATGCGCTCACCGTCAAACTCCATTTCCGCAGTGTAGCCGCCTACCATGCCGCCGCCGAAAATCCAAACCATAACCGGGAGCTTTTCATTTCCTGTTTTGGCGGGCGTCCACACATTCAGGTAGAGGCAGTCTTCATCCATCGGAATTTCGGGGTCTACATGCCATTCCTTGTTGTAAAGAGCATTCGGATCACCGAGGCCGGGAGTACTCTGCATGGAAATCGGGCCGAAATGGTCGGCCAGAAGCACACCCTCCCAGTTCTTCACCGGCTGTGGAGCGCGCCAGCGCAAATCGCCCACCGGCGGCGCTGCGAACGGGATGCCTTTGAAAGCTGTTATTCTCGGGTCGGCTGCAGGAATACCCCGCACCCTTCCGTTTTCCGTATTTGTTTCTCTAAGCATCAGTATCTCCTCCCTCTGGACTTAAAGGTGAAGCTTCTATGTTTTCCACTGCGATATCTTTCTGCTTTTTCTGGTAGTAATTAAACAACACACACCCTGCAAGGAGCAGCACACCGGTGAAGAAGAAAGCAGCTTCGCAGCCGAATGAAGCGGCAATCACGCCGCTGATTGCCGGGCCGATGCCTTGACCGATATCTGCGCCGATGTAGAAGGTACCCGCGGCAACGCCGCTGCGCTCAGGTCCGGCCTTTTTGATGCACTCAGCCTGAAGCGAAACCTGCCCGCCGCCCTGACCTGCCGCCTTAAGTGCCGCAGCAACCAAGAGCATGGCGAGGGAAGTGCTTTTGCCGAGAAGCACCATGGCCGCAAACGAGGCGATGAGGGAAAAGTTAACTATGCCGGTAATGCCTTTTTTATCTGCGATTTTCCCAATGGAAAGGCGCATTCCAAACAGCACAATTGCCGAAACGGTGAAAAACACGGCATAATTCGGAATATTGCGGCTTTCGCAGAACGTTTTCAGAAATGCATTCACAACGCCGTTTGAGAACGAGAACAAGCTCCCGATGACGGCGTACATCAGCACATCGGTTGCGATAATCCTTTTCGGCGAAAGCATGGCAGCAAAGGAGTCCGGTTTCTTCTCCTTTGCAGGCTCCTGATATCGGAAAAAGCAGAGTCCGATGGTTGCGACAGCCGTAAGCGCAAAAATAATCAGAAACAGAGTCTCGTAGCCGTACTTCTCCTGAATTGCCGCTCCCATGCCCGGGCCGACAGCCGACGCCAGAATCTGTCCCAGGCCGTAATAACCGAGGCCTTCCGCCATTCTGTCATGCGGAATACAGAAGGAAACGAGTGCAATGTTTACCGTACTGCTGACGCCGAACGCTGCACCGTGGAGGATGCGCACCGCAAACATGCAGGGAATATTCGGCGCAAAAGCATACCCAAGGGCAGTCGATGCTATGACACCCGTTGAAATAATACAGATTTTTTTCTTATTGTAGAAGTCTGAGGCAGCACCCGCAAATGGGCGCATCATTAATGCGGCAATGGAATAAATTCCCGAAATCAGGCCTGCAACGGAAAGGGTTGCGCTCAAGTGTGTGACAGAGTAGTCCACCACCATGGTGTACACCATATTGAAGCCGAATCCCGTAATGCAGCTGATGACGATGAGAAAAATGAACTTTCCATTCCACAGTTTTTCTTTTGCTTTCTTTTCCATAGATCTATCCTTTCAGCGTTGTAATAGAAATCAGTTGCTAAAGAGTTTTGTGAATTGTAAGGATATGTTTAGCGGTATTGTTTAGCACATTTCAATAGATATTATACTGGATTGCAAAACAAATCGCAATTGTTTTTCTAAAAATTGTATAATTTACTGCAAAATATTAAAAAATTTATTGACTTTTACCATAAAATTAAACTATAATTATTGCAGGTATAATTTTGCTCCATACATAGTAAATTTTTGCATGATATTAGAACTCAAGAACGTAAAGCGCTAATTTGCTAAATCGTTTATTTTAGGGAGGCATCGAATTGTTAAGAAAAGTTACGGTAGAAACAGGCGTTGTAGAAGGTATTCCGGCGGCGGACCCGAGAATAACGGTTTTTAAGGGGATTCCCTTTGCGGCTCCGCCTGTTGGAGAACTGCGCTGGCGCGCTCCGCAGCCCGCCAAACCCTGGGTTGGCGTCTTGAAAGCAGACCATTTCGGCCCTATCGCTATGCAGGAGGTTCCCGGCAAAGACCCAAATGCTTTCTACTCCAAAGAATGGCACGTTGACCCCGATATTCCCATGAGCGAAGACTGCCTGCAGTTAAATGTCTGGACACCGGCAAAAACAGGCGATGAGAAGCTCCCTGTTATGGTGTGGATATATGGAGGCGGGTTACAGTGCGGCTACCCGGCTGAAATGGAGTTCGACGGAGAAAGAATCGCGCGCCGCGGTGTTGTATTTGTCAGCGTAAATTACCGCGTGAATGTTTTCGGGTTCTTTGCTCACCCGGAACTCACGAAAGAATGTGGTGACGAGTGCTGCACCAATTTCGGTCTACTCGACCAGCTTGCAGGAATCAAATGGGTAAAGCGCAATATTGCGGCATTTGGCGGTGACCCGAATAATATCACCATCGGCGGTCAGTCTGCCGGAGGCGGAAGTACAACCGCTCATATCTGCTCGGAGATGTCTGCCGGCTACTTCCAGAGGGCAATCATCCAAAGCGGCGGCGGATTTGCTAAGGGATTCAATCAGGGATACGCGACCCTCGAAGAGGCCGAACAAATTGGCTGCGAATTTTTGAAATTTCTCGGTGTCTCCAGCATCGAAGAAGCACGCAAAATTGACGCCAAAACTCTGTTCCAGAAATCGGTCGAGTTCCCTGCGCCGAGGAAAGACACTCATGCCTTTGAAATGAAATGGAACATAGTAATTGACGGCAAATTCTTGAAAGAAGACCCGGTTCAGACTATCCTGCACAACAGAAGGAGCCAAGTAGATATTCTGATGGGCAATACCCTTGCGGAATTCCTTGCTACACCGCAGGTAAAAACCGTTCAAGAGTTCAAACAGTATGCGGAAGAGAATTACGAAGAAGATGCGGAAACATTCTTGAAACTCTGCGGATACCCGAATGCCGATTTGGAAACGATGCGCCAAAAAGCGACCATAAACAATTTTGAAATCGGCAACCTCATTTGGGCACGGCTGAATTATGAACTCGGCTGCAAACCGATTTACTTCTATCGGTTCAACCCGGAAATTCCGGGTGACGACGCCGGTTCCTTCCATTCTTCTGATCTTTGGTTCACCTTTGAAACCCTGGCAAAATGCTGGCGTCCATTCAAGGGAAAACACTACGACCTTGCCCGCATGATGTGCAACTACTGGACCAACTTTATGAAAACCGGCAACCCGAACGGTCTTGACGCCGACGGAACGCCGATGCCCGAATGGAAACCCTTCACGAAAGACAATGAACGTGCCATGTATTTCGGCGATACGCCGCACATGGATACGGAAGGCTACAGTGATGTGGAAACGCTGACCTTTGAGCATCTTTACAAGAAGTGGAAAGCTTCCATATAAACTGTTTCTCCCTCAAGAGCCGATGGCTTCTTACTTATCAAACTTATCCCAAGAAAACGGTATCTGCCCCAACACAGATACCGTTTTCTTCGTGATTTTTCCATGCAAAAAACTCCCAAGAACACATTCAGCGTTCTTGGGAGTTTTTTCTTATGTATTTCAAACCGTTCTTCGCATTTCAGCGGAAAATTTGGAACAAATCGTCCAGCCATTCGGCCGCGAGGTCAAACCAATGCGCTGCGTGCGGATTTTCACTGCCTACTTCCGCATTGCACATCGACAATCCGTGTCTGCCCTTCTGGAAGAGGTGACACTCAAACGGAACGTGATTCTTCTGGAGGGCTTCCGCAAACATCATTGCGTTTTCGACCGGCACGAGTTCATCTTCAATCGTGTGCCAGAGGAAGGCCGGCGGTGTGTTGGGCGTAACGTGTTTTTCCAGTGAGAAGAGTTCCACCATTTCAGGGCTCATGTCCTGCCCGCAGACATTGTGAGCCGTATCATGCTCGGTCTTTTCGCCGCAGGTCAACACGGCGTAGCAAAGAATCATCGCGTCCGGACGGTTCTTGCCGCCCTTCGTGTCAATTCTCGCCTTGAGTTCCGGTGCATCCCACAGGGTTCCGAGGCTGGCAGCAGCATGTCCGCCTGCCGAGAAGCCCATAACCGCGATTTTGTCCGGAATCACATGCCATTCCGCGCTGTTCTCGCGAATCTTCATCAAAGTCAGAGAGCCGTCGATGAGCGGGCGAAGGTCACTGGCATTGTCGCGGATGGAATAGTACAGGATAAACACCTGATAGCCGCGCGCAAACAAAGCCATTGCGGGCGGATCGGCCTCCCGCTGCGACAGAAACTGATAAGCTCCGCCCGGGTAAACGACTACACACGGGCGGTCAACGCCCTGCGGCATTTCATCGGGAATCGGATCGTGCAGATAACCGATCACTTGGGCGTTACTTTCTGGATTTGGACGAAACGAAACGATTTTCATGACTCTTTCTCCCCCGTTATAGCATTCTCGAGTGTATGCCACCCCAGCACAGCGCATTTCACGCGTGCGGGCATGTGCGAAATATCCCGCAGGGCAATGGCTTCGTCAAGAACTTCAAGCTCGCGCTCGTCGGTAATCTCATTTTTAATCATGCCGAAAAACGTCTTTGCAAGCTTCAGCGCTTCTTCCGTCGTCTTGCCTTTGATGAGGTCAATCATAATGGAAGCCGAAGCCTGCGAAATCGCGCAGCCGATTCCGGTAAAACCGGCGTCTTCAATGACGCCGTCCTTCTCGCGAAGCTCGAGCGTTATCTCGTCGCCGCAGCTCGGGTTGACACCCTTCAGCGTGACTGTCGGATTTTCAATGTGGTGCTTGTTGCGGTTCGATTTGTTGTGCTCGGTAAGGATTTCCGTATAAATCTGGTTAAGCTCCAAGGCCAAGCCACCCCCTGACTTTCTTAAGACTATCGAGGAAAATGTCAATATCCTCTTTTGTGTTGTAAAAATACAGGCTTGCGCGGCACGTTGCGTTCACTTTCAGATATTCCATCAAAGGCTGCGCGCAATGGTGGCCGGCGCGGATTGCAACGCCGTTCATATCGAGAATGCTCGCAACATCGTGCGGATGAACGTCGTCCACATTAAACGAAATCACCCCGCAGCGGTTTTTGCGGTTGTCCGTTCCGCCGTGAACCGTGAGGTGCGGAATTTTCGCCATTCCGTCGAGCGCGTAGTTCAAAAGCTCCTGCTCGGTCTTTTGAATCCGCTCATATCCGACGGACTGAAGGTACTTGATAGCAGCTTCCAGCCCGACTGCGCCGCCGACATTCTGCGTGCCGGCTTCAAACTTCTGCGGCAGGGGTGCAAAAGTTGCATCCTGCTCATGCACATATTCAATCATTTCGCCGCCGCTCAAGAACGGAGGCATGTTGTTCAGAATTTCTTCTCTGCCGTAAAGGACGCCGATACCCATTGGCGCCATCATTTTATGGCCGGAGAACGCCATGAAATCCGCTCCGAGTTTCTGCACGTTGACCGGCATGTGCGGAATGCTCTGCGCGCAGTCCAAAACGACCACGGCACCGACGGAATGTGCTTTCTCGGCGATTTTCTTTACGGGGTAAACCGTGCCGAGCACATTCGAGACATGCGCAAGGGCAACGATTTTTGTTTTGGAAGTGATTTTCTCCTCAATATCCTCGTCGGAAAGTTTTCCGGTTTCGTCTGGGTAGAGATAAACGAGCTTCGCACCCTTTGCCCGCGCAACCATCTGCCAAGGCACAAGGTTGCTGTGATGTTCGCTGACGGGAAGGATGATTTCGTCGCCTTCCTTTACGAACGTCAAGCCGTAGCTGTAAGCGACAAGGTTCAGCGACTCGCTCGCGTTTCGGGTAAAGATGACTTCGCAGTCTTTCTCTGCGCCGATAAACTCCGCCACCGTATGGCGCGCGTCTTCATACCGCTGGGTCGCCTCGACGCTTAGGCCGTAGAGGCCGCGGTGCGGGTTGGCGTTCTGCGTGCGGTAAAACTCTTCGACCGCATGCAGGACCGGAAGCGGCCGCTGACTGGTTGCGGCATTATCGAGATAAACGAGGCGATGGCCGTTCATTGACTCGTTCAGGATTGGAAAATCCTTAACCCATGGATTCAAGACCGCTCAGCCTCCCTTGCACATACTCCATCACTGCCGTCCGAAGCGATTCGTCCGGGATTCTGTCGGTAACCGGGCGGAACTGCGCTTCAATCAACAGCTTCTTTGCCTCAAGCTCGCTCAGGCCGCGCGACATAAGGTAGAACAGCGTATTTTCACCGATTTTTCCGGTGGAAGCGCCATGCCGCCCGTCCACATCTTCCTCCGCGCACAAAATCAGCGGAGCGGTTTTGTTGCGCACCTTCGGGCTGAACAGCAGGTTGTATTCACTCTCATGTCCAACGGCCCGTTTTGAGCCGCGCTTAAAATCAATCGTTCCGCGGAACGTCTTTTCGCTTTCGTGGAGCAGGGCGCCCGTTACATGGATTTCACTATTGGTTTTGCGCCCATAATGCTCCGCAACGTAGTTCATGTCAATGGAACGGCTTCCGTCGCCGAAATAAATCGTATCCATGACAAGGCTGCTTTTTTCGCCATCCAGCCGCGTTTTCACGCCGGAAAGCGCTGTTTTGCCTCCTACCTCAGCCTGAATGACGTCGATTTTTCCGCCTTCTTCCGCGAAGGCACCAACATTGTCAAAATGCGTGCAGGATTCGCCGAGAAGCTGCACCTGCACGAGGTGAATCACAGCGCCCTTCGCCGCGTAAAGCCTCGTGAGGCCACCGTGAAATTGCGCGAAATCTCCCTCGGAGCGGTAGCTCATCACAACGGTCAGTTCACTGTTTTCCTCCGCCGTAATGTCAACGGCATCGGCAAGAGTCGGGTTTTCCCCGTTCAGGCAAAAGTCCAGTTTTACGGGTTCCGAGGCTTTCACTCCCGCCGCGACGCGCAGCGAAAGACCGTAGGTTTGGTTGGAACGCACGAAATCCTCCGCGCTTTCCCCCATGCCCGTTTCCAGCTCCGGCTTCGGGAACGGCAGAACGGAAACGCTCACGCCGTCCGGAAGTGCGGAAAGCGGTTCTCCGGAATATGGCGCAAAACTGAGGTCTTTTGTTTCAAGATTCCGATAATTGATACCCAGCCGGTTCCATGTTGGGGTCGGCAGGGTGTTGATTTGTTTCAAAGCAAGGTCCATAATCATTCGTCCACCGCTCAGCCGATGGCACCCTCCATTTCCAGCTTGATGAGGTTGTTCATTTCCACCGCATATTCCACCGGAAGCTCCTTGGCGATAGGCTCCGCAAAACCGGTAACAATCATCGCCTTCGCGTCTTCCTCGGAAATACCGCGGCTCATTAAGTAAAAAATCGCTTCGTCGCTGATGCGGCCGATTTTTGCTTCATGACCGATTTCAACGTCGTCATTGCGGATATCCATGACCGGAATCGTGTCGGAACGCGATATGTCGTCGAGCATGAGGGATTCGCAGTTGACGGCGGAACGGCAGCCGTATGCCTGCGGCAGCACCTCAACGGAGCTGCGGTATGTGCAGACGCCGCCGTCTTTGGAAATGGACTTTGTGTTGATGTTGGAATAGGTATGCGGAGCGGCATGCACAACCTTAGCACCGGTGTCGAGGTTTTGTCCCTTTCCGGCAAACGTGATGCCGGTAAACTCCATGCGGGAGTTTTCCCCCTTCAGGATGCTCATGGGGTACAGATAGGAAACATGGGAACCGAACGAACCGGAAACCCATTCTATGGTTCCGCCCTCTTCCACTAGCGCGCGCTTTGTGTTGAGGTTATACATATTCTTGGACCAGTTCTCGATGGTAGAATAGCGCAGGCGCGCGTTCTTTGCAACATAAAGCTCCACGCAGCCGGCGTGAAGGTTCGCAACGTTGTATTTCGGTGCGGAGCATCCTTCGATGAAGTGAAGGTCTGCGCCTTCGCCGAGAATAATCAGCGTGTGCTCGAACTGCCCCGCTCCCGGCGCGTTGAGGCGGAAGTAGGATTGCAGCGGAATTTCCACCTTCACATGCGGCGGGACATACACGAACGAACCGCCGGACCAAACGGCGCCGTGCAGCGCAACAAACTTGTGGTCGGTCGGCGGTACAAGCTTCATGAAATGCTCGCGCACCATCGGCCCGTACGTCGGGTCGTGGATGGCAGATTCCATGTCGGTGTAAACGACGCCCTGACGCTTGACCTCCTCGCGGACGTTGTGGTACACGACTTCCGAGTCATATTGCGCGCCGACGCCTGCGAGCGACTTTTGTTCCGCCTGCGGAATACCGAGGCGTTCAAACGTGTTCTTGATGTCTTCCGGCACCTGCGCCCAATTTCCGCGCATCGGCGTGTTGGGGCGGATGTACGTAACGATATTATCCATATTGAGGCCTTCCAGCGAAGGGCCCCAATTCGGATTTTCCATGCTGTTGTAAATCTTCAGCGACTTCTGGCGGAATTCGCGCATCCAGTCGGGATCGTTTTTCTGGTCTGAAATTTCGGAAACGATTTCCGGCGTCAGGCCGCCTTCCACCTGATAAGCTGCATTGACTTTATCTTTAATATCATAAATGGTGCGGTCAATATCTTGGACCGCTGCCTTTTTTCTTTCCATGCTGTCTTTCCTCCAGGCCCTCAGACCGCCGCAGCGGAAATCTGCTGAAAGCCGTTGCGGTTGATTTCATCCACAAGGCTGCTGTCTCCGGTTCTGACGATGCGACCATCCATCAGGATGTGCACATAGTCCACCGTAAGAGCCTCAAGAATCTTTGTGTTGTGCGTGATGATGAGGAGCGAATGCTGCCCATCGTTCATATAGTTTTCAACGCCCTGCGACACAGTACGCACAGCGTCAACATCGAGGCCGGAATCGGTCTCGTCAAGGATCGCGAGCTTCGGATTGCTCATGAGCATCTGAAGAATCTCCGATTTTTTCTTTTCGCCGCCGGAGAAGCCGACATTCAGGTAACGGGATGCGTATTCCGCATCCATGTTAAGCATCTGCATTTTCTCGGCAAGCTCTTTCTTGTAGGCGAACAGCTTGACAGGCTTGCCCGTCAGCGCAAGGCGCGAAGTGCGCATGAAACTCTCGAGCGTCACGCCCGGCACTTCCTCCGGATTCTGGAACGACAGGAACAGCCCCGCCTTTGCGCGCTCGTTTGCCGGCGCATGGGTAATGTCTTTCCCGTCGAACACAATGGAGCCTTCCTCCACTTTGTACTGCGGATGGCCCATAATGGTATTTACTAGCGTAGATTTTCCCGCTCCGTTCGGGCCCATGAGAACGTGCACTTCGCCCTCGCCCACGCTCAGATTCAGCCCGTTCAGAATCGTTGTTCCATCAACGCTTACTTTTAAATTCTTTACTTCCAGCAACATATCTGCACCTCTATGGGATTTCTCCCTTTAATGTATACTAAATTAATGTACGTTTTCATTATAGCAGGAAATCCCTGCATTTCAAGCGAGAAACAGCGGAATATTCGTTTTTCAGGGGATTTCTGACGCATCGCACCCCAGAATTTCGGCGATCTTCTCCGTTTGTTCGCGCGTGGGGCTCTTTTCGTAATTTTCCCAGGAAAAAAGTTCCTGCTGCGTGACGCCGATGCGCTGTGCGAGTTCTTGCCTTGTCATTCCCGCTGCGGTGCGGTAAATCTCCAATTTTTTGTAGCGCTCGAGCAAATGCGCCATGTGCTTCTCCCGGTCAATCAAAAGCGGGCACCCGTTGTGAAGCATCAGCTCACAGGCAGTTCCGTCTTCCCTCTGAATCACCGGGCGACCGTTCGCATCCGTACCGAGGCGGTAATGTTTCGGCAGAACATAATCGTGGCCGCCATCATCCTTTCCGCGGCTGGTCGGGTCGGAATCATCCCACGGCAGCAGAGAAACGCTTTCTCCCACGCAGGTCGGGTCGAGCGAGGAATAGCAGTTGATTTTGTAAATGGTGACGATTTCACTCATACGGGCAGTCCCCTTTTTCACTTCTTTATTATGCCATTATGCCAATGTATTATAGCACAATTCCGCAATACCGAAAACACATCGCAAAACGTGCATTTTTGTGGCAGAAACGAACGAAAAAGCGGCGAAAATGTATCCGCGATACATCCCGCCGCTGTTGTGTTTTACATAAGTCCTGCTTTCTTTTTTCCGGATTTCGCCTTCCCTTGAATTTCCGGCACGGGAGGTACTTCGTTTTTCGGGAAATGTGTAATCCGGTTGCTCTTGGTGCCGTGGGGTGCCTTCGGGTCCGGTCGTCTCATTCCAGCTTTCGCCATGATTCTGCCTCCTTACACATCGTGACGCGGGGCTGACTGTTTTTTCGCTGTTTTGGAACGATTTTGATTTTCGCGCGTCAGCGGTGTCTGCCCGTTCGCCTTTTCCTCCCGAACTCCCTTCGGGTCCGGCTGACTGTCTTTCGGCATGCAACCACCTCCGCCGGATAGTATTCACTCCGGCGTGCCGGCTATTCTCCCGGGCAATCGGCATTTTTCGGCAGAAAATTCAGCGATGCTGCTTTTTATTTCAAAAGGCCGAGGCGTTTCGTATATTCCGGCAAACCGGCTTCAAAATTCACACCGAAGCGAATGTCCGTCCCCGCTTCCTTGGTACGCCGGATGCTTTCGGCCGTAAAGTCTGCGGCAATCTGCGCCGAGTCGCGAAGCGAAAGGCCGCGGAGGAAAGCGCCGAGCAGGGCACTGGCAAAGACGTCGCCCGTACCGTGGTAGGAGCCTTCGATGCGCCGGCTCATGGCGTATCCGGTCTCGCCGGACTCCGCATCGTAAACCGCACAGCCGAGGTGCTCCGGTTCCGTCCAGACACCCGTGAGAACGATGCGGCGCGGCCCAAGGTCAGCAAGGCCGTGCAGGACATGGTCGATATATGCTTTGTCGTATGGTCCCTCGCGGTAAGGCTCGTTCAGAAGAAATGCCGCTTCCGTCAAATTCGGCAGAATAACGTCCGCTTTCGCGCAGAGATTCGCCATTCCCTGCGGAAAATCGCTGCGGAACGACGCATACAGTTTTCCTCCGTCCGCCATGACGGGGTCAATGCAGACAAGCGTATGTTCGTTTCGGAATTCGGAAATAATCTGTGAAACAAGCTCCAATTGTTCAAAGGAGCCGAGATAGCCCGTGTAAATGGCGTCAAACTGCAAACCGAGAGAACTCCAATGCCGCACAATGGCGGGAATATCTTCTGTCAGGTCGCGAAAGGTATATCCGGTAAAACCGCCGGTGTGCGTGGAGAGAACTGCCGTCGGCAGGGCCACTGTTTCCGCCCCTGCCGCCGATAGAATCGGCAGCGCAACCGTCAGAGAACACTTTCCGAAGCAGGAAAGGTCATGGATGGCCATTACTCGTTTCTGATAATTCATGGAAAAATCACGGCTTTCCGTGTAAATTTGCGCTTGCCTTCGTTTTGGCAAGCGCTTTTCTTTTTCCCATCATAATGAAAAACTGACTTGGTGAAAAGCCGCAGTTTATAAAAATTTTACCAGTACAGCTTATTAATTTCTGCCTGCCGCTGCAAACCCAGTCAGATTCTCCCTATTTTTGTGTGAAATTGCAGGTGCTGTTTCCAATTTAGCTTGGGAGAAATAAAATTGGCGGCACTTTTTTGTCTTTGCCGGTACTGTCTTTTCGATTTCATGCGTGCAAATATTTTCTTTTTATTTCCGCAATCGAAAAGCAAAAACACATTTTCCCTGCGGATTTGCCGGATTGTTCTTGCAGATGAAATCGCTGACATCATAAATCAATATTCGTCGGGCAGAGTAATAACGCGGTGCAGGGAGGTGAAGTTTTGAAAAAAGCATTAAAAAAACTGACCGCATCCGCTGTAACCCTTGGGCTTCTTTTTACGGCAGTCCTCGGAACGGCGGATTATCTCACGCCCGACTCCTACACAGTTGTGGAAGGAACCAGCCCCACTTGGGGTTCGGGAGCTTTTTCTCTTTTGAAAAATGGTCCCGTGCAGGCTTCCGCCAGCACAGGAGACACGTATCCCAAGACTTATTCTGCGCAGCTCATGCTTTACAATACGATTCCGATTAAAACCGTAACCGTTAACGTAGTCGACAGCAATTCAGTCGTTCTTTGCGGCATGCCGTTTGGCATAAAAATGTTTACCAACGGCGTCGTCGTTGTCGGCATGGCTGATGTAAAAACGTCTGTCGGAACCATGAATCCGGCCTCGGAAGCCGGTCTGAAAACCGGCGATATCATTCTTTCCATTAACGGCACAACAATGAATACCAACCTTGAAGTCGAGAAGGCCATAGAAAATTCCAACGGTCAGCCACTGAAATTCACGATCAACCGCGACGGCAAAAAAATTTCAGCCACCGTTCGGCCGGTCCGTTCCGAATCGGACGGGCAATATAAAATCGGTCTCTGGGTACGTGACAGCACCGCAGGAATTGGAACTTTGACATTTTACGACCCTTCTGGCAATTGCTTTGCAGGCCTCGGGCACGGCATTTGTGACGCTGACACCGGCAAACTGATGCCGCTGCTCAGTGGAGACATTGTCCCCGTTACAATCAGTGGTGTGACAAAAGGCACAAAAGGCACGCCGGGAGAACTTCGGGGGTACTTCACCGATGAAACGGCAGAAGGGAGCCTCTGCGCAAATGTTGAAACAGGTGTCTATGGGCTCATGAAAAAACCTGTTCATGGTCAGACGATGAAAGTCGCCATGAAACAGGATGTAAAAACAGGCCCGGCGAAAATCTATGCAACAATCAGCGGTGACAAACCGCAGTATTTTGATATTGAAATTGAAAAAATCGACTACCGCGATGACGTGAAAACCAAAAATCTAGTCATCTGCGCAACCGACCAGAAGCTCCTCACGCAAACCGGCGGTATCGTCCAAGGCATGAGCGGCAGCCCAATTATCCAGAACGGCAAACTCGTTGGTGCAGTGACCCATGTTTTTGTCAATGACCCGACGCACGGCTACGGCATCTTTGCCGAAAACATGCTTGTAGAATCTAGGTCGATTGCCGCTCAGCAGAGCGATCTCGCTTCTTAAATTGTCTCTCAGTTGGATTTTTCCCCATAAATCAAAAAAATATTGAAATAACTCTTGCCATTTTTACCAATATATGGTATTATAACAGCATAAACAAACATGTAAGGGGAGACAAAGATGGAAAAGCGCATTAAATTACTGATTGCAAACAATACCGCTGAGTTTCGCAACGACATCGGTCGTGTTTTCGAGAATTCTGGCATGGAAGTATCCTATGTGCCGAAAGATGGAATGGAATTGCTGGAAAAAATTAAGACGACTTGCCCAGATGTTGTTCTTTCTAATCTCTTCATGCCACGGCTCGATGGAATCGGCGTAATGAAGGCTGTTCGTGCGAAGCAGCCCGACCATATGCCGATGTTCGTGATTGTCTCAAACTTTACAAGCCCAACTCTGGAGCGTGAAGTTATGATGTCCGGTGCATCCTATTTTGCGATTGCACCGTTTGACGCAGCCGACCTTGCCGACAGGATTCTGCAGCTTTGCGGCATCAATGAAGTGCCGCACGCAAAAACTCAGGAATCGCCGGCAGAGGAAGAACCCACGCTCAAGATTCAGGTCACCGAGATTCTGCATCAAATCGGTGTTCCTGCACACATCAAGGGTTACCACTATCTGCGCGATTCCATCATTATGGCAATCGAAACCCCAGATATCATCAACGCTGTGACAAAGCAACTTTACCCCGGCGTTGCAAAGCGCTATGGGACAACTGCTTCCCGTGTGGAACGGGCAATCCGCCACGCAATTGAGGTGGCATGGGACCGCGGCGATGTGGATGTTCTCAACTCCTATTTTGGCTATACAATCCACAACACGCGCGGCAAACCGACCAACAGCGAATTCATTGCGATGATTTCAGACAGACTTCGTTTGCATATGAAGACAGCTTAACGCTGTGCGCAAACCCATACTAGCTCCCTTGTTTGATCGGAACCCCCTGTCAAGCAAGGGAGCCATTCTTATATCTGTAAGAATAAATAAAATTTGTATTGAATCGACGTTAATTTCGTATATTTCATTATACTCAGAGGAAAAACAAAAGCCGGTCCATGACCGGCTTTTGTTTTTGGGGAGGAGTTGTATTGAAAAGGTGTGGCTCCATGCCACAGGACTTGTACTCATATAAAGCTAGGAAACATCAAGGTTAAGCTTGATTTTCTGACCACATTATAAGGCACCCTGCGTAACCTGTCAACACTTTAACATGCCATTCCGCCAGATTCTCCCCTTTGTATAAAATGCGTTTCTCAGAATGTTTTTTTTCGTTGTAATTTTCTTATATTTGATAATTTGCATAATCATATGACACGTTCACTTTCTATTATTTTTCTCCTGTGCACATACAGTTGTAATCCCGCGACGGCAATGGTAAACTAGGAGAAAACACATAAGCTGGAGGATATATGGAACTCAAAAAAAATCAAATTATCCCATTGGATATTACAGGATATACGGCAGAAGGCAACGGCGTAGGCCATTACCACGGCATAGCAATTTTTGTGCCGCTCGCCGCAGCAGGCGACAAGCTGGAAGTGAAAATCCTCAAAGTTGCGAAATCATATGCTTACGGCAAGATTGAAAAAATCATTTCTCCCTCAAAGGACCGAATCCCCGTAGATTGCCCGCAGTTTGCTCGGTGCGGCGGATGCACCTATCGCCACATCTCGTATGAGGCGGAATTGGCCGCAAAACAGCAGCGTGTGCAGGACGCTCTGGAACGCATCGGAGGTCTGCATTATGCCGTGCTGAAGCCGATCATCGGCGCAGATGAACCGGACCGCTACCGCAACAAGGCGCAGCTTCCCATCGGAGAAGGGACAAACGGAAACATTTCGCTCGGCTTCTATGCCGTACACAGCCACCGCATCATCAACTGCGAAGAATGCCTGCTCCAGCCGGAGGAATTCACCGCGGCGATGAAGGCTTTCCGCGAATGGGCCGGCGAAACGCGCGACAGCGTCTATGATGAATCCACCGGGCGCGGCCGCCTGCGCCATCTGTTCCTGCGCAAAGCTCAGACAACCGGCGAAATTATGGCCTGTGTTGTGGTAAACGGAAACGGCGTGCATAACGAAGAGAAACTTGCCGACCTGCTCGAAAAGCGAGTGCCGGGATTGAAAAGCTTTGTCATCAACGTAAACCGCGACAAGACAAACGTGATTCTCGGCAAAAAATTCCGCACCGCTCGCGGGCAGGACTACATTACCGATATTCTCTGCGGCCTGCGGTTCCGCATCTCTCCCCAATCGTTCTATCAAGTGAACCCGCGTCAGGCGGAACGTCTCTACAATCTGGCCGGAAAATACGCCGGACTGACCGGTGAGGAAACGGTTCTGGACCTCTATTGCGGCACCGGAACCATCGGGCTTTCCATGGCAAAGCAGGCCAAACATGTAATCGGCGTGGAAGTTGTGGAGCAGGCCGTGGAAGACGCGAAGAAAAACGCTGAGGAAAACGGCATCGAAAACGCGGAATTTCTGTGCGCTGACGCTGCAAAAGCGGCAGATATGCTGAAAAACCGCGGCGTTCGTCCCGACGTGATTGTTCTTGACCCGCCGCGCAAGGGCTGCGATTCCGCGCTGATTGAGACGGTTGCGGAAATGGCGCCGGAACGCGTTGTCTACGTTTCCTGCGACCCCGCCACTTTGGCCCGCGACATCAAGCTGTTTGCGCTTCACGGATATAAGGTCATGGAAGCTACACCTGTTGACATGTTCCCAAGGACGGCGCATGTGGAGTGCGTGACATTGATGTCAAAGGTTGAGAAATAAAAAACTGAAAAGCTTGTAAATAAAGGGTTTCCAGACATTAGGTTTTTCTCACGGTTACTTTGCCGGAAGAGATAATGTCAGGAAACCCTTATTTTTATTGTTTGCGGTAACATATCAACTGCCATGAAAATATAGAGTTGAGTAACCGGATTAGATAACGGCTATTTTTTCGGGGGTTGAGGAGACAAGATAGATGTTATACTGAAGTAATTAATAGTATGTTTTTGCAAACAGTCCTTATTTTATTGGAACACTTAGAAATGTTCTTTAACAGTTAATGAAGGTAATAATTAAAAAGCATTACTTGATACAATATAACTTTTTAAGCGATTGTTTTTAGATTAAGTCTATATAATGGTGTAAAAAGCCCCGTGTCAAGAAAATTTCGCAAAATCAATCTATGCCGTCAGTTTGGCCGTCAGTTTGCCAGTAGCTAGCTAGCAGAATGTTGTTGCATCAGTTCCATCTGGAATAGGTGTTCCATGTTGAGATACCTCTTCGTTCCCCATGCAGAAGCTGCCACATAACGAAGTCGTGCACAGACCAGCATCAAAGCACTATTGCCATCCGGGAAAGCACCTATTACTTTCGTTCGGCGTTTAATCTCTCGATTGATGCGTTCAGTTACATTATTCGTACGAATTCTGGTCCAGTGCTCTGTTGGAAAGTCCATGTAAGTTAGAGTTTCATCAACACTTTCTTCGACCTTTTTAGCTGCCGCAGACAATTTCATTTCACGAAGTTTAGCTGCAACTGAAGCAGCTTTTTCGCGGGCAGCTTCTTTACTTTCCTGGGCATGAATTGCTTTGAGCATTAACGTGACTGAGCGCATTTTGTTTTTCGGTGTAACACGAAAGATATTGCGATAAAAGTGAACGGTACAACGTTGATATTTGGCATCGGGGAAGACTTCTGGAATGGTTTCTAACATTCCAAGACACTTATCTCCAATAATAAGGCGAACGCCCTTTAATCCGCGTTCTTTTAGGCCGACAAAGAAGTTTTTCCAACTTTCTTTATCTTCCTTCATACCTTCCGCAGCGCCAATGATTTCTCGATATCCATGACGGTTTACGCCAATGGCAACGAGTACAGACACATTCTGTATTTCGCCACCCCAACTGCGCTTGAGATAAATACCATCAACATAAACGTACGGATACTCCTCTAAAAGAGGACGTTGACGCCATTGTTCAATATGTCCATAGGCTTTTTTGTTAAGATTACTAATTGTTCCCGGAGACACCTTTGTACCCCAGAGAGCCTCAGTGATATCTTCCACACGGCGTACTGAAACACCTGCGAGATACATCTCAATCAGCGCTTCTTCTACAGAGCATTCCCGCCGTTTGTAGCGTTCAATAATGGCTGTCTCAAACTGGATACCCTTCAGCTTTGGAACCCTGAGTTTTACATTTCCGGATGTCGTAGAAAAGTTTCGCTCATAATGGCCGGAGCGATACCCCTTTCGGTCGCCAGAGCGTTCATATCGCTCGGCATTAACAAGCTCATCAGCTTCATGGTCGAGTAGTGCATTCAGTGTTTCTTCCACACTACTACGGACAAGATCTTTAAGATTATTCTTTATCAGGTCTTCGTTTAGTTGTATAATATTATCAGACATAGTTTATTGCCTCCTTGGTAGATTTTGTATGGTAACTTTATTTTACCGACGGCAATCGACTATGTCTACTTTTTTGCTTCAATTAATTTTGCGAAACTTATTATACGTTATCCAAAACAGTTGTCGGAGCAATATGGGAAGCGGTTTCCCAAAGCAATCGAGCTTCTGGAAGACGGGCTGGAGGACTCACTGGCTTTCTATGCATTCCCCGAGCTTGATGCCCGTAAAATCTCATCGACCAATATGCTGGAACGGCTGAACAAGGAAATCCGGCGCAGAACCAACGTCGTCGGGATATTCCCAAACAAAGATTCCTATCTGCGGTTGGTTACAACATATCTCATGGAATACGCTGAAGACTGGTCCGTTTCCAGAGCATATTTGAATCCCAAATCGATTCAGACACTTCTGCTAAGCGCAGCTTAATTCATTTCGTGGAGTCCCCAAATTGCGAACTTCTCTTGACATAGCCTACAAAAAACGCTGTACATAAAATAAAAAGGATTATGCTGCAGCATAACCCTCATAAAATGAAAACTCAATTATATATGTTTATAATCATCCCGTCTCAAATCACAAATACACTGGCGGACTGAGCCGGGACAACAATGCCGTTATCTTCATACCTTGCGGAACCGTTTAATTGATAAATACAGGTGCCCAGTGCCTTACAACAATCCACCTTATGTTCCTCAGCCGAAGGATTAAGAATAACCAGCAAGGTCTCGTCACCGGAAGAACGGGTATACATCAAAGGATAACCTGTATGAACAAACTTAATTTCACTGTAATTTTGCAGGGCAGGATGTTGCATTCGCATGTTAATAAGCCTTTTTACCTCGCTTCTGAGGGAATTCGGATCCGCCATCTGGGCAGCGGCAGTGGGACGGTCCGCTGCATTGTCAAGCGGTATATAAAGTTTTTCTTCCGGAGCAGTGGAAAAACCGGCGTTTTTGCTGTCATCCCACTGCATGGGAGAACGGGAACCGGTTCGCTTATAACCGCCTTCAACAGAATTCAGCCCTTCCACATAACGCATGCCGATCTCGTCACCATAATATATGTAAGGTGCGCCAGGCATGGTAAGAAGGAAAGCGAAGGCTATTTTAAGCTCATCACCGTGTAATGATCTTGCCAGACGGTCCATGTCATGATTTCCCGAAGGAATGCAAATAAGTCCTCTATCCTTTGATTTGTTATAGTATTCCATGTATTTTTCAACAAAGGCAGCCGCATTACCTTTTCCCCGGGCGGAAAAATAAGGCTCATCGCAGCGGAATAAATCGTTATAATGGGAAGGGCCGAAATGAAGCAGAAAATCCATATGAAATCCTCCCCGAAGCGATTTGTCCGGTTCTCCCCATTCCGAAATTATTGCGGCTTCCGGAAACTCTTCATCAAGAAAAGCTCTAACCTTCTGCCACAAGGCAATATTGCCCTTTCCTTCCTGATCGTTCTTGACCAGAGAGCCCGCCATGTCCACTCTAAATCCGTCGCAGCCACGGGAAAGCCAAAAACGCATTACATCCATCATAGCCTGCAGGGTCTTTTGTGGCCCTTCTGCATCCATGGGCTGCTGCCACGGCTTTTCGGGTTTATAAAAGCCATAATTCAGTGCAGGCTGATGGGAAAAGAAATTCACTATAACAGAACCTTCTCTTTCAGATATGCCGCGAAGGAAACCATAACCGGTCAGGCTATCCCAAAGGTCATCGGTCCATATATACCGATCGGTATATTCATTTCTTGCAGCCTTCATCGAAGCCTTGAACCATGGATGTTCCCATGACGTGTGTCCCGGTACCAGATCAAGAATAATATGCATCCTGCGTTTATGTACCTCTTCAAACAGTCTGATTAAATCGTCATTTGTCCCATAGCGTGGCGCCACTTTGTAATAATCAGCCACGTCATAACCGGCATCAAGAAAAGGCGATACAAAACAGGGATTCATCCATATGGCATTGCAGCCTAAATCTGCAATGTAATCCAGTTTATTGATTATACCCGGAATATCACCAATACCGTCACCGTTACTGTCAAAGAAAGACTGCGGATAAATCTCATAAAATACAGCGTTATCTAACCAGTCGGGATGTTTGCTCATTAAATTTCCTCCTAACTACCATGTAATGTATTTTTAAAATTTTTTATGCGCCGTCATTACAATATACATTTTAAAAGTTATTATGATTTAACAACTTTGAACGGATTATTTTGTAATTATCATTAATTAAATACATGGCCGCCTCATACGGTTGTAAATATCCCGTTTCATGCTCCTCATAGTTACTAATAAGGCAATTTCCGGTATCAGCATACTCTGGTGGCAGGTAAAATTGTACTCTTCTGCCGTAAAAATTTGCAACAACTAATAGGGTATGTTCATTCCACGTTCTTGTATATATGAACAATTCGGGATGTTTTTCAAATAAAAGCTCAAATCTGCCTTTTATAAATATATCGTTTGATTTTCTTAACTGAATTAACTTTCTGTAGTAATTAAATACAGATTTTTCATCTTTCATCTCATTCCGGGCATTAATATATTTATAATTCGGATTTACTTTAATCCACGGAATTCCTATTGTAAATCCGGCGTTCTCGCTGTCATCCCATTGCATCGGTGTTCTGGCATTGTCACGCCCTTTTGCATAAATGGAATTCATTACTTCCTGAACTGAATATCCATTTTCTGTCCGTTCTTTATATAAGTTCAGTGTTTCTATATCACGGTAATCTTCGATATTATAACGCACATTTGTCATTCCAAGTTCTTCTCCCTGATAAATATAGGGAGTTCCCTGCAGACCATAAAGTATTGTTGCAAGCATTTTTGCTGATTCTACACGATACTTGCCGTCATTTCCCCATCTTGAAACAATTCTCGGCAGATCGTGATTATTCCAGAAAAGGCTGTTCCAGCCGGTCTGGTACAATTCTTTCTGCCATTTTGCCAAAACATTTTTTAATTTGACCAAATCTAACGGTGCCAAATCCCATTTTGATTTTCCTTCCTGCTGATCCAGGCAAATATGCTCAAACTGAAATACCATGGAAAATTCGCTGTTATCAGGATTACTGTACATCTTCGCACGTTCCGGATCGGCTCCCCAGGCTTCACCTACTGTTATGATGTCTTTTCCTTTTTGAAATGTCTCTTTCGATAATTCCCTTATATATTCATGTAATTTCGGTCCATTAACCGTTATTTTATGATCCGGTTCTTTCGCTATCTGATCGATTACATCCAGCCGAAAGCCCTCGACCCCCTTATTCATCCACCAGAGTATCATATCGTAAATTTCCCGGCGTACTTTAGGGTTATCCCAGTTTAAATCGGGTTGCTTTTCAGAAAATTGATGAAAATAATATTGCTGTACTTCAGGTACCCATGTCCATGCAGAACCTCCAAAAGTAGATTTCATATCGTTGGGAGGGGTTCCTTCAACGCCGTTTCTCCACACATAATAATCATGATAGGGATTTGACCTGCTTTTTTTAGCTTCCTGAAACCAATAATGTTCGTCCGAAGTATGATTAAGAACCAAATCCATAATTATGCGTATATTTCTTTTTTTTGCTTCTTTAATAAGATTTTCCATGTCATTCATTGTGCCAAACATGGGGTCGATATCTTTATAATCGGAAATATCATAGCCATTATCATATTGCGGAGAACGATATACCGGTGAAAGCCAGATTGCATCTATACCAAGCTTCTTCAAATAATCCAGCCTTGTTATTATTCCCGGAATATCACCGATACCATCGCCATTACTGTCCTGAAAGCTTTTCGGATAGATTTGATATATCACTGCGTTTTTCCACCACTTGTATGTATCGCTTGTTTGTTTCACTTTAACCTCCTCATTTCATATATATCATATCCCAGTATTTTAAACCAGATACAGTAAACTGTATATACGTTCCGTTGCCGTCCTCTCCCTCTTCAAAATCCAGTCTTTCGCTTTTGCAGTCATTGATATCAGGAGATGCGATAAAAACATTACTGATTTTTTTATCTGTATAATATTTTACTTTAATGTCGCTGACCTCGGTAGGAGCCTCTTTTTTGCCCCGTTCATCCCTCCATTGGTTATCGGTACCTAATAAATTAACTAAATGGAGTATTTCATATTGAGCATCTGCTCTGGTATAGGTCCAGATGGTATTGGATATTCCGTCAGAACTATGGGCAAATCCTTCTATATCTACCATATTATCAGTTGTCCGCTGTCCGTCCCTCAATATATTTTCATATGCCACAATAAAATCGGCCATATCTTTCATTTTATTCTGCAATTCTTCATCCATTAATATCAGGAAGATCACCTGATGATATTGCTAATGATACCTGTCTGTCATAATCATCCCCATTGGCTTCGAATTCATCTACGATTTTAATATTAAGTTCATTTTTCACCCAACGGGTATAGGCATTATCCTCATATGTATCCCCTTCCGGCAATTTCGGGTTTTGAAGGGTCTGTCTTCCCATTGTTACAGTATTTCATTCTCATAGGCTCCAAAAGGATCTACTGATGCATTTGAATTATCCTCACTATCAGTAATATTTATGGAACCAGTGCTGTCAGATTTTGATGTATCGCTTTCCTTCTGACTTTCATTGTCTTTTTTGCAGGCTGCCAAAGATATGGTCATTACAGTTGCCAGCAATATAACAAATATTTTTTTAATGCTTTCATCATGTTTTCCTCCTTCCAATTATCCTTACACTTTACAGTCTTGACTTAATTGCAATTTTTCCTCATACTAATCAATGGCCATTGATTATCATTATTTAATTCTTTTTTAGTATATGGGTAAATTTAATTTCCGTAAATGATACAATTTCCACATTTAGAATACTTTTTCCCTGAATTTTTTTATTTATTTGTCTATAAAATGTAAAAATTATATACTATAACTAGAAAAACATCAGGCAGGGGATTTTATGTATACTATATTAATTGTTGATGATGAAAAAAGCGAACGTGAAGTTATCCTTTTTTTAATAAAAAAATATAAATTAAACATACATTGCAGGCAGATAATGGGAAGGCAGCATTGGACATACTGAAAGAAAAGCCTGTAGATATACTTCTTACGGACATCAAAATGCCTTTTATTAACGGAATGGAACTGGCTACAAAAGCCCGTGATATTTATCCTGATATAGAAATTCTTTTCTTTAGCGGATATGATCATTTCGAATATGTTAAAACCGCTCTTTCGCTTCGTGCGGTTAATTATATCCTAAAACCAATCAATGAAAATGAATTTTATAAGTCAATATTGACTATTATTAACACAATACATAAAAGAGAAACCCAGGCAGAAATTACAGGCTTAATGCTATTACGAGCAATATAGCTGATAGTAAGGCCGAAATCGCAAGTGAATTTGATTCATTGTTACACTTTTTCCCAAATGCTAATATAGCAGCATTTGAAAAGATTGAATATTTTCATGAGAAAATTAGAGAAATTTTAGGCGAAGAGATGAATCAGGAAATTGAGCGTTTGCAGCAAATAATTGATCAATATGATCCAGTTATTAGAATATTTGTATCCAAAAAAAGTAGACTGCATCTACATCGACCCCCCGTACAACACAGGAGCGAAAGATTGGAAATATAACAATGACTATGTAGATTCCTCTGATAACTGGAGGCACAGCAAATGGCTTTCCATGATGCAAAGAAGACTTAAAATTGCGAAAAGAATATTGAATCCAGATACTGGTGTATTGATAGTTACAATCGATGAACATGAGGTTCATCATCTTCGAACTTTGCTTGAAGAACTTTTCCCTGAAGCATATATCCAAATGGTAACCATTGTAATTAATCCAAAAGGAGTAACGCAAGGTAGATTTTCAAGAGTCGAAGAATATGCTATTTTTTGCTTTATGCCCTACGCTTATGTAATAGCAGGTTCCGATCCTTTGTTAGGGGAGATAAAAAAACCTTCTATAAAACCGCGTTGGAAGGGGCTATTGCGTTCCGGAGCAGATTCTCGTCGTGAAGATAGTAAAAACCAGTTTTACCCGGTTTTAATTGATGTAGAAAAAAATAAATTAATTAAGGCCCTTGAACCATTACCATATCCAGAAAAACCAGATTTAGATGCAAAAATTGAAGGCTATGATGTCGTTTGGCCTATAAGAAGTGATTTGTCTGAGGGGCGCTGGATGCTAAGTAATTCTACACTTAACAACCTTATAGAAAAAGGCTATGCTAAGCTTGGAAAATATGATCCAAAACGAAAGACATGGGGCATATCTTACCTTAGTCAGAAATATCAACAACAAATAGAGAACGGTGAAATTATTATTACTGGACGCGATGAAGTTAGAAATGTTGTTGAAGTGGAATTTGCAAATTTACAATCAAAACAGATTATGACTGTCTGGCATAGAAGTATGCATGATGCGGGGGCATATGGCTCCGACCTAGTTTCAAATATACTTGGACAATCAAGAGCATTTTCTTTCCCAAAATCACTCTATTCCACAAAGGATGCGATTGCAGCAATTGTAGGCAATAATAAAAATGCCCTTATTGTAGATTTCTTTGCTGGTAGCGGAACAACACTCCATGCAGTAAATCTGCTAAACATAGAAGATAATGGAAATCGTCGCTGTATATTAGTAACGAATAACGAGGTATCAGAGGCAGAATCAAAAATTTTGCGCGAACAAGGTTATCAACCTGGCGACCCCGAATGGGAAAAACATGGTATATGTCGCTCAGTTACTTGGCCTAGAACTAAATATAGCATACTTGGAAAACGCGATGACGGTACAATTCTATCTGGAGAATATTTCACAAACCAGATAGTATCAAAAGAAGTCGAGCGTTCATTCTATCAACTTGGCTTCATAGATAATCCCACAGAACTAACAACTGCTGCCAAAAAACAGCTTGTTTCTTTGCTCCGCGATAAGGATGGCAAACAACAATTACCACAATCATTAGTCAAAGCAGATAGTAAATTCATTGTTTCGGATAAACATTCGGCGACGATTTTGTTTGATGTAAATGCTGTCAATGAATGGCTGGAAGCTTTAGAAGATCAGGACCACATCACAGACTTTTATATAGTGGTAAAATCTGCTGCCACTTTCAAGGAAATTAAAGCACAGGTATCAAACTTGCTCGGTCCAATGAATGTAACATTGCAAGTTAAACGTCCCATGAGCGATGGTTTTCCTGCAAATGTTGAGTATTTTAAACTAGGTTTTTTAGATAAAAACAGTGTATCACTAGGCCAACAATTCCGCGAAATATTACCATTGCTTTGGCTAAAATCCGGTGCTATCGGCCGGAGGCCAGAAATAAACAGCGATGAAGAACCAGATATGTTAATTCTTCCTCAAAACGGCTTTGCAGTTCTGGTTGATGAAACAAAGTATGCTGAGTTTGCAAAAAAGATTTCAGAAGAAAATAATATTAAAGTGGTATATTTTGTAACAAACTCGGAGGAAGCTTTCCGCGAAATGACTGATGGCATAAAAATAAAAAATACATACCAACTATACCGCGATTACATTGATAACTTTGTGTTGGGAAGTAGGAGGGATTCATAAATGAGAGTTACTTTATTTCCATTTCAGGAAACGGCTCTTGCAGAATTGCATGAGAAAATTAATAAAGCTCATTTAATGTGGAGCGAAAAAGACCCTCAGGTAATATCGTTTTCCGCACCTACGGGTTCTGGAAAAACTATAATTATGACTGCACTTTTTGAAGAAATCCTATATGGAGGTTCAGATAATATCGGCGATCCGAATTCAGTGTTTGTTTGGCTTTCCGATTCGCCAGAACTTAACGAGCAAACGCGATTAAAAATTGAAAGCAAATCAGACAAAATTCGTGTACGGGACTTAGTAACTGTAGATTCAAACTTTAATGCCGAGTATTTGGAGGGTGGATGTATTTATTTTATTAACACACAAAAACTCGGTTCTGACAAGTTATTAACAACTAAGTCCGATACAAGGCAATATACAATTTGGGAAACACTCACAAATACAGCTAAACGCATTCCCAAACAGTTCTATGTGGTCATTGATGAAGCACATAGAGGGACTTATACATCTGCTCAAGCAGAAAATAAAGCACAATCCATCATGCAAAAATTCATCAAAGGTAGCGAAGAAGATGGACTTTGTATTATGCCTTTAGTTATCGGCGTGACCGCAACACCCCAGAGATTTGATAACTTAATTGCTGGGACTACTTCGACAGTACAAAAAGTTATTGTTCCGCCTGAACAAGTACGTGAATCGGGGCTTTTAAAGGACAGAATCATTATTCATTACCCAGATATCCAACTTGGTGCCGATATGACAATGTTCAAAGGTGCAGTCGAAAATTGGCTTAAAAAATGTGCTCACTGGAAAGCTTACTGTGAACATGAAAATGAGAAAATGGTAAACCCTATCCTTGTCGTCCAAGTTGAGGATGGTAATGAACGAGAAATAACCCGTACCGATTTAGGGATTTGCATCGATTTGTTGGAAGAGGCAATGGGACGCAAGTTATTGCCCGGTGAAGTGGTACATACCTTTAATGATTATGGTACGATCAAAGTGCGTGACGTTGAAATTCATCAAATTGAAGCTTCTAGAATCGAAGACGAAGAAAATGTGAAAGTTGTATTCTTTAAAATGAACCTTTCCACAGGTTGGGACTGTCCTCGTGCTGAAACAATGATGTCATTTCGTAGCGCGCAGGACTATACCTACATAGCACAGCTTTTGGGGCGTATGATTCGCACTCCTTTGGCAAGAAGAATTGCCTCCGATGCTGAACTTAATAATGTAAGTCTGTTTCTTCCATACTTTGATAAAGATACAGTAAAAAATGTTGTTAATGCTCTACATGATAGTGAATCGGTTATGCCCACTGAAACTGGTACAAATAAAGAGCTTATAACACTCGGGCGCAACCTCGCTTATTCTGATGTGTTTGATTCAATGGATAAGCTCATTACATACCGCCTGGATTCATCCCGCAAGCAAGCACCGCTTAAGTTATTAATACAGCTTTCTAGAGCATTAACAATGGATGGTATTGATTTGGAAGCACAAAAAGCCGTTAAAAATGCAGTTTTATCAAAAATGGACGAAGAAATTGCTCGCATAAAAGAAAGTGGTGACTTTGATGGTCGAGTTGCTTCAATCACTGGATTTGCTGTTAATACGCTAACATTTGACTATGGAGAAAATGCTTATTCATTTGATGAAGCTACACAAACCATGACTGTTACCGAATTTGACATTTCTCGACATTTTGAACAAGCTGGAAGGATATTGGGAGAAGGCTTACATAAGGAGTATTGGATTCGCCACAGTACCCGAGACCATATCGAAGTAAAGATTGAAGTCATTGTGCTTACAAGTGATACTGCTGCTATGGAGCGAATAAACGCCTTTGCAGAAGAGAAATTTATTAGTCTATATGAGAATAATAAACGCTCTATTGCAAGATTAAATGAGGCTCGAAAAAACATCTATGAAAGATTAATAAATGCTTCCGTTCAACCAATAGCTATTCCTTGGGTATTGCCAGATTCAATCGATTTTTCAGTTTCAGATAACAGTATAAAAATTGATCGACACCTCTATTGTTCTGAGGATGGAACATTCCAAGCATCACTAAACCCATGGGAAAAGGGAGTTATTGAAGAAGAACTAAAAAACGGTGCCGTTTGCTGGTTACGTAATCTTGATCGTAAAAAGTGGTCACTTGAAATCCCATATGAGGTCGGCGGTGTTATCACTTCTATGTTTCCTGATTTAGTGGTAGTGAGAGCTGATGCACAAGGTTACATTTTTGATATTCTAGAACCACACGACCCCAGCCGTAAGGACAATTGTCCCAAGGCAGTTGGCCTAGCAAAATTCGCAGAGAAACATTGGGATAAATTTGGAAGAATTCAACTTATCCGGCAAAAGAAAGGATTAGACGGTCGTGAACATTTCTATAGACTTGATATGGCAAAAGTAGCTGTTAGAAATAAAGTTCGTGGCATTACATCAAACGAGGAACTTGATAGAATTTTTGATACGGATGCTGAGCGAGAAGATTAAATTATACATCCATCCCGTATCCTCAACCCCCTATAAAAAAGGGGGTTATCTAATCTGGTAACTCAACTATTAATTTTCGCGACGGTTGATATGTTCCCGCAAACAATAAAAATAAGGGTTTCCTGACATTGCCACATCCAGCAGATCGGCCTCGAGAAAAGCTAAATGTCTGGAAACCCTTTATTTACAAGCTTTTTAGTTCTTTATTTCTTAACCCTTGACATCAATGTGACGCACTCAACATGTGTTAAGACGTCTTAACTGCTCATTTTCTGTTCCGTTTTGTATGTGTGAAATTATCTATCGTTTTCTCCATTGTTTACAGTGCCCTGCAAACGGGAAATTAACTCTCTTCAAGTTTAAGAATAGCTTTTCGTATTTTTACTCTTAGCACTAAACCGATTCCCCAAACAAACCATCCGCAAACGAGTGTAATTATCATTTCCGGAACAGTATCAGCAAGAACTTTAGTAAGCGTTATCGAAATAATAATCCCTACAACAATCAACACTTCCGTAAAAATTGCAAATGTCTCGAGCTGTGACTTTGTAGTGAGCAGGCTCAATGCTGTTTTTTCCCCGTGCTCTGTTTTTTCTTCATCGGACATTTTTTTAGCATACAGCAGTTCAGATACTTGCACATCAAGCGCCTTACACAATGGCTCGTACAAAGAAAGGTCAGGCATTGTTTTCCCGTTTTCCCAACGAGAAACGGACCTCTGACTGACACCAAGCATTTCAGCAAGCTGCTCCTGTGTCATGCCTTTTTCTTTCCGCATCATCCTAATGAAAGCACCTATATCTTCCTGTTTCATAATTCAATACCTCCGACATCTGTTTAATTGTATTATCCTTTTAAGGGCACCAAATGAACAGGACATAAGGTGAGTATCATTTAAAGTTATTTTAAACTCAAACATAAATCCCGCCCCTTTGACAAAATATTATGTGATTCAAACTAAAATCTAAAAAATTGCAATGCTTTTTCTCGATTGTTACAACATATTATATCATAATACAAAAAGGCTATGTCAAGAGAAGTTCGCAATTTGGGGACTCCACGAAATGAATTAAGCTGCGCTTAGCAGAAGTGTCTGAATCGATTTGGGATTCAAATATGCTCTGGAAACGGACCAGTCTTCAGCGTATTCCATGAGATATGTTGTAACCAACCGCAGATAGGAATCTTTGTTTGGGAATATCCCGACGACGTTGGTTCTGCGCCGGATTTCCTTGTTCAGCCGTTCCAGCATATTGGTCGATGAGATTTTACGGGCATCAAGCTCGGGGAATGCATAGAAAGCCAGTGAGTCCTCCAGCCCGTCTTCCAGAAGCTCGATTGCTTTGGGAAACCGCTTCCCATATTGCTCCGACAACTGTTTTGCGCGCTGTCGCGCTAATTGGACGGAAGGCGCCAGCCAGATTTCTTTCAGTTGGACCGCAAAGGATTCTTTTTCTTTCTGCGGTATATGGGCCAGAATATTTCGCATGAAATGCACTTTGCAGCGTTGCCAGGATGCGCCGGGAAAACTTTCTCGGATGGCGGCAATCAGCCCTTTGTTCGCATCGGAAACCACCAGCAGCGGTGTTTTCAAGCCGCGATCCAAAAGACTTTGAAACAACTGGGAATAGCTCTCTTTGGATTCGTCCAGCATCGGCTCCACGGCGAGAATGTCCCTGTGCCCTTGCTCGTTGACGCCGCAGACAACCATCACCGCCATGCTGACGACACGGCCATCCATACGGACTTTTTCGTACAGGGCATCCGTCCAAATGACAGGATAACGAGTATCCGTCAGAGAACGGTTGCGAAATTCCTGTACCTGTTCATTGAGCCCTTTTGTCATCTCACTGACCTGACTGCGGGAGAGGTTCTCTATCCCCAGACTGTGAGCCAACTTTTCCATCTTCCGTGTGGACACGCCCTGCACGAATGCCTCCTGAATAACCTGTACCAGCGCCGCCTCGCTGCGTTTGCGTTCAGTGACAAAGAACGGGATATATCCATGGCTGCGCAGCTTTGGCACCATGAGATACATCGTCCCTACGCGAGTATCCAGCCTCCGGGGACGATATCCGCAGCGGTAGTCACTTCGAGACGGATTGTGCGCATTCTTTTCCGCCCCCACAAGGCCGGAAACCTCCGCCTCCATCAGTTGAGCGCAGAGCCATTCCAGCATACTGAGCATCGGGTCGGGCTCCGCCATACATTTCAGTAGCAATTCCGTAAGATCTGTGTTATTCTTTCCTTGAGTCATTGGGACCAACTCCTTTTTGAATGTCTTGACACCATTCATTTTAAAGGAGTCCCAATGGCTTTTCTATACCTTCTCGAAATTGCGAACTTTATTGTACTCTATCTATTTGAGCACTACTTTGTTTAATCCCTATTTCTTCTCCAAAGTCAACCCATAATTTATATGCTGGTTTTCTTGCTTTAGGGAACGCTTCTGCTCTAATAATTTCTCCGACACGCATATCTATTTTTTGAAAATCGTCAAAAGTTGCCATTTTAATTCCTCCACCAATTTGAGTATATTCTTTTACATATTGAGATTGGATTGAGTTTGATACTGTTCTTCTTGCCTATCTTTTATTACAATTAATACTCCTAGAAGAATCAAGAAAGAACCAAACCAAAATGTGAAACTAATGGTTTCACCTAGTATCAACCAACCTAATAATGTTCCAACAACAGGTTGGAAAAAGAAGAAAACTCCTCCACCAGAGGCATTTAGCATTTGTAGACCACGATTCCACAATAGAAATGCAATAGCTGTTGATACTATCCCTAAATATAACAATCCTCCCCATATGGTAGGGCTTGTTAATTCATTAATGTTTAATTTAGGTAATCTTGTGATAACAAAAGGAGTTAGAACAACAAAAGCAATTAAAGTAGCATAGGTATTTATCACAATTTGCGAATAATCACTAGGCAAGCATTTTATAATAACGGACATTAATGCCCATGTTAATGCAGCTATAATAAGCGAGATGCCTCCTAGCATACTAGACATGTTAATATCATCAATTCCAACGATAATAATGACACCAATAGTCGCTAAGCATACAGAAATAGCTTTCTTAAAAGTTAGACGTTCTTTAAGAATTAAACTAGCAAACACAACCATAAATGCAGGTGTAGTAGCAGTGATAATAGCTCCCATTTGTGCACTAGAAAGCATGGTACCTGTTTCTTGAGTAACAATAGAAATGACATATCCTACAATCGAAATTGCAATTATTATCCCTATATGTTTCCTTTTAATTTTCCATTTTTGTTTAGTGACAAATCCAAGATAGAGTACAATAAAGTTCGCAATTTCGAGAAAGTATAGAAAAGCCATTGGGACTCCTTTAAAATGAATGGTGTCAAGACATTCAAAAAGGAGTTGGTCCCAATGACTCAAGGAAAGAATAACACAGATCTTACGGAATTGCTACTGAAATGTATGGCGGAGCCCGACCCGATGCTCAGTATGCTGGAATGGCTCTGCGCTCAACTGATGGAGGCGGAGGTTTCCGGCCTTGTGGGGGCGGAAAAGAATGCGCACAATCCGTCTCGAAGTGACTACCGCTGCGGATATCGTCCCCGGAGGCTGGATACTCGCGTAGGGACGATGTATCTCATGGTGCCAAAGCTGCGCAGCCATGGATATATCCCGTTCTTTGTCACTGAACGCAAACGCAGCGAGGCGGCGCTGGTACAGGTTATTCAGGAGGCATTCGTGCAGGGCGTGTCCACACGGAAGATGGAAAAGTTGGCTCACAGTCTGGGGATAGAGAACCTCTCCCGCAGTCAGGTCAGTGAGATGACAAAAGGGCTCAATGAACAGGTACAGGAATTTCGCAACCGTTCTCTGACGGATACTCGTTATCCTGTCATTTGGACGGATGCCCTGTACGAAAAAGTCCGTATGGATGGCCGTGTCGTCAGCATGGCGGTGATGGTTGTCTGCGGCGTCAACGAGCAAGGGCACAGGGACATTCTCGCCGTGGAGCCGATGCTGGACGAATCCAAAGAGAGCTATTCCCAGTTGTTTCAAAGTCTTTTGGATCGCGGCTTGAAAACACCGCTGCTGGTGGTTTCCGATGCGAACAAAGGGCTGATTGCCGCCATCCGAGAAAGTTTTCCCGGCGCATCCTGGCAACGCTGCAAAGTGCATTTCATGCGAAATATTCTGGCCCATATACCGCAGAAAGAAAAAGAATCCTTTGCGGTCCAACTGAAAGAAATCTGGCTGGCGCCTTCCGTCCAATTAGCGCGACAGCGCGCAAAACAGTTGTCGGAGCAATATGGGAAGCGGTTTCCCAAAGCAATCGAGCTTCTGGAAGACGGGCTGGAGGACTCACTGGCTTTCTATGCATTCCCCGAGCTTGATGCCCGTAAAATCTCATCGACCAATATGCTGGAACGGCTGAACAAGGAAATCCGGCGCAGAACCAACGTCGTCGGGATATTCCCAAACAAAGATTCCTATCTGCGGTTGGTTACAACATATCTCATGGAATACGCTGAAGACTGGTCCGTTTCCAGAGCATATTTGAATCCCAAATCGATTCAGACACTTCTGCTAAGCGCAGCTTAATTCATTTCGTGGAGTCCCCAAATTGCGAACTTCTCTTGACATAGCCAAATCCAATGAATACTAACGCAACAAGTGCGATAAGATAACGCATCCATACAAGTTCTAATGGTGCTATGACTGCAACAACTACTTTTACGACAACATACATACCTCCCCAAATACTTGAAGCTAACAGAAATGCTTCCGTAGTAATCACAAGAGTAAAAGAACACGACAGTGAAAGAATGTGCATGGACAGACTAGAAAGAGCGATTTTTGACTCATGTGATGAAGACTGCAAGGCAACTCCATCAAGATATGCAATATGGGGAGAAGACATCCGTAGCCTTAGTATTGCTGCAAAAGAAGCAATGAAAAACGGGAACATCGAACAAGCAGAAAAATTAATGAATCAAGTTATTAATAGTATGGGCGCATTTATAGACGCTCAATTGATACTCAGCAATTTGCCTGGAAACATCAGCTTTGTAAAATCAAAAGATATTATTAAATCCTATATAACCAGCTTACTAGAAAACAACGAAGCATCAGATCCTGAAACGGACTATTTAATTGACAGTATGAAAGAGATAATGAACAGTATTGAGAAAAGTGACTGATTAATAAAAGAGCTATTCATCAAGCAGCCATAAGTTGGGAATTTAATTCCTTATTAGATAAGTCAGTGCTATTTTTGGAGGTGAGCAAATGCTGAGTATTGAAGAGTATATTACAGAAGAATACCGAAAAAGCCCTTTATAAAAGGCAGAAAGCAAGAATTTGAAATTCTGTTTATGTATTATTGGCTTCATGATATGGTAGGCGATGACGAAGGATATTGGCAGCAATATTTAGAGACTGTCTTGCCAGTATTAAAAAGGGAATAGCACAGGGGGTGTTCCGATTGCAAATACAAACAGTAAGAATTATATCAAATAATATATGCTTTGGTCCAGAACCACTTCCTGATGACGAAGTGGAACAGCATTTGACTATATCTGCTAGTGGCAGAATATGGTTTACAGGATATAAGTATGGAAATGGTTTTGGTCGGTTCGAGATTTCTAGAAAGCAACAGTTTAATATAGGGAAATCCGCAGTAAAGAAAATATTGGAGCTTTTCTCACAGTATATAGAAAGTGACCAATTGACTTGTGATGCTACTGATATTGGAACTTGGGAAATGGAAATTACAGATACGGACGGCAAATCTCTTAATTTTAAGGGAGCACTTTGTGGTGGAGTGACGGTTGGTGATACTGATCTGACATATTATTTGCGCGAACAAATTCCAATTCAAAACTTGTTCGTTTTTGAGGATAATTTAGTGGATCTAAATGAGGATTAAAAAGGCTTATATACATGGTTATTAAGCATCCGTAATTAGCGGATGCTTCTCTATTTAAATGAAGAAACAGCTCCGATAAAAATGTTAATGAAATATTTTATTTTAAATTCATATATCATATTGACATTTTTCGATTTGACGCATATAATATATCATATCGAAGTTTTTAGATTTGAGGTGATGTTATGGATTACTACTTGGATAACACGAAAGTGTTTAAAGCGTTGGGAGATCCCAAAAGAGCGATGATTGTAGATATGCTTTCCTGCGGGGAACTTTGTGCCTGCAATATTCTGGAGAAATTTGAAATGTCCCAATCCACACTTTCTCATCACATGAAAATCCTGTGTGAATGTGGGATTGTAAAAGCGCGAGAAGAAGGTAAATGGACGTATTACTCTCTGGATGATGATACTATCAGCAAAACAAAACAGTTTTTCTGTGCTATCACTTCCAATAAGGAAAATTGTATTTGCAAAGATAACTCAATTTGTTGTAAGGGGTGTAATGAAAATGAGTAAATGTTGTTGTTCTTCCGATAACTGTTGCCAGCCGCAGCCGAAAAAACCGATCAACATAGATTTTCTGTATCTGGATACGACCGTTTGCGGTAGATGCCAGGACACAGAAAAAGCACTGGATGAAGCAGTTTCCAGCGTGGCCGTGGTGCTTAATGCGGCGGGATATGAAGTTAAGGTAAATAAAGTAAATATTGCAACGAAGGAGTTGGCGATAAAGTATCAGTTTATCAGTTCGCCGACTATCCGCGTGAATGGAAATGACATCGCAGTAGAACTTAGAGAATCACTTTGTGAGGATTGTGGAACGCTTTGCGGAGATAATGTTGACTGCCGTGTATGGGTATATAATGGAGTCGAATACACGTCCCCTCCAAAGGAATTAATTGTGGACGCCATCCTGCGTGAGGTATATAACGCTGGGCAACGTGAGCCTGAGCGCAAAGCTTATCAGCTTCCTGAAAATCTGGAAACATATTTTATAGCCAAGGAACACAAGGATGAAGCTGAACGGCGTGAGAAAGGCGGTAATACGATATGAGCAGAGAAAAAACACAAGGAATCGGTTTCTTTGAAAAATACTTAACGGTTTGGGTGCTTCTTTGCATGGCAGCAGGTATCCTGATTGGTAAGTTTTTGCCCGGAATCCCGGCATTTTTGGGACGTTTTGAATACGCGAACGTATCAATACCTATGGCGATTCTAATCTGGCTTATGATATATCCGATGATGCTGAAGGTGGATTTTCAAAGCATTAAAAATGTTGGGAAAAATCCTAAGGGGCTTTTTGTTACATGGATAACCAACTGGCTGATAAAGCCTTTTACCATGTTCGGCATCGCGTGGCTGTTTTTCTTCGTCATTTTCAAGGCCTTTATCCCCTCAGACCTTGCGAAAGACTATCTTGCGGGCGCAATACTTCTCGGAGCGGCACCGTGTACAGCAATGGTATTTGTATGGAGTTATTTGACCCGTGGCAACGCGGCTTATACCGTTGTGCAGGTGGCAACAAATGATATTATCATCCTCTTCGCTTTCACACCCATAGTTGCGTTTCTTCTGGGTGTTGGCGGTGTCACCATACCTTGGGACACTCTTATTTTGTCCGTAGTATTGTTTGTTGTTATCCCGCTGGCTGGCGGAATAATCACCCGTAATACCATCACAAAAAAGCGTGGTCCCGAGTATTTTGAAAAGAGTTTCATACCGAAGTTCGGAAATATCACGACCATAGGTCTATTGCTGACATTAATAATAATCTTTTCATTCCAGGGCGATGTAATTCTGAATAATCCACTGCATATTGTTTTGATTGCCATACCGTTGATTCTTCAGACTTTCCTAGTCTTTTTCATTGCATACCTGGCAAGCAAGGCTATAAAACTGCCCCATGAGATAGCAGCGCCTGCCGGTATGATTGGTGCCTCAAACTTTTTTGAACTGGCAGTTGCCGTCGCGATTTCATTATTTGGAACACAAAGTCCGGCTGCACTTGCCACCATTGTAGGGGTTCTGACGGAAGTACCTGTTATGTTGATATTAGTGAAGATAGCGAATAATACAAGGCACTGGTTCCCTGCGGAAAGGAGTGATTAATATTGCTTCAGCTGAAAAATCATCTATATAAAAGGAGTTGTTCTTCATGAAAAAAATGAAAATATTTGAACCTGCGATGTGCTGCCCAACCGGACTCTGTGGCGTGGGAGTAGACCCTGAACTTTTGCGTATCTCTACAGTGCTTGATACGTTAAAAAAACATGGTGTAATTGTTGATCGCTTCAACCTTAACAGTGCACCTGCTGAATTTATCAAAAATAAGACCATCAATGCCTATATCAATGAAAAAGGAACAGAGGGATTACCGGTAGTTATGGTTGATGATGAGATTGTTATTACTGGCCGCTACCCTACCAATGAAGAGTTCACCAAGCTGCTTGATCTTCCCGGAGATGTGTTGGGAGTGAAGAGCACGTCCGTCAAGGTGAAGGTTTCTAAGAAAAATTCTGGCGGCTGTAATTGCAAGGGAGGTTGCTGTTAAAATGAATTTATTTGATCCACAAAACATCCATTTAACGAAATATCTTTTCTATACCGGCAAGGGTGGCGTTGGCAAAACCAGCATCGCCTGTGCCACCGCTGTTTCTCTTGCGGATAAAGGCAAGCGTGTGTTGCTCATCAGCACCGACCCGGCTTCCAATCTTCAAGACGTGTTCTCGATGGAACTGACCAACAAAGGTACGCCTATCCCCGGTGTGCCTAATCTATATGTGGCTAACCTCGACCCTATACAGGCCGCAGCTGAGTATCGGGAGAGCGTAATCGCGCCTTATCGAGGCAAGTTGCCCGCTTCTGTTATCGCAAATATGGAGGAGCAGCTTTCTGGCTCCTGCACAATAGAAATAGCAGCATTCAACGAGTTCTCTAATTTCATAACAGACGAAAAGGTTCAGCAGGAATACGATCATGTTATTTTTGATACTGCTCCTACTGGCCATACCCTACGAATGCTTCAGCTTCCTTCTGCTTGGAGCAGGTTCATAAGTGAAAGCACGCATGGCGCATCCTGCCTCGGTCAACTATCAGGTTTAGAGAGCAAAAAATCGATTTATCAGCAAGCTGTGGAAACATTGTCGGACGGCAGTCAGACTACATTAATACTTGTTACCAGACCGGAAACTGCACCATTTAAAGAAGCGGAACGTGCTTCCAATGAATTGTTTGCGTTAGGTGTTAACAATCAGATGCTGGTTATCAATGGATTATTGATGGAGCATACTGATGCTCTTTCTTCCAGCCTTTACGAAAAACAGCAGGCAGCTATATCTAATATGCCGGAAGCCTTAAAAGCGTTTCCAATCTATATGGTACCTTTACGCTCGTATAATGTCACTGGTTTGGAAAATGTGCGTGCTTTGCTTACCACCGACTATGTCCCTACTGAGCCGCGAAAGTTGAATACTGACCATATTCCTTCGCTCAGCGATGTGATAGATGAATTAGCAGCAGAAGGCAAGCGTGTAATATTTACGATGGGAAAAGGCGGTGTAGGCAAGACCACCGTTGCGGCTGCTGTTGCGTTAGGACTTGCAAAGCGAGGAAAGAAAGTCCACCTTACCACTACTGACCCGGCTGCACATTTAAAATTTGTGATAGACGAAACAAGCGGTATATCCATGAGCCATATTGATGAAGCTAAGGAGCTTAAAAAGTATCAGCAAGAGGTGCTCTCCAAGGCACGCGCATCCGGTATGAGTGACGAGGATATTGCCTATATCGAAGAAGATCTTCGCTCACCCTGCACACAGGAGATCGCTGTTTTCCGTGCATTTGCGGAATTAGTTGACATGGCAGACGATCAGGTGGTAGTTATAGACACTGCTCCTACAGGTCACACCCTGCTCCTGTTGGAGTCCACACAGAGTTATAATCACGAAATACAACGTACTAAGGGAGAAATACCTGAATCGGTGGCACGACTGTTACCACGACTGAAATCAGACGAAACCGAGGTCATTATTGTGACCCTACCGGAAGCGACTCCCGTTTATGAGGCTCTCCGTCTTGAAGATGATTTAAAGCGCGCGGGCATCGCCGCTAAGTGGTGGGTGGTCAATCAGTCACTTTATGGCACGGATACGACAAATCACATACTGAAGGCTAAGGCAGCTGGTGAAATAGAATGGCTCAACCGCATCAATGAACATGCAAATGGGAAGTTCGCACTGATTTCATGGAGTCCTGAGGATATCAAGGGTGAACGCTTATTGGCGCTGTAGGAGAGTAAAATGATAAAAGTCGCTTTTATTTGCGTTCATAATTCTTGTCGCAGTCAAATTGCAGAGGCACTGGGACGGCATCTTGCTAGTGATACTTTTGAAAGCTATTCGGCAGGAACTGAAACGAAGCCACAGATCAATCAGGATGCCGTTCGTTTAATGAAAGAGCTTTATGATATAGATATGGAGAAAAACCAATATCCAAAGTTGCTTGATGATATCCCGCCGGTAGATATTGTTATTACAATGGGATGCAATGTGGAATGCCCTTACCTTCCCTGCAAGCATAGAGAGGATTGGGGACTGGATGATCCTACGGGTAAGAGTGATGAGGAATTTAAAAAAGTTATTTCAATAATTGAAGCCCGAATAATTGAATTGAAGAAGAAACTGACATAAAATTAATTAATGCCAATTGCACATTCAGTGGTTGGCGTTATTGTTAATTGACATGTTCCCGCAAACGGCGGTTTTTCAAAAATGACCGAAAAACCCATTGACATGTTCTCATGAACAAATGGTTGTCAAAATGGCCCATAGACATCAATTCAATCAACACAAACCATTTGAGTGCGTGGTATTGATGTCAAGGGTGTAAGCGTCCAGCTTATCTACTCAACCCAAAGGGTCGTTGACGTTAATGTCTGATGTTAAGAATCGATAAATAGAAAACTTAAATGTAAAGATAAGGTTTCCGGACAAAAATCTACTCTCTCGGCTATTCTGCGGAGAGATAAAAATGTCCGGAAACCTTTATTTTATTATTAAAAGAGAAGTCGTTGAAAAGAGATGAGAGTGGAAAAACGTAGTAAAATTTGTATATATCAAGTATTTTGCAAAGAAACGTTCTAATCTTGGAATAAAATTTAATCAGCGGAGGAGAAGATGAGAAAAGCAGTCATATTTGATTTTGACGGTCTATTGGTTGATACCGAAATTATTTCCTATCGAGTGTATAAGGAATTGCTCAATCCATATGGTTATGAAATGACGATACAGGACTATGCTCAAAATTACAGTGGTAAAACAGAAAGAAACAATGTAAGGAATTTAATTAGCACCTATAAACTTCCATGGGGTCTGGAAGAAGGCATGGAGAAGGTGCTAAATAAAGAAAAGGAAATTCTTGCAGAAGGCGTCAATCTGAAAAAAGGGGCCATAGACTTACTGCATTTTCTGAAAGAGAATGGGTATAAGACTGCCATTGCAACATCAAGTACGAAGGACAGGGCTGTTAAAATTCTGAAAGACCATTGCATCTATGATTTGTTCGACGAGTTCGTTTTTGCGGAAGATATTACAAGAAGCAAACCGAATCCGGATGTGTTTTTGAAGGCTGTTGAAAAGCTCCAAGTAGACATTCATGACTGTTTTGTCCTAGAAGACAGCGAATCAGGCATCGAGGCATCGGTAAATGCAGGTATACCTGTTATTTGTATTCCAGACATCAAGAAACCGGATATGAACCATCAAATGAAAGCAGCCGCAGTATTTGACTCATTATACGATGTAATTGGATTTTTTCAGACCAGAGATAATGAGATCTAAAATAAGATACACCGGGAATTGAAATCCCGGTGCATCTTTCTTTTATTGATTTGGTTCATCCATTCAATACGAATGATGCACCCAAACGTCTTCCTGCATATATCATTTCTAGTCTGATTGGCAATGGGTACCATTGCGAATATCGTACAAATTCGATATAATATTGTCTAAGATTGATAGATAAATAACAAACAATTAAGAAAGTAGGTATTTTATGGCAGTTATGAAATTGTTCCGAGCACCGTTAAAGTATGTACAGGGAAAGGGCGCCTTGTATAAATTTTACGACGAGACAAAGGATCTGGGGTCGTCCTATCTGTTCATTTGCAGCAACAGCGGCTATAAAAACTGCAAGGACAAGATTGAAAAAAGCTTTGAAGGTACAGACTGCAAGCTGTATTTTGAAATTTTCGGCGGAATCAGCTCCAACGGCGAAATCGACAAAATGAGAAAAATCGTACGCGATAAAAACATTCAGGTCGTTGTCGGTGTCGGCGGCGGTTCGGCGATTGATACGGCCAAGGCAACTGCCTATTATGAAAAGCGTCCGGTTGCCATCATTCCTACCGTTTGCGCCACAGATGCTCCCTGCACCGGTCTTTCCGTAATCTATAACGATGACGGAACTTTTAATTCCTATTTGTTCTATCCGAGGAATCCGGAAGCTGTCATTGTCGACAGTGAAATCATTGCAAATGCACCGACTAAGTTTTTGGTGGCTGGAATGGGCGACGCGCTCGGAACTTATTTTGAAGCCAGAGCATGCTTAAGGACCGATTCCCCCAGCCTTGAAAACGGCGGAGTTACCCTCTCCTCCATGGCACTTTGCGAGCTGTGCTATAAAACGCTGCTAAAATGCGGATATCAGGCGAAGCTGGCTTGTGAAAAACATTTGGTGACGCCGGCACTGGAAGCCATCATTGAAGCAAATACCTACTTAAGCGGTGTCGGTGCCGATAACGGTGGTCTTGCTGTTGCACACTCCGTCTATAATGGATTTACGGCTTTGCTCGAATGTGAAAAGACCATGCACGGTTCTCTGGTAGCATTCGGCACAATCGCTCAGCTAATCCTTGAGAATGCTCCGAAGGAAGAAATCAAGGAAGTTATGGATTTCTGCTACAGCGTAGGTCTTCCGGTTACTTTGAAGGAAGTCGGAGTAACCGATGTGGAACGTGTCCACATTGCAGCGGAAAAGGCCTGTGCTCCGGGCGAATCCATTCATAATATGGCAGGAGACGTCACACCGGACCAGCTGTACGACGCATTGCTGGCAGCCGACTTGCTGGGACAGGAATATTTCAAATAAGAATTCTCGGCGCTGCTATGCCGATGGAACCCGCAGATTCTGTATAGAATCTGCGGGTTTTGTTTTACTGCGCTTGAAGTATCGCGAAATATCGGATCATGGAAGGTGCTTGAAAAGTGCGGTTTTACCCGTGAGGGGATGATTCGGCAAGGGGAAAAACGACAAGAATGAATTTGGTGCCTTATCAAAAAAATTATGAGATAAGAATTCCTGTTTGTTTTCCTGAAGAATATATAGTATATTATTGATAAGTTCCTTCGAATCATCAAGCACTTAAGCGGTTCGCCAGTCGAAGAAACCGCTTTTAATTAGGAAAGGAATGATACTATGAAAAATCAGGAAATTATCATTGAGAGGACTAAGGAATTACTGGCTACACACTGCTACGAAGGATTGAGAACTGCAGCACAGCAGTGGCTCGATGCCGTCGGCACGGAAAAGGAAGCTGAAGCGTCCAAAAAATACGTTTCGGCGCTGGAAGATGCCGTCACCGATATTGATTCCGTTATCAGTCTGTTCGGAAGCGATAAGGCAAAAGAAAAATTCGGCGAAGAAATGGCAAACAAAATCTATTCCCATGCTGTGGAAATTAAGGCAAAAGGCGCAAAATGGTGTGACTGCCCTGCATGTACGGCCGGCCTGAAAGTATTGGAGTACAAAGCAGATTTGTTAGGGGAATAATAATCATCAACCGGCACGCCGGAAAAAATAATCTCATGAATACCCTAGATATGTGTAACAACATATCTAGGGTATCTTTTTGCGTGAAACTTTGGAAAGTGAAAAATATTTTTATTTAAGATAAGAAAATAATTCCCTACTGTAAAAGTTATAATGAATTTCATAAAAAATAGGAAGGGCGAAGGATATGAGTTTCTTCACTTTTACATCTTTTCTTGAAACAACAAAAAAGATAAACGATGGAAAAACGCCAATCAAATTAGGTGCGGTGATCGATCCTGAATCTTATGGCGTAACCATTGATGCAAATATACTGGATGCTGCTATTGAAATAACAAAATAAAACAATAAACGACATATATACAAAATATAAAATAGTTAATGAGGTATACAAATGGTAATGCATACAAAACGACTGGTTCTGCGAGAGCTAACCGACGACGATTTTGATTCTTTATATGCTGTGCTAGGCGATTCTGATATCATGCGGCACTATCCATATAAGTTGGACGAAACCCGTGTCCGCAACTGGATTGCAAAAAACAAGGAGCGGTACCGGGTATTTGGATTCGGCTTATGGGCCGTTTGCCTAAAAGAAACAGGAGAAATGATTGGCGACTGTGGTCTTACCATGCAGAATATCAACAACTTCATTCGCCCTGAAATTGGATATCATATCCGCGCCGATATGCAGCACAATGGGTATGCGAAAGAAGCTGCATCCGCCGTCCGTGACTGGGCCTTCCAGAACACGCCGTTCCGTGTTTTATACTCCTACATGAAAGCGGATAATATCGCTTCCTGCGCAACTGCTCAATCCATTGGGATGTCTCTGGTCGAGGAATACCGTGACAGCGAAAATGAAATGACGAAGGTCTATGCTATAACAAGAGACAGCCAAATTGATTCATGACACAAAAACAAAGGATTCCTGCCTTTCGGTAACACCGATTGCAGGAATCCTTTGTTTGCATCAATTGGTTTCCTCGCCCGCTATGCTGGAAATTTTCAAGAAAGCCATAACATAAGAAACAAGGCTTTCCGCCCCAATATTTCGGTTTAAGCCGTTTTCCTTAAGTCCGTCGTAGCAGCCGCCTGATTCGCTATCAATAAGGCTTGTTTTCTTGGAATTGAATCCTCGGTACCATTCATAGCATTGTTTTGCCTTTTGCAGGTAGCTGCGGCTGCCGGTTGCCTCATAGGTCGCCAAATAGGTGAATACCCCTTCGCAGGCCTCTACCGGCTGTTCATCAAATTCTGCCGGGGTCTTCCCTTTTACAAACCAGCCGTTGCACCCGACCGGCTTGAAGTACCCTTCTCTAAAGGTTACCTTGCTCAGAAAATCAAGGCTTTCCTCGGCTGTCTGAAGAAATTTGTCTTTCCCGGTAACCTTATAGGCCTCTATCAGAGACCAAGGGAGCACATGATTGCAGTATGTAACCGTGTCCTCAAACCACTTCCATTCCCCGTCCTTGCACCCGTCATATTGACTGCACAGGGACTCAGCAGTTTCCGAAACGATTCTTTTTGCGTCGTCGCTTTCAAGGCTGGCAAGGCCGAGAATGGAATATGCTTTGGAGCGGAGAAAATGCAGAGCGGACACATGAGGTATTGCCTTCTGCATTATGTAGGAAAGGCTCTCCTTGACGCCCTTGGGCGTGCACGGGTGAGAAAGGGCAAATCCCAAAGCCCACAGGCATCGCCCGAAGCAGTCCTCGGAACCTTCCTTCTCAAGCCAATTTCTATCGTACCGCATAAAGTTGCGGAACTTTCCGTTACGGGTTTGCGCACTCAGCAAGAACGTCGCATAGCGGTAGACAAGGTCAAGATATTTCTCTTTTCCATATCGTTCATAGAGCATCAGCGCCATAATCAAAGCCCTGGCGTTGTCATCTGTGGTATAACCATGATTCGGATCGGGCAAGGCGTATTTGGAATGCTGGAACATTCCTGTATCGTCCGTCATCCGGAAGATATAGTCGTCCTTGAATAAGTCATTGCAAGCTGAATCCATTATATCACCATACTGTCTGCAAGATTGATATTAGCGAATGTATTGAAAAAAAGGTCTGCATACTGTTTTGCAATATTTTCCCACATCATTGTCCTGCCGACTTTCAGCGTTCTGGCTTCCATTTCTTTTTTGGCTTTGGGGTTTTCAAGAATATACGCAATCGCCTTCGCAAGCGAATCCGCATCGCAGAATTCCGCCAAAAGTCCCCTGCCGCCTGCGAGCATCTCCTTGGCGTAGCTGTAGGGGGTCGATACAATTGCTTTGCCATATCCCACAGCGTAGGCCAAGGTTCCACTGACCGCCTGATCCTTGCCAAGATAGGGCGTCATGTAAATATCCGACAGCTGCAGATAATAAATGATTTCGTCCTTGGTAAGGTATTTGTCCACGAACCGCACATGGTCCTTGATGCCAAGGGTTTCCACCATGTTCATCAGCTTTTCGCGGTATGCTTCACCGGACTCTTTCTTGACGCAAGGATGCGTCTGTCCGAGGATAAGGTAAACAATGTCCAGATGCTTCTTTGCAACCTTGGCAATGGCTTCGATTCCATATTCCAAACCCTTTCCGGGGCTTAACAGTCCAAAGGTACTGACAACGCTTTTCCCTGCAAGGCCATGCTTTGCCTTCAGCACATCTTGTGATTCAAATGCCCTGGACGGCACTCCGTGATGAATCACTTTTATCTTTGAAGCGTCGATGTTATAGACGCTTTGAAGAATGGGCTTTGTATTCTCCGCCATCGTAACAACCTGAGTGCTCTTTTTGCCCAGATGCTCCAAAATTTCCTTCTGCTTTGCAGTGGGGTTCGGAAGCACGGTATGAAGCGTGGTAATAAACGGAATCTCCAGGTTATCTGCAAGGTCCAGAATGTACTCCCCCGATTCTCCGCCGTATATGCCGTACTCATGCTCGATCATAAGGAGGTCGATATCCGAATGATTGATGGCTTGGGCTGTGCTGACATAGCTTTGTCTGTCGTGCTGCCGGAGCTCCATAATGACTCGGTCACTGTAAGTATAATTGTCGTCGCTTACAGCGATTACTTTGGGCTGATTCAATCGCTTTATCTTGTCAAGTTCCCGTACCAAGTCTTGGGTGAAGGTTGCAATGCCACATTCTCTTGAAGGATAAGTGCTTAAAAAAGCCACGTTTCTCATTCTTAATATACCTCCTGTAGTCGTGATATCAAACTTCTAAAGAACCCCATTCATACAGCCGCAATCGGTTGGCTGAGGGTTCCTGTCAAAATGGTATTGCGCTCTCTGCTGTTTTGATTGACGGTGCAATTCGACATAACCACCGAGTTGACAACGGAAGCTCCGCTTTCGACTTGTACATGGTCCCACACCACGCTTCCGACAATCTGGGCCTCTTTGCCAACGGAAGAATGATCGCACAAAACCGTGCCGGGGCCTATGACGGAATGGGCGTCAATCTGCACATGGTCGCCGATGTAAGCCGGCTCCATGATTTTTACGCCGCGGCTGATTTTGGCCGTTTTGCTGATATAGAGTGGATTTCTGCGAAAATCGCAATTTCCAATATGGAATAACCCAGCCAGAATATCTTTATGAGCCTGCAGATATTTTGCAGGAGTACCCAAATCCAGCCAATAGGAGCAGCGGTTATACACCGCCATACTGGCACCCTTTTGCAGAAGGAGCGGATATGTTTCCCGTTCAACGGACACCGCCCTTCCGGCAGGAATTTCATTTAAGACCTCCGGTTCAAAAATATAAACTCCCGCATTAATCAGGTTTGAAGTGGTTTCTTCGGGTTTCGGCTTTTCCTTGAATGCGGTAATGTAGCCATTTTCGTCATATTCGATGACCCCATAGGCCGAAGTATCCTCAACCTGCGTTGCCGCTATGGTTGCCACAGCCTTCTTCTCCTTATGGAACCGTATCATGTCGGAAATATCAATATCGCTTAAGATATCTGCATTAAACACTAAAAAAGTGTCATCAAAGAACTTCTGTGCGTTTTTAATTGCACCTGCTGTCCCCAAAGGCTGGTCTTCCGTAATATAGCTGATCTTTACCCCGAAATTTTTACCGTCCTTAAAATATTTCTCAATGATTTTGGGTTTGTAGCATGTGCTCAAAACAATCTCATCCACGCCATACTGCTTTAATCTCTCAATATTTCGTTCGAGTAGAGGCTTGCCCATAACCGGCACCATTGGTTTAGGCAAGTAGTTTGTAATGGGTCTTAACCGGCTTCCAAATCCACCTGCTAAAAATAATGCTTTCATATGCATTCCTCCTCTAGAATTTTTTGCAGAATGAAAAAATGCGTTTCTCTTCCTTCGCTTCAGATAGATACCAATAACGTTAACGTCACTAATATATATCAAAAGATGAAAGAAAAAACGCACTTTTTAGCACTCTATGTAAATGAGTGCTAATATTATTTTATAAAAGAACTCTACTTTTGTCAAGAATTCAGCCGCGGCCGCTGCACGGCACACTAACAATCGGCAGGATCCGCAAAAGCCCGCTCGCCCTGTCAAGACTGTCTGGTTTAATCAAACGAGGGTATTACGCATCTTTTCGTTCTGCAAGAATACTGAATTAATCAAAAGATATGCAGAGAGTGTCATCCGCCGAACATTTGGCACTCAGGATGCGATGAAGATTATAAACCGTGTAAATGAATGAATATAAATTTGTTGGATAGCCAAACGAAAATAGGCATGTGCCCATGGCACATGCCTTTCATTTTCCTTCCGATTTTATCTCTCTGCAACAATTTGTGCGATTTGTTCAAGCCATTGTTTGCGTTTCTCCGCTGTGCTGTCCTTGACCATATTGAAGCAGACCCATTTGACATCCTTTATCCCTAATTTTTCAAAGGTACCCTTAACAACTGCCTTATAGATTGCATCTCCGTAAACGTTCTTGTATAACTCTGCCGGTGTGTTCATGGTCGTAACTAATGTAATCTTCAGGTTCGGCAGAAGAGTCGACATGTCACCGCTGGCAGACTGGTCATAGAAACTGCCGGGGAAAACGACCTTATCTATGAATCCTTTCATCATGGCCGGCATGAGTTCCCACCAAATTGGGAAGATGAGAACCATGTGATTCGCGTCTCGGATTCTGCGGAAATAATCTTTCGCCTGCGGGTCCACCATTTGATGATGAACAAAGCCGTTGAGGTCCTCCGCACTCATGACCGGATTAAATTTGTCAGCGTCAAGATCAATTACATCGACTTCTTGCCCCGCACGGATTGCTCCTTCCTTTGCAGATTCCAGCAAAGCGTGGCAGAAACTCTTCTTGTACGGGTGATTGTAAACGATAACCGTTTTCATAATCTTTCACCTCCAAATCGAGCTGTTTTGATTGTAATTATTATACATTCTTCTTAATTATTTACAAGAATCGAAATTCTGTGTGCCATATTCCTGTCAAGCGTATATGCCCTCAATAGGAATTTTCTTATCGAGGGCATTTTTTCTGTATCAGCCTGTTTCGCCGGTATAAAAAAACATGGAAAAGTATTGTGATTTCCATAGCAAATTGTTACAATAATAAACCTAAGCAGGCAGCCATTTCAATGGTTTATGCATAAAAAGAGAGGAGTACCGAATATGGAACACAGCAAGCCATGGGATTCCGACCAGATAACAAGAGACTATTTTGACTCATTGCTCGTGGAAATGAGGCATATCGATTCGGTTATCCCTTCCACAAAGTTTGAATTATATGGGGAAACCTTTGATACGCCCATTATGACGGCAGCTCTGTCACATTTGGGTAAGATACGGGAAAACGGAATGGTGGAAATGGCCAAAGGTGCCCATGCGGCAAACGCTGTTGCCTGGGCAGGCATGGGAGACGAAGCGGAAATTGCGGCGATAACGGCTACCGGTGCCCGCACCATAAACATCATTAAGCCGTATGCCGACAACGACTATATTTTTCGGAGAATCGAACATGCGGAACGCTGCGGGGTCATGGCTCTTGGCATGGACGTAGACCATTCCTTTGCCGCAAACGGACAATATGACGTCGTTATGGGCGAGAAGATGAAATCGAAATCGCTCGCGGAGATAAAGGAATTTATTAAATATTCAAAAGTACCTTTCATTATCAAAGGTGTTCTGAGTGAGCAGGATGCCTATAAAGCCCTAGAAGCCGGAGCAAAGGGAATCGTTGTTTCCCATCATCACGGAATTATGAATTACGCCGTTCCTCCGCTGTACATCCTGCCGAAGATTACAAAAGTCGTCAATCACCGAATCCCCATCATTGTTGACTGCGGTATTGTGAGCGGAATGGATGTATTCAAAGCGCTTGCGCTGGGGGCTGACGCCGTTTGTGTCGGCAGAGCGATTATGGAGCCGCTCAAAACAGACGGCGCAGAAGGCGTAAAAAACCAGATCCTTAAGATGACGGAAGAACTGGCTGGAGTAATGGCAAAAACCTGCTCGAAAGACTTAAAGAGTATTGACCCATCCGTAATCTGGCAAAGAAACGGCTGGTAATCCACTTATTGTTAATAAAAAGGAGAGATCATTTTGAGAATCGGCGGAGCAATTGAAAAGCCCTACAGCAACCCGGAAGAATGGTATCAATTCGTAAAGGAATTGGGATACCGGGCGGTTTTGGCGCCAATTGACTATCGTGCAAGCAAAGAAGAGAAGCAGGCTTACTTAAAATGCGCCAAGGAACACGACCTCGTCATTGGAGAAGTCGGCGTGTGGAAAAACGTTCTCGCCCTTGATGATGCGGAACGGAAGGCGGCGATGGAGTACGCCAAAAATCAGCTTGCACTGGCAGACGAACTGGGCGCAAACTGCTGTGTCAACGTACCGGGAAGCAGGGGTGAAATTTGGGACGGCGGTTATCGGGAAAATTACGCTGAGGACACTTATGCTTTGGTTGTTGATTCAATTCGGGAAATTATCGACAGCGTAAAGCCCACGAGAACCTTTTACACGGTTGAGAGTCTGCCCTGGATGGTACCCGACTCTCCGGACCAATACCTTCAATTGATACATGACGTCGACAGGAAAGCGTTTGCCGTACATTTGGACTATGTCAACATGATTAACTGCCCCAAACGTTATCTCTTCTGCGACGAATTCATTGAGGAATGCTTTCAGAAACTCGGACCTTACATTAAGAGCATCCACGGCAAAGACGTCATCATGGAGAATGCCTACACAACACTAATCCATGAAACCATGCCGGGGAAAGGAATCATAAATTATCAAAAGGTTGCAAGACTCTGCGAGTCATTGGGGCCGGATACAACATTATTTGTGGAACATCTGCCCGATTTTGAAAGCTACATGCAGGCGGCGTCTTATGTAAGGGAACAGGCCGCTTTAGCCGGCGTGAAAACAGACTAATTTTTGCTGGCGCAATAACATATAAGAGAGGGTTTCCGAATCTCTGTTTTGCCAGAGAAGTCGGAAACCCTTTTTCTTGTTGTGAGGATTAATCATAAAGTTATTGAAAAAGATTTCATTCTGAAATATATTGAATCCATATTCAGCAAACGTAAGCAAAGCAACAAAACCACTGCAGTTCTCCCTAGGGAGACGACTTGAGAGAGTATGGAATGAAATGAACCAGCGGCCCTTGTATTCCGTTGCACAGCGGAAACGTTTCGCTCAGAACAGCAATTCCGGCAACAGGTGATTTATAACATCTCTCCAAAACAATGAAAGAAAATCAAGGAGCCAAGAAAATGAATATCAAACAGAAAAACATTCCGCTTGCTGCGATTTTTTTGAGTTTCCTGTTAATTTTCGCCGCTTGTTCGTCGAAAAGCGCAGAGAAAGGTTCAAATTTGATCCCAACGATAAACGCAAAGCTGATTTATGAGGAAACCGTGTCCCCGAATGAAGCATATGTTACATCTTCGCAAGGCGTGGTCTATTACTACATTAAAATATACCAAGATGATAATAACAAAATCACCGTCAAAGCCAGTTCAAATTCCGCGCTTTCGGAAGATATGCAATATACGCTGGATTATGATAAGCCAATAGCAAAAGAAGATGTCGATGTCAGCTGGACAACCTTGATGGGAAATCCGGAACCCTCCGAGGATGACCAGTTCTGTATTGCAAAAGTCTCACTTTCAAAGGCCGGAGCAGTATTCAGCGAAAGGAAGATTAACTTCGCCAAAAAAGGAATTGAAATTGTCGTAGACGCGCTGAACCACAATAAGTAAATTACCACACAAAGACGTTGCGCTTACCTAGACCTCGTTCTTTTTGAACAGACTGCCGCACCAAACACATGCCGCAGCCGTGAGAAATATCGTCCGATGGAAAAGGGGCGAATCGATGAAAAAGAAGATACTGATTATAATTGCCGTATGTGTTTGCGTCACGAGTATCATTCTGATTTGCCTGCGCTTTCGTCCCGAACGGATACCGAATCAATATGCAGGGCATATTGAACAGCTGCATAGTTCCGTCGATAAAGACAACGACGGCATCGATGACCAAGTGGATATCCTGCAAGGCGCATTAAGCTATGTTGCCACAAAGCCAAAATATCAAAGCAAATATTATCAAACGGGTTACCCGAACGACGGATACGGCGTATGCACCGATGTGGTCGCAAACGCCTTACGCAGCGCCGGATATGACCTTATGAAACTGGTTCAGGAAGACATTACAAGCAATCCTGAGGATTATCACATCGATGTGCCGGACGCCAATATTGATTTCCGGCGGGTAAGAAACCTGAAAGTATATTTCGCGCATACAGCCATCAAGCTCACAACGGATACTTCCGAGATTGAGCAGTGGCAGGGCGGGGACATTACTTGCGGAAGAAAATTTCGACTTGTTCGATTTCATCATCGTTCCGACGACACATCTGCACATGCGCGGTTTCACCATTACCGACGAAGAATGGGACAGCATGGATAAGCGGCGAGAACTGGTAGTGAACCGTTCCTTTCATCTGCTGGAGCAGCACTATCCGTTTCACAAAATGGGGCTGGCCCATATCACATGTCCGCTCGCAGCCGGATATGACGAGAACCAATGGAGCAATCACTTAAAACTGTTCGGCGGAATATCGGACGCCGTTTATACCGATTTATTCAAGAAAGCGGCAGAAGTCGGAATTGGGATTGAACTGAACGCACCGATTCACCGATATAACGAGCAAGAACTTGACATCATTCTTCGGCCATACCGGATTGCGAAAGAGTGCGGCTGCAAGTTCTACCTCGGTTCCGATGCACATACCCCGGCAAGGCTTGAAGCCGCACACAAAGATTTTGAACTCTGGGTAAAGCTTCTCAAGTTAACGGAAAATGACAAATTCCAATTTCCTACATAACAATTCTATGGGAGCCAAATAAAAGCGGCTCCCTTTCTTTTTGCAAAAAAATTTTTCAAACATCTTGAAAAAGCGTTTTAATTGAATATAATGTATATGTACTATAAGTACACTGTTTAACAAAGGAGGGCCATCGTGGAAATCATCATAAGCAGCAACACAAGCAAGCCGATCTATGAGCAGATAACCTCACAGATAAAAGCCATGATAATGAGCGGCGAACTAAAACCCGGCGACCCCATCCCCTCAATGCGGGCGCTGGCAAAGTCCATTCATGTAAGCGTCATCACCGTTCAAAAAGCGTATGAAGATTTGCAGCGCGACGGCTTTATTGAAACGACAATCGGCCGCGGCAGCTTTGTTTCGGCACTGAAGAAAGACTTTTATCAGGAAGAACAGCAGCGATTGGCGGAAGAGCATTTAGAGAAAGCCGCCGATATTGCACGGACAAGTGGAATATCGCTGGAAAAGCTGATTGAACTATTAACGATGTTTTATCAAGAGGTGGATTAATGTTGGAGGCCATTTTACAGGTAGAAAACCTAACGAAGCAATACCCCGGTTTTAAGTTGGACCATGTTTCCTTTTCTGTTCCCAAAGGTACCATCATGGGGCTGATTGGCGAGAACGGTGCCGGAAAAAGCACGACCATCAACGCGATTCTCGACTTGATTCATAAAGACGGCGGCAAAGTTACCTTCTGGGGGAAGCAATTATCCTCATCGAAACAGTTAAAAGAGGACATCGGCGTTGTATTTGACGGAATCAATTTCTACGAAACACTGACTCCCGCCAACGTCGGGAAAATTTTCAAGGCTGCCTATCAGCAGTGGGACGACCGCCTGTACGAAAACTATCTGGAACGCTTCCAGATTCCGAGCGGCAAAGAAATCAAGGCGCTTTCCAAAGGGATGAAAATGAAGCTGTGCATCGCCGCAGCACTTTCCCACAAGCCCAAACTGCTGATTTTGGACGAAGCCACCAGTGGTCTTGACCCCGTGATGCGCGACGACATTCTCGACGTCTTTCTGGAATTTGTGCAGGACGAAAATCACTCCATTTTAATGTCCTCTCATATTTCCACCGACTTAGAGAAAGTCGCGGATTATATTACCTTTATCCATCATGGCAAACTCCTCTTTTGCAAAACAAAAGACGAACTGCGATACAATTATGGCATCATTCGCTGCAACACAGACCTTTTCGACCAGATTGATAAAGGCGATATCCTCACCTACCGCAAAGACGACTATCAATGGAATGTGCTCGTCGCTGATAAGGAAACTGCCAGACGGAAATACAAAACCGCTGTCGTGGATGATGCAACCATTGACGATATTATGCTTCTGTATGTGAAAGGAGAGCAGCCCAAATGAAAAGCTTGATTTTGAAAGACTTATATAATATCGGCCACAATGCAAAATCCATGCTGTTCCTTCTCGTGTTATTTGCCTGCTTTATTTCTTCTTTTCAGGTATCCGGATACATCTTTATCTGCGCGATTCTATGCAGCGCCATGATTATAACAACATTCGCATTTGACGATAATTCCAACTGGACGCGGTATGCGGTGATAATGCCTGTCTCCAAAAAAGATATCGTCGCTGCAAAGTTTATTGTGCTGATAATTTTCTGTGCAGTCGGAAGCCTGTTCGGATTGATAATTGGGTCCATCTGCGGGGTTGCAGCGAATAAAATTACCCTTGATTCTGCAGGAATCCGAGAGCTGCTGACGATTACTCTGGCGGCATTGGTAATTTCAATTATCTTCGGTGCCCTATCAATTCCGCTTTTATTCAAATTCGGCGCGGAAAAAGGCCGTCTGATGATGTTAGTGTCGTATTTCATTCCAACCTTTATCGTTGCGGGAATCTATAAGCTTCTCGTTATGGCGGGAGTGCAATTCACAGAACAACATTTCTACATTCTGCTATGCTGCTCCCCCATTATCGCATTCGTCTGGTGTTACGGAATGTTCCAAATCAGCTACCGAATTTTTTTGAAAAAAGATCTTTAAACGATTCGGAGGGTTATTCCTTACCCTCCGAATTTTTTGTTGCTACTATTTGGAATTGTCAATCTCATAGGATAGTGATAGAATTGTACAAAACCCATTATTTGTAAATGACAAGAACAGAGGTGTGTTCATGATTGGATATCTCCGAAAGAACATCATCCCTCTAATCATTGAATCTGCTTTCCTTGCGGCAGTTATCTTCTCAAAGGCTGACACCATATATCTGAATTTCTGTTTCTACCTTCTGCTGACCTTATATTTTGCCTTCAGAGGTGAGTATTCCTTCACCAGAATTGCAGGGCAGGTCAAGCAGAAAAAGTTTTGGAAAGACGTATTTTTAACAATTCTCATCCTCTGCATAGGGTACTTTCTCATGTTAGCATTGCAGCATGCATTTCCAAAGATTCCGGTTGGTGCAATTAAGCTCAAGTTCGACACACCCTTTAAGGTATTCCTTTTTGCGGTTCAAACCATCTTCTTTCCACCGCTTGCCGAGGAGATGTTTTATCGAAAATATTTAATCGTTGAAGGGCATGGCATTGGAATCACCGTATTGACTTTGCTTTTTAGTTCCGTTCTTTTTGCGGCAGAACACGCCATCGCTCCATTCGGCATTGCTGCATATACGATTTTGGGAATAGCCTTCGGGCTGGCATATCTTAGGCACAAAAACATCGAAGTGATGATGGCTGCGCATTTCATTGTAAACCTAATCGGAAACGGGGCTAACATCATTCTGTGTGCTTAGTACACGCAAGATGCGATTTGCATTGCACAGGATGTTCCTACAAAGAAGCCTGCAATTGCGGAGGATGTATTGAAACAAATGGCGGCATATAAGGGAGGCTGAACATCATGCTTGGCGCAATAATCGGCGACATTGTTGGTTCTGTCTATGAGTGGAATAACATCAAGACGAAAGACTTTCCCCTGTTTCGTGACGACTGCTTTTTCACGGACGACACGGTGATGACCGTCGCCACCGCCGACGCTCTGATGAACGGCGGCAAAAAGGACGACTTTATCGACGCCTACAAAAAGTGGGGCCGGCTGTATCCCGACGCCGGTTATGGGGGCAGATTCAGCAATTGGATAAACTCGGATGACCGAAAACCGTACAACAGCTGGGGCAACGGCTCGGCGATGCGCGTCTCGCCGTGCGCATGGATCATGGACTGCGGCTTCTACGCCAGAACCGGCTGCTGGCCGTCAAACAGCTGGGATGCGGTAACAACCTCCGCAGCGGTAACGCACAACCACCCGGAAGGCATTAAAGGCGCGCAGGCAACGGCAGCGGCCATCTTCTTGTGCCGCTTCTATGCCGAAGGCCATGCGTTTGACTACAGTGAGCCGTGGTCGATTGACCAATTGAAGAATGAGGTAAGAACACTGATTCAAGAAAATTTAGGTTACGACTTGTCTCAGACGCTGGATGAAATTCGCCCCTCCTACCGCTTTGACGAAAGCTGTCAGGGTTCCGTTCCGCAGGCGATTATCGCTTTCCTTGAAAGCACCGATTTTGAGGATGCAATCCGAAATGCCATTTCGTTGGGCGGCGACAGCGACACCATCGCTGCGATAACCGGCAGCATCGCCGAGGCTGCATACGGTATCCCGCAGTGGATAAAAGACAAAGCATGGACATACCTCGACGAGCCGCTCCGCGATGTGTGCTGCCGCTGGTATCAGTTTCTAAAAAAGTCAGCTTAAAAAAGCAGAAAGGTATTAATATGTGGCTTGTTTTTGCAATCCTGTCCGCGGTGTTTGCAGCGCTTACCTCGATTCTCGCGAAGATCGGAATCGAAGGAGTCAATTCAAATCTCGCCACAGCAATCAGGACGGTTGTCGTTGTTGGAATGGCATGGCTGATGGTTTTTCTCACCCACGCCCAGTCTGGCTTGCCAGAAATCAGCAAAAAGAGCTGGATATTCTTAATCTTATCCGGCTTGGCAACCGGGGCATCGTGGCTTTGTTATTACAGAGCCTTGCAAATTGGGGAAGCATCGAAGGTTGTGCCGGTTGATAAGCTGAGCGTTGTAATTACGCTGATTCTTGCCTTCCTGTTTCTGCACGAAGAGTTTACGGTAAAATCTTTAATTGGATGCATCTTGATTGGCGCCGGCACTTTGATTATGGTGCTGTAAGCCAAAATACCTGCGGCTTATCGCTTAAGCCGCAGGTATTTTTTCTATCTGTGAGTTATATTATAGAGGGAGGAGAAATTATACCCCTCCTCTTTTAGGTTCTGTACTGTAAAATATTATCATAAAAGTATATAGTTGAAAAATATGATAATGCGTGCTAATATAGCAGTAAATTAAATTTCAGGGAGGAATTATTATAGAGAAAATTAAAAAAGCATATTGGTAGGTTTATCAACAATGCAGTGATATGAGCGCTGCAAGAGGTCTAAGGAAGGAGAAAATTATGCGTCGTAAGGTAACAGCACTTTTTTTGGTGCTCCTCATGTTGGTATTTCCAGTCAGTTATTCGCCGGTCACAGTTTTTGCAGAAACGGTTAACGGCAGTACCGACATATCGAGCAAAATCAAAGACAGCAAATTGCTGAGTGTGATTCGTGACGAATTGGGTAAGTCAAAGGATGACAAAACCATCACCGTCGACGAAATGAGCAAAATTAATTGCCTCCATGCAAATGGCAAAAAGATTTCTAGTCTTTCTGGTTTGGAATATGCAACCAATTTACAAGATTTGGATCTTGAATATAACAACATTAGCGACCTCACGCCTCTGTCCGGGCTAACAAATCTGAAGTACCTTAATCTTAATGCGAACAAAATATCAGATATCAAACCGCTTGCCGGGCTGACAAATTTGCAAGAACTTGATCTTGGTGAAAACGACATATCAGATATCAAACCGCTTGCCGGGCTGAAAAATTTGAGTGTGCTGGTGATTAATGAAAATAAAATCAGCGACATTTCCGTTTTATCCTCGCTACCGAATTTGTCTCAGTTAATCCTTATGTCCAATCCCATCCGTGATTTTTCCGTATTGTCAAAGATGACGAATTTGACGTTACTGATGCTTGACGATACGGGATTCAACAACTTATCAATTTTGTCGAATCTGGCAAAATTGTCATCACTCTCAGTTGGGAACAATGGAATCAGCGACATCTCTGCTTTAGCCTCACTGCCGAATTTGAATCTCTTAAATCTTTCTACGAATAAGGTTAGCGACATTTCCACTTTATTAAAACTGAAAAATTTGAGTATCTTAAGTATAGCTTACAATCCCATCAAAGATTTTTCCGATCTTTCAAAAATGACAAACTTGACCATGTTAGTATTGCGTGGCGATTCCATAAGCGATCTTTCCTTTTTGTCGAAGTTGACGGAATTGGAATATGTGGATCTTTATGATAATAAAATCAGCAACATTTCCGCATTGTCATCGCTGACGAATTTAACGCAACTAAACTTGGGTAAAAATGCTATAAACGATATTTCCACATTATCAAAGCTGACGAAATTATATAACCTAAGCTTGGAATCCAATTCCATTAGCAATATTTCCACTTTGTCGAAGTTGACAAACATGGAATATCTGGAGCTTTCTTATAATAAAATTGATAATATTTCCGCATTGTCATCGCTGACGGATTTAGTGGAACTAAACTTGGATCACAATGCCATAAGCGATATTTCCACTTTGTCTAAGTTGACAAACATGGAATATCTGGAGCTTTCTTATAATAAAATTGATAATATTTCCGCATTGTCATCGCTGACGGATTTAGTGGAACTAAACTTGGATCACAATGCCATAAGCGATATTTCCAC